>CAYNLM010000040.1:0-26200 GCA_964398045.1 uncultured Nitrospira sp. | reverse complement strand
CTTCGCCACCGCGCCGCTGGTCGTCGAAGGCTGCATCATGATGCGCAAGTGCCACTTGAATACCTGTCCGGTCGGCATTGCGACACAGGATCCGGCCTTGCGGAAGAAGTTTGCGGGACAACCGGAACATATCGTCAATTTCTTCTTTTTCGTGGCCGAAGAATTGCGGCAGATCATGGCGAAGCTCGGTTTCCGGACGGTCAATGAGATGGTCGGTCGCGTCGACAAATTGAAAATCCAAAAGGCGATCGACCATTGGAAGGCCAAGGGGCTCGATCTCACGCCGCTGTTGAAGGCGCCGGACGTGGCGCCGGAGATTCCTCGCTACTGCGTGCAGAAACAGGATCATGGCCTGGCGGATATCCTGGACAATAAATTAATCAAGCTGTGCAAACCGGCGATCGAGAAGGGTCAGAAAGTCACGCTTGATCTGCCGATACGGAACGTGAACCGGACCGTCGGCACGATGTTGTCCAGCCGGATTGCGAAGAAATACGGGCTCGAGGGTCTGCCGCCCGACACCATTTCCATCAAGTTCACCGGCTCAGCCGGTCAATCGTTCGGCGCCTTCCTGTCGCGGGGCATCACGCTCACGTTGGAAGGCGAGTCGAACGATTATCTCGGCAAGGGCCTCTCGGGCGGCAAAATCATCGTCTACCCGCCCAAGAACGCGCTCTATATGCCCGAAGAGACTATTTTGATCGGCAACACGTCGCTCTACGGCGCGACGCAAGGGGAAGCGTATTTTTACGGCATGGCCGGGGAGCGGTTCGCGGTACGGAACAGCGGCGTGCGGGCGGTCGTCGAAGGCACGGGCGATCACGGATGCGAGTACATGACCGGCGGCGTGGTGGTGGTGCTGGGCCGCACCGGGCGGAATTTTGCGGCTGGGATGTCGGGCGGCGTCGCGTTCGTACTGGATGAGCTGGATAAATTCCAGTCCCGTTGCAACCTCGGCATGGTGGAATTGGAAAAGGTCTCCACCAACGACGACAAGAAGCTTTTGCACGAGATGATCACGTCGCACTTCCTGCACACCGGCAGCCGGAACGCGAAGCGCATTCTCGATGCGTGGGACAGCATGCTGCCGAAGTTCGTGAAAGTGATGCCGGTGGATTATAAACGCGTGTTGGAAGAGCGGAAGCGAAAAGCGAGCGCAGTTCACTGAACGCGTGAGGCGTGAAACGTTAGACGTGATGCGAAAGCGTGGGCCGTGTTTACGTTCTGTTTTGGACGCGCATTACGCATTACGCATAACGCATAACGAGAGCTGGAATGGGTGATCCAAAAGGGTTCATGAAATACGCCCGTGAGGGCCCGAAGCGGAAGCCGGTCGAGTTGCGCGTGCTCGACTGGAAGGAAATGTATGAGCCGATTTCGGAAGACAAACTGAAGATCCAGGGCGCGCGCTGCATGGATTGCGGTGTGCCGTTCTGCCAGGGATCGACCGGTTGTCCTGTCGTCAATCTGATTCCGGAGTGGAACGATCTCGTCTATCGCGGCCGCTGGAAAGACGCGCTCAAGGCCCTTCATACCACGAACAATTTTCCTGAGTTCACGGGACGGCTCTGCCCCGCCCCCTGCGAAGGGGCCTGCGTCCTCGGCATCAACGAAGATCCCGTCTCCATCCGCATCATCGAGTGGAACATCATTGATCGCGGGTTCAACGAAGGCCTGGTCGAGCCGGTCCTGCCCGTACGGAAGACAGGAAAAACCGTGGCCATTGTCGGGTCCGGTCCCGCCGGTCTGGCCGCCGCGCAGCAGCTCGCTCGCGCCGGCCATAGCGTGACTCTGTTTGAGAAGGCCGCTCGCATCGGCGGCCTCCTCCGCTACGGCATTCCCGATTTCAAAATGGAAAAGTGGGTGATCGACCGCCGGCTGGAACAAATGAAAGCCGAAGGGGTCGAGTTTAAAACGGGCGTCACGGTTGGGAAGGATATCACGGCTGAACAATTACGATCGCAGTTTGACGCAGTGGGACTGACGATGGGAGCCGAACAAGCCCGAGAGCTGCCGATTCCCGGGCGCGAACTGAAGGGCGTTCACTTGGCGATGGAATATCTCACGCAACAGAACAAGCGCACGGCCGGGATTCCGGTGACGGATGAACCGATTACGGCGAAGGGCAAGCGCGTCGTGATCATCGGCGGGGGCGATACCGGATCGGACTGTCTGGGTACCGCGCACCGGCAGGGCTGCGTGGAAGCGCATCAATTTGAACTGTTGCCGGAACCGCCGCCCCAACGGGCCGATTCCACACCCTGGCCGCTCTGGCCGATGCAACTCCGCACGTCCCACGCGCATGAAGAAGGCTGCGACCGGCAGTGGAGCGTGTCGACCACCAAGTTCACCGGCCACAACGGCCATGTCACCAAGCTGCATGCGAACCGCGTAAAATTCGAAAACGGCAAATTCACTCCGATCCCGAACAGTGACTTCGAGATGGATACGGATCTCGTGCTGCTCGCCATGGGCTTCACCGGTCCGGTCAAGAACGGTCTGCTCGACAGCCTCGGTGTCAAGTACGACCAGCGCGGCGCGGTCGCGGTGGACGAAAACTTCATGACCAACCTCGACGGCGTCTTTGCCGGCGGCGACACCAAACGCGGCGCCTCCCTCATCGTCTGGGCCATCGCCGAAGGGCGCAAGATGTCGGCGGGAATCGACAAGTATCTCCACGCCGGCAAGTCGGCGAAGGCAGCGGTGAAATGAAAAAGCTGACGAAGAAAGAAGCCCGTGACTATATGAAGCGCTGGCAGTTGGTCGATCAGGTGCTTGGTGGCGAGCTTCGAGAGACTTCGTTTGAAACGAAGTTTCAGAAGATGGACGCGGCCTACCGCATGGCGGTTGGGCTGGGCTTCCTGGAGAAATTGAAAGCGTTGAAACGCGACACCGAGGACGAGGTTCGACGAAGGTGGCTTCGAATACAGACGACCCATTCCTAACCGGTTCTTCGCTTACGTCCCTTATCCCTGCCGTTCGCGCGCTCTGTGATCTGCTGACAGTTTCCAAAGTTCCAGGAGCCCTGATCGGTGGGGTTGCGGCAAGTTTGCACGGTCAGGCGAGGGCAACTGAGGATGTCGATGCTTTGCTACGTCTTGATGAACGAACACTTGAGCAGTTTCTTCCGCTGGCGGTAGCCCAGGGCTTCAGACCCAGGATTCCCGACGCCATTGCGTTTGCCAGGCGCTCCGCGGTGCTCCTCTTGGAACATGAGGCGAGCCGAGTCGGGGTGGATCTCACAATCAGCCGGCTGCCGTTTGACTCCGAAGCCATCGAACCGCTGCAAACGGTCGCCGTTCGTTTTCGCATCTCTCCTTCGCGAATCTCGAATATCCAGAACGCGATCGAGGAAGCACCGCCTTCCCAACAGCAGGCTCGGGTCTTCGCAAAGGGCAAAGTCAAGAACTGACCCTGTTACCCTGCTCGGATGTGGACCTGCCCGCGCCCTGGCAGGCGGGGCGGAGAGGTGAAGGTACGCCGGGATAGGCTGACCAAACTCGCAGTGTTTGCCATGCTCCGGAGGGCTGAAAAATTTCTTGCTAAGTACGGAAAAAGCTTATTAGGATTGGCCGGAATCACGAAACTGCTTGGCGGGGATAGGCTGACCAATCTACTCAATAGTTCGGTGACAACATCGCATGCTTCCTGATCCGCAACCTCTGATAAGGGATTTCCGAATAGTCGCTGACCTCGCGGGCGTCCGCGTGTCTGACAACGCTTTGTCTGTTGAAAAGCTCCCTGCACCTCACACGCCGCCGACGGCATTACCGAACGGGAAGATGGCGGTCTACGTTTTTGTGTGGAAGGAACAATGTCTGAAAGTCGGAAAGGTGGGGGCGAACAGCCAAGCCCGCTACACAAGCCAGCACTACGCACCGTCGAGTTCAAACAGCAATCTGGCGAAGTCGATTCTCTCTGCCCGCGACGCCCTTGGACTCTCAGGAATGTCGGAGTCGAATGTGGGTTCATGGATCAAAGCCAACGTCGATCGCCTCAATTTCCTCCTCGACGTGGGCTGTGGTGTTCCCGTGCTAACGCTGCTCGAATCTTTCCTGCAATGTCGCTTGAGGCCAAGGTTTGAGGGGTTCGAGAGTCAGCGATAATGTCGTCGCCGAACAATGCGCTGAACACGGACGCGCAAACAGCGCGCGCCGGTTAGCTTTTACGTTAGGCGGGAGGAAACACCTTGCGTCTTGACGCTCTTTATGTTGTCGTTCGCGACATGGTTTCCGCGCGCGTGTTCTATGGCCGACTGTTTGACCGCGAGCCGGTGCTTGTCAACGAGCGATTCAGCGGGTTCGATTTGGGTGGCGTACTTTTCGGGTTGTTCGCCGCCCGATTCTTCACCGAGCCGGTCGACACCTGCGGCTTGATCTATGGTAACAACTGCGTAGCCAATGTCCGTGTGGACGACATCCAGGCTGAGTGGGATCGCATCGCGAAACTAGTGCCGCCACACCTCACAGAGATTCAAGAGACCGGCGCATATCGGTTGTTTCAGGTCGAAGATGCAGATGGCAACCGGGTAGAGTTCTATCAGGTCACTGGCGAAACCGCCTAACATGGCGTTCGAGAGGGACGCGCCCAAAGCGGCGCGCCCCTCAACTTTACGTTGGGCGTCAAAACAAAACAGGCCAAGCGCATGAAATACTGCCCTGACTGTGCAAGCCTGCTGGAACTCAAGCGCATTGACGGCGTTGAAAGGAAGGCTTGTCCCTCACCAGAATGCAATTTCGTGCACTGGGACAATCCGGTGCCTGTGATTGCCGCCTTGGTTCAGTATCAAGGCAAGGTCGTTCTCGCCCGGAACTGGCAGTGGCCCGAGGGCATGTTCTCACTGGTAACGGGCTACCTCGAAAGAAACGAAACACCAGAAGGAGCCGTAGTGCGGGAAGTAAAAGAAGAACTCGGTCTCAACGGCAAGGTTCAAGACTTCATAGGCTGTTATTCATTCACCGAAAAGAACCAGGTCATTTTGGCTTATTGGGTCGTGGCTACCGGCGAGTTGAAAACAGGAAGCGAAATATCTGAGGTCAAGTTGTTGTCTCGGGAAGAACTGAGGTTTTGGCAGTTTGGTCGTTTGGCACTGACCTCAGACATCACGAAGCATTGGTTAGAGAAAACCGCGCCCAACAAGGCGCTCCAGCCGACGTCGCCGCTGACGCGGCGACGCGTCTGAGCTTGGTCGTTAGAACTTACGCAATCGGAAAGCGCGATGTTTGAAAACAAGAAAATTGTGGTCGTGGGCGGCAGCTCCGGCATTGGTTTTGCGGTGGCGCAAAAGGCCATAAGTGCCGGAGCTCAGGTCGTTATCGCTTCCCGCTCCCAAGCGAGGCTCGACATCGCAGCAAAGCAGCTTGGCGAACGTATCCAAACAGAAATGGTTGATGCTTCGGATGAGCACTCCGTTACTGGTTTTTTCCGGCGTGTCGGCGAGTTCGACCATTTAGCGGTAACAATCAAACCGCATTTGCCATCTGGGCGATTTCTTGAAAACGAAGTTGGCTCGGCCATTACCGCCTTCGATGCGAAGTTCTGGGGGCAATATAGGCTGGCAAAACATGGCGTCTCATATATCCGGCCAAATGGCTCCATCACGTTTACGTCAGGCATTGCTTCTCGCCGCAGCTATCCAGGCTATTCGGCTATCAGCGCCATGAACGCGGCAACGGAGGCGCTTGCTAAAGCAATCGCTATAGAGCTTGCGCCCATTCGAGTCAATACCGTGTGTCCGGGCTTTGTGGATACCGAACCGCCGACTACCGGTCGTGCACAATATGTCAGGGCTCTGTCGCCAGCTTTGCCTCTGAATCGCCTTGGCGCAGCAGGTGAAATTGCAGATGCCTACCTGTATCTGTTTGCCAATTCATATACCACAGGCTCAGTGGTCGTGGTTGATGGGGGCGCAATATGCTGAGTCCAGTTCTAACCCTGCGCTCAAGCGGGACGCCGCAAAAGCGCGGCGCCCCTTAGCTTCACGTTAGGCCTTCCGCCTCGCATCAGTCGGATGTTTCGTGTATGTTCTCCACATGAGCACAATGTCCCTCACCCGTGACGAGGCGATCCGGCGGCTACACACCGTTGAGTCCGAGATTCGGCGCCTCGGTGTTCGTCGGCTGGCGCTCTTCGGATCCGTGCTTCGCAACGAAGCGAGAGAAGAAAAGGTGTCGGGAGTCCTTTTGTTGAATCCCTCCAGCCTTCGATACGGGTATGACCTGCGCGGTCACGTCACATCATCAACCATGACACATTCGATTTCTTTCACTCGCCGCAGACTGCGGTCATTTCCATAAAAGCGAGCGGCCCGGTGGATGATGGCCGTCGCCAGCTGTATGGCGTCGGGCGTGGTCAGACGATACCGAGCCCGCAGCTCGGCTGCTTGGTCCGCCAGATTCATGGTGACGGGCACCCAGTCGAGTTCAGGATACGTGGTAGTCAATGCGAAGATCTTCTGCGCTAACTCTTCTTGTTGCTCGAGGTAGGGCTGAACCAGCAATTCCAGAAGGGTGACGGTTGACGTGACGGCGGGATTGTGACCCCGTTCAATGCGTTCAAACAAGGACGCACACCAGGGGCCATACCGTGGATGGTCTCCCAAGAAATAGATAAACACATTGGTGTCGAGTCCGATGCGTTCATGTTCGGCGGGAAACCCTTTGGCGATCAAGCGGCTACCATGACCGGCGTTCTCGTTTCAGATACCCCGCGGGATACATCGCTTTGGCCAGTCCGCGCAACGTGCGGGCGTAGCGTTTGGGCTTCGGCATCACCAGCGTGAGATCGTTCTTCACAACCACCAACAATTCATCGCCGCCTTTGACCCCCATCGCTTGGCGGGCTTCCTTTGGGATCACGATTTGATTCTTGCTGCTGAGTCTTTGAACAGCCATGGCCTCCTCCAGTAGGCTTTACAATAGCACACAAAGTAAAGCTGCTCAACGACTGCGCCGCTCATGCGCCGTCCGCTGTCTTGCGGACCTGATGGTTTCTCTTTCCTGCTCTGCCATTGTTTGAGCCAAGGCTGTGCGGCGCTCGTGCTGCGGCGCGCCACCTTCACCGTCAGAGGCACCTGTGCTCCTATCCTCGCCCGGATGTCGATCGCGGCATCCGGGCTAAACAAGGCAATTAAAGAGTCGGATGAGCTGGCCCGGTTTCGTGGACATCAGGTTAAGACTCAGTAACCCGCCGTTCGAACTGCATCGGACTCAGATATCCCAGGCTCCGCTGGAGCCGCTGGCGATTGTAGAAGCCTTCAATAAACGCAAAGACTCCTGGCTTCTCGTGTGAGGCGGTACAATGGACGTATGGCGCGCATCTTCATCGGCACATCGGGATGGGTCTATGGAAGCTGGAAGGGCCGGTTTTATCCTGACAATCTCCCGGACAAGCAACGCCTGAGCTTCTACGCCGACCGGTTTGCTACCACCGAGGTCAATTACTCCTACTACCACGTCCCCTCAGAGGGAACGTATCGCCGCTGGGCTGGTCTCGTGCCGCCGCATTTTCTCTTTGCCCTCAAAGCGAATCGGATTATCACGCATATCGGCCGGCTCGGACATGTGGAAGAATCCTGGCGCACCTTTCTCCGAGGAGCCGGCATTCTTGGGCAGCGTTTGGGCCCGATCCTCGTTCAGTTACCGCCTTCGTTTCGGCAGAACTTGAGCCGTCTCGACCGTTTTCTCGAACTGACGAAGCGCATTTCGCAGTCCGTCCGCCTCGCCTTCGAGTTTCGCCATGTCTCCTGGTTCGCCGAGGACACCTATCGCCTGCTGAGGAACTATCACGCCGCGTTCTGCATCGCCGACGGTGTCAGCCGGCCCCGCTATGACATCGTGACGGCGGACTTTGCCTATCTCCGCTATCACGGCCGCACGCCGCGCGTAGCGCCGTGCTATACAGACGATGAACTGCGGGATAAGGCGCAGTTCATCGCGGGGCTGGCGCGGCACGGCATCGACACCTATGCCTACTTCAATAACGACGCCGACGGTCACGCGCCCGCAAATGCGGCCACGTTACAACAATTGCTGGACGAGAAGACATGCGCGGCATGAATGCAGCCCGAAGCGCGTGGTGTCTTCCAAGATTTGTGTCGCCGGCCGTGTCGGTCTTTGAGTATATTCAGGAATGGGAGTCGGAAGGCTCTCTGCCTCGCGTATGAACATCGTGATGGATGACAGACTCTTACGAGAAGCTATGAAAGCGACAGGGCTTTTATCTGGACGCGCTGTGGTCGAGGATGGGCTTCGGTTGCTTATCAGGGTAAAGGGGCAAGAACCGATTCGTCGTCGCAGAGGAAAAGTTCCCTTTGAAGGGAAGGTGCGGAAGCAGGAGAAGGGGGAAATGTCCTGATGGCGTTGTCAGAATATCCCCGCAGTCCGAAAGCGCTCCTCGGCGGCATCGCGCATCTCGGGCGCTTCATTGACAAGATCAGGCTGCGCCATGCGGGCCACATCCAGGACTACAACTACATCACGATCGGGTTCGATAAGTATTTGATCGAGTTTCTGGGGATTGACGCGCAGGCTTTCGAGCAACGGGTCTTGGCCGGGGGGACGGACGAGGAACTCCTGGACTGGGTCAAAGCCAACGGGAAGCCGGTGACCGAAGCGGAGATCCGCCTTTTCTCCCGAAATCTGCTGAAGTCCGAGCCCAAAGACGATGCCGCACGGCAGCGGTTTCAAGGCCGCTTGCACGACATTGCGGCGAAGCGCGGGGTGTCCGTCAGTGCGCTCCCTCCAGTCGCGACGTGGGCGGATGTGATTGAATTGGACGAAGGCCGGCTGTAGAGGTGCTTCATGCAAATGGTCATGCTCGTGTTCCGCTCCTCGCTGAAAGAGCGCGTGCATGAACTGTTGCACCAGTGCGAGGTCCATGCTTTCACGGAAGTGAACGAGACGGTTGGGTATGGGCAAACGGGACCGGCGGAAGGACTTGCCTTCTATCCCGGGACCAACTCCGTCATTCTGGTTGCGCTGGATGACCCGGCTCTCGCTCGTGTCACGAAGGGCGTGAAAGCCTGGCACCGGCAGAATGCCGACCATCCCGGCCGGCAGAAACCCTCCATCCGAGTCTTTACCTGGCCTTGTTCGCAGATTGTCTGAGTCGATTTTCTTGTCTTCTTCTAGATCCGTGTGAACATGGCGCACATATGGATCGGCACGTCCGGCTGGACCTATTCGAGTTGGAAAGGCATCTTTTATCCGGAAGACCTGCCGAGTGGGGGCTATCTTGAATTCTTTGCCCGCGAGTTTGACAGCACCGAGGTCAATTACTCTTTCTACCATCTCCCTCGGCCGAGCACCTATGAGAAATGGGCGGCGCAGGTGCCGGAGAATTTTCTTTTTGCCGTCAAAGCCAGCCGCTTCATCACGCACGTCAAGCGCCTGGTGGATGTGGAGGAGGCCTGGACAACGTTTGTGCAGAACGCACTGGCGCTGGGTTCCCACCTCGGACCCGTCCTGCTGCAGTTTCCACCGTCGCTCCGTTGCGACCGGCGAAAGCTTTCGGTCTTTCTCAAAAGGGCGCAGCGTCCTGCTCCCAAGTCTCATCCTTTGAGGGTAGTTTTAGAGTTTCGCCATGACTCCTGGTTTACGGAGGAGATCTACGCGCTGCTCCGGCAGCACAACGCGGCGCTCTGCATCGCCGACTCGCCACGGTATCCGCGCAGAGACGTGCTGACGGCGGACTTTGCCTACCTGAGGTTTCATGGGAGGGCCAAACTGTTTGCCTCAAGATATACGGATGCGGAGTTGGCGGAGGAGGCCAAGCGGATCAGACGCTATCTGCGTGACGGGCTGGACGTCTACGCGTATTTCAACAACGATGCAATGGGCCACGCGATTGAGAACGCCAAAACCCTCACGTGTCTGATCGAAAACTGAGGACGGCGGCCTCATGGCCAATGGGTTCCTCTGCGATCACTCCATGCCAAGATGCTGGAGGCCCACCACAATCCGACCACTGTCAAAGACGTTCGCCTCGTCTGGTTCTCCAGACTTGAATCTTCTTTCTTTGCTGTGGCTCTAAGCAAGTAATGGGTTTATGTAGTAGGATGATTTGCGCATGAATCTCTCCATGAAGACCGTGACAAAAACAGCCTTCGCTTTGGTAGGCGCCTTGGCCATGTGGGGGACGGTCGTAACTCCGTCTTTTGCCGGGCTGACGGGCCGTATTGTGATTGCCGGCCACGGGCCTGAACTGCCGGTCATGCAGGATCTCGGACGGGCCTTCGAAAAGGCACATCCGGGCACCGCCATCGACTTCGAGTGGGACAGAACGGTCAAGGCTGTGGAGATGGTCAAATCTGGCGAAGCCCATGTAGCCGTGACCGATCGACCGGATCCGGCGTTGAAAACTGTGCCGATTGCCTGGGACGGGATTGCGGTCATCGTCAATTTTGCCAATCCCGTGAACGAAGTGACCACCGCACAAGTCAGGGATCTGTTTACCGGGAAGATCACGCGTTGGTCCGATCTCGACGGAGGAGATCAAATCGTCGAGGTGCTGCCCCGGGCGCCTGAGGATAATATACAGTCAGGCTTGGAAACGTCGTTGGGAATCGTGGGGCAGTTCCGCGCAATGGGAAAACCGGTGCGCACGGATGAAAAGGCGCTGCGCGCCGTATCCGGGCGTGACCGAGCCGTCAGCTATCTCTCGCTGGCGGCTGCTCTCAAAGCCCAGGAGGATGGCATTCCGATCCGGATTCTCACGGTTGATAAGATTGAACCGGGTCAACCGACGGTCAAGAGCGGGCAGTACAAGCTGCGTCGCCCCCTGTTGATGCTCACCGCCCAGCATTCTAACGCATTGACCGACGCCTTTGTCGGGTTTGCTATATCGGCCGAGGGACAAAGAATTCTGCAGCCCAACTACGTCCCTTACGCGCCGGCATCACTTGACACAAGGCCGGCTGTCCGACCCACGGACGGCCCGAATCTGCCGTCCGAACACACGCGTTCTTAAATTCCTGCGCTGCCCTGATCACGTCATCCCGTCTTCGACATGCCCAGTCGCTCAGATTCTGAGTATTTTGTTGGTCGGCACGGTGTCTCGCCCTATACTGCAGCAGTAGTGGCAGTCCTACCGTTTCGTTCGTGCATAAGAAAAGGAATGGATTTCAGTGTTGCGCTAACCCGACGACGATGCCGACCAAGCTTAACCTCCTCCTGCTTGAAGACTCTCCAGCCGATGCGGAGTTAATGATCGAGACGCTTCGCGAGGCCGGATTTGATCCAACCTTCCGTCGGGTAGCCTCCAAGGCCGCATATCTCCGGGAACTGGACCAGCCGCCGGATTTTATTCTCTCCGATTATTCCCTGCCGCAGTTTACCGCGCGGGAGGCGTTGCAATTGCTCCAAGAACGCGGACTCGATCTTCCCTTCATCATTGTGTCCGGCTGCATCGGTGAAGACATGGCGGTGGAGTGCATGAAGGCGGGCGCGGCGGACTACCTCTTGAAGGACCGTTTGGCGCGCCTGGGTCATGCGGTCACACAGGCGCTGGAGCGGAAACGGCTGATCGAAGAAAAGCGCCAAACCGAACAGCGGTTGTTTCTGGAGACCTTTCATGATTCCCTCACCGGCCTCCCAAACCGCGCGCTGTTTCTCGACCGGTTGGAGCGGATCTATCTGCAGTGCCGGCGCCAGAACGCCCACTCGTTCGCCGTGCTGTATCTGAATCTGGACGGCTTCCGCGTGATCCATGACAGTCTGGGACCGTCGGCCGCCGATCGCCTGCTCATCGAGGTCAGCCAACGGATTTTGCGTCGTGTGCGTTCCGCCGATACGGTCGCGCGGATAGAGGGGGACGAATTCGCGTTTCTGCTGGATGATCTCAAAGCCGTCGGCAACGCCACGCGAGTCGCCGAGCGCCTGCAGCGCGAGTTTGCCACGCCCTTCACCTTGGAGGGACGGCAAGTCTTTCTGACGGTGAGCATGGGGATTGCGTCGTCTCATGCGGGCTATCAGAGCAGTGAGTTGTTGCTGCGCGATGCCACGACCGCGATGCACCAGGCCAAGGCAATCGGAGGTGCGGGATTTGTGATTTTCGACAAGGCGATGCACGAGCAGGCCATGGCGCGGCTGAAGCTGGAGGCCGATCTGCGGCAGGCGATGGCGCGGGAGGAATTCCAGTTGGAATGTCAGCCGATCGTGTTGTTGCAGTCCGGTTCCATCGCGGGGTTCGAGGCGTTGCTGCGCTGGCAGCATCCCGAATATGGATTGACCGGACCGGGCGGATTTTTGGAGATCGCGAGGGCATTGGGTTTGGTGACGAAACTCGGTGAATGGAGTTTCCGAGAAGCCTGCCGGCGGCTTCAAGGGTGGCACGCCGCCTTTCCGCGCATTCGTCCCCTCACCATGAGCATCAATTTTTCGGTCCATCAATTTGCACAACCGGACCTCGCCGGGTTTATCGACAGGGTCTTATCCGACACGGGCGTCGATCCATCGAGTCTCAAAATCGAGATCACCGAGTCCGATATGATGCAGAACCCTGATGCGGTTGCGGAAGTGCTCAAGCTGATCAGGACACAACGGATCGACACCTGCCTGGACGATTTTGGCACGGGGTACTCTTCGCTCAGCCACCTCCAGCAGTTGCCGATCCAGTTCCTGAAGATTGATCAGTCGTTCATCAGGCGATTAGGGGTGGACGATGACGCCCTGGCGATTGTGAAGACGATCATTGTCTTGGCGCATCAGCTTGGGCGGCAGGTCATCGCCGAAGGCGTGGAAACCGCCGAGCACCGTTCCATTTTGCATTCCCTGGGGTGTGAGTACGGGCAGGGCTATCTGTTCGGCAAACCCCTGTCATGTGATGATGTAACCTCCCTCCTCTCATCCGGCCGTCGATGGTAACCGATTCATTCGGACGCGACACCGTTGTCACGGCGCGACACTTGTTGTAGTCTCCTCGCGCAGACAACGGAGCACGCTCGCAATGCTCCATGAGCCATACCACCAGGAGGATTCCATGATGAAGACCGTTTCGACGATGACCGCAGCGGCCGTGCTGCTGGCGTTTTCCAATCTTTTCGCACAGACTTCTGCGCCGGCTCCCGCTCCCGAGGCGACCGCTCCAGTCCCTGCTCCAACGCCCGCGCCGGCTCCGGCGCCGCCAACGGAAGCGCCGAAGGCTCCGGAGCAAAAAGAGATGAAAGCGGAAGGAAAGGGGAAGGGCAAGGGAAAAGGCAAGGGAAAAGGCAAGGGAAAAGGTCGTGGCAAAGGCCACGACAAAAAGCGGGGGCTCGATCGCGCCGATGAAGCGGCCGGCGAGCATGGGAAACATGGCCGCGACAAGGCGCGCGGCAAACAGGGCAACGACTAATCTCGGCGGCTCGGAAGAGCAAAGCGGCCGGCCCATGAGGGCCGGCCGCTTTGTGTGTGGCACAGAAGACTGGGGATCGATGCGTGCGGCTGTTACAACGCGGGCAAGGTCAGCAGTTTCTTCATCTCACAGTGGGCCATCACGACTTCGGGAGCCCGCTGGAGCGCTTCATAGTAACTCCGCTCAAAGCCGTCGCCCATTTCAGAGGGCCGGATGAGGGCGCGGATTTCGGTCATTAAGACGGCCACGTCTTCAACGGTCAGCTCGGCATCTCCATCCATCAACTCATCGATACGGACCACCATATTGGACAGAGGGTGCAGCCAGGTGAACCAAGGATCATTCATCACGAGCTGCAGCAATTGTCCGGTGGAATCCACTCGCCCATAGATGCGCTCAAAGGTCAATTGCTCCGCCACGATCAGGGCCTTGTGGAGGCCGAGCAGCCCCTGGCGGACGTCCGTGAGTGTCTGCCTGAGCGGATTCGCTTCTTTCGTACGCACTTGTCGTGATGATGTTGCCATTGGATTAATTGTAGCAGGTCATTTCAAAAATGGAGGCCTGGGGAAACCAGCAGGGTGTCCCCGCTTCTTGCCATACTTGCCATATCGGCAGCTCCGGCTCCGCGCTGTAGTTGATAAGATGGAAATCACCGCCCAAAACGGCCTCCGCTGGTAGATCCGACTCC
Organism: uncultured Nitrospira sp.; assembly: GCA_964398045.1. Lineage (GTDB taxonomy): Bacteria > Nitrospirota > Nitrospiria > Nitrospirales > Nitrospiraceae > Nitrospira_D. The sequence goes on along the minus strand of CAYNLM010000040.1, from coordinate 12,180 downwards.
TGACAGCGGCGTCTGATTCGGCGCGGCAAGGGGCTGTTGCGGCATAAGGGAACGATTGGGGTTCATCGGAACCAGCGGCGGCGGCGTCAGATTATTCGGTGGAAGAGGCGTACCGAAGGGCGTGACGGTCATCGATGGTCTCTCCCCATGTGGACCGGCGGGAGAAATGGATCCTCCCGGTATCGCGATAGGGCCTGAATTCCCATGTGCATCTGAATAGAGGCCGATATTGTCGCCGATAGCTGTGATGGTTCCGGCAGTCCCATCGCTGCGTTGAACGACACTGACTTCCGCAAGGAGGACTCCTGCGCTCAGTATCAACGGACCGACGAAGAAGAGAACTCTAATGCCGCGCGCCATGTCCGTCCCCCTGTGCATATCTCTCAGTGTACTACCGGCTTGTGCCGAGCGCCACTTCATCAAAACTGTTTACCGACGTAAGGGCTTCACGTCATACGGTAGAGAAGGAGGGGGAACCGAATGGGCTGGACAACGACCTTCATAGGCGCGGTGCTGGCCGTCCTGTTTTCCAATTGCGAGCAAACGGCAAGCGAGGCGATCGAGATGACGCGGCCACCCGACATTCCCACCGAGAGCCTTCGCTCTCGGCCGCTTTGATGGCGCGCCTACACGATGATGCGGTCTTGAACGATCACGGCCTCCTTTCTAGGAACCGAGCCTTGTGCCGTAAAAGGCGAACAGCTCCCCCGTGAGATGCCCCATATCGTCCGGATCGGTCGGCTGCTTCCGCCGCATATAGTCGTTGAGCACCCGGCCATCGGCGGTCTTGTGGACGTGAGGCAGGGCCAGATTCATGCGATAGCGTTCGATCGCATCGGCGACGCGGCTGATGAAGACCACCGTGCCGTCCCGCTCGACACGTTCGACGACGCCGACATGCGTGAGCGGGTCATTCAACATGCCGTCGCCGTTGAAGTCCCACGTGTTGTCAAAAAACACGAGATCGCCGGGATGGACGATCGGCCCTTGATGGAGCGTGCCGTGTCGCCGAAGATGGGCATAGATGAGCCGGACGCCGTTGGCTTTGGAATCGTCGGCGCCGCTGTCGTAGAGATCAATGCCATGCTCAAGATAGATGGCCCGCGTGACGCCGGCGCAATCGTAGGCAATACGGCGGCCTTTGCTCTCGATGGTCTTGGCGCCGGCGAGTCTTGTTGCGGTCCGGACAATGGCGGTCCGGCTTGGCGCGGCTTGGACGGATCGACAGCACGGTCGAGTGTCCGGCGCCGGCATGCGAGGCCGCTGCTCGCCCGGCGGCGTTGCGCAGCCGACGAGCGTCATGATCGCAATGGTTGCCATGATGAAGAGCAGTCGCATGGATCTCACCGGACGTTGACGAACCGGCCTTGGGCCATGGTTCGGAGTTGATCGATGTCTTCCCGACGAGTCACGGAGAGCGGTACGGTCTGGGTCAATTCTTCAATCAGCAGATCGGTCGTCAGCGAACTCTTTTGATGGAGGGCGCGGTAGAGGGCGGCCACGACCGCCTGTTCGATTTCCGATCCGCTGAAGCCGTCGCTGGCGCTGATGATCTTCACGAGATCGAACTTCTCGGCGTTCTGCTTGCGCAGCGTCAAGTGGATCGTCCAGATCGCTTGTCGCTCTTCGTCGTCCGGCAGATCCACGAAAAAGATTTCGTCAAAGCGGCCTTTGCGGAGCAATTCCGGCGGAAGCGACGACAGATTATTCGCGGTGGCGACGACGAAGACCTCCTGCTTCTTCTCCTGCAGCCAGGTCAGGAAGGCGCCGAAGAGCCGCCGGCTCAAGCCGGCATCGGCCTCGCCGCTGCCGCCGCCCGCCACCATGGCCTTTTCGATTTCATCGATCCAGAGGACAATGGGTGACAGCGATTCCGCCATCTCCAGTTGACGCGCCACCGGCGTTTCCTGCAAGTGCGGGACGAGATCTTTCAGCCAGAAGATCGCCTCCACGGTCAGTCCGTGAAGATGTTGAAGCAGCGCCGGCGGTGTGGCGGTCATTTTGCTCAGCGCCGGCGCGTCGTCGGCGCGGGTCAACCCTCGCGTCACCGACCATTCAAACAGCGGCATGCGCTCCTGCGCGGCGACCGACTGCAGGAGTGTCAGTACGCGCTCTTCCTCCACCGTCTCGATCGCAATCAGCGGATGACAGGAGCGAATGAGGGTGCGGAGGTCGTGCACGCTCGTTGACAGGGCCATAGGAAAGAAATGCTAGCACGAGCGCGGCGCCTCACCAAGAAAACGGACAATTGTTACTTGGGTCCGGCGGCGGGAACCGTTGATGATGTCGCGCAACGGAAGCCGATCGTGGCGGAGCGTTGGTCGGGGGGCGAGCCGCTGCGCGTGGCGGTTCTCAGCATGATCGGATTGCTCTTCCAGGACCCGCCGCGCAGGCTCTTGTACCGGCCGCTGGTCGGGCCGGGCGGATTGCGCTCGGGCATGTAGGCGTAGTAATCGAAGCCGAACCAGTCCTCGACCCATTCGGCCACGTTCCCCGCCATGTGCCGGAGTCCGTAGGGACTCTGGCCCGCGCTGTGAGAATCCACCGCAGCGAGGATCGGAATTTCGTGCACATGGTGCTGGCCGTACATGGCGTGTCGGTGGTCCGGCGCCGCATCGCCCCAAGGAAACAAGTTGCCTTGAGTGCCCCGCGCCGCTTTTTCCCATTCCGCTTCGGTCGGCAAGCGCTTCCCTTTTGACGCGCAGAAATTCTTGGCCTCATGCCAGGTCACATAGAGCGCCGGCCAGCGCGTGAGCGTCTGATCGGAGACCGAATGGATGGTGATGACGTGCCAGATGAGTTTCTGAAGCTCGTCCGGCGGGTGCTCTTTTCGCTGTTGCAGGAAGGCCAAATATTCGCCCAGGCTTACTTCATCGCGATCCATTTCGTAGGCGTCCAACCAGACGCGGTTTTGCGGGAGCTCCGTATCGTCGAACTGCGTCCAATGGCCGTAGGGGTCGTCGTCGACGCGCTTGCTTCCGAGCAGAAAGGCGCCGGCCGGGATCGTCACGAGGGGGGCCGGCTGAGCGAGCGCTGCGATCGAGATCAGGTGGCGGGCAAGTTCCTGAGACGGTTTCGGGCCGGCCGATGCGGCTGGTGTCGCCCCGACCGCGAACAAGAACGGCATGACGAGGAGAACGGAGCGGCGCAGCATTAGGTCTTGCTCGGAGCTTCCAGCGCTTTGGTGATCTCGCCGATCAGGCGCCGTTCGATCTCGGCCGTCTCTTCGGCGCTCACGCTCAAGATGCGCCCGCCCTGCGCGATCTTTTCGAATTCCGCCTTGACGCTGAGTTTGGTCACGTTGGCGGGGAGGGCCTGGAGTGAAATGAGATATTGATTTCGGAAGCCGGCCACTTCAAGCGAGGCGGGATTCGAGACCTTCCGCTCCGTGACATAGACCGCCTTTTGCTCGGTCTTTACGCTGACCTTGACCTGATAGCCGTTCCTCGCCAGCGCCTCTTCCACGACCTTGGCGACGGTACTCAGAGGGCGGGGGAGCGTATCGGCCTGCGATCCCTTGTCCTCGATCTTGAGATTCTGCGCCGCTTGCGCGGCCGCGGTCCGCTGAACCTCCGCGCTCATGCGCTTGGTCTGCGCGAGTTGGGCGTCGAGTTGCTCGTTCAATCGTTTGGTATCGACTTTGGCCGCCTCCGTCGCCTTTTTGGCGTCGCGGAGTTCCTGATTCAGCAGATCGATTTGCTGCTGCATGACTTTATTGCCGTCTTGCAACGAGCTCAGCAAGGACTCCTGCCTCGCCAGTTGCTTTTTCAGTGCTTCATTCTCGGCCCTGAAAGGCGAATCGTCCGGTTTGCAGCCGGTCATTGCCAGGCACAGCACAAGGGCTCCCAGCCATGCGGAAATGGAGCCGATTAATCGGGTGTGGTGTTGCACGTCCATTCTCCTGAAAGACAATGTCGGCGATTATCCATGCTTCCTCTGCGCTTGTCCATGATGGATTACGCGCAGGTTGCTGAAAAACCGCCAGCTTCGTTCTCGCGGGACACTGCCGCCTCACCATCTCGGCGGCGTTCACAAACGTGCCGCGCCTTATTCGGCGCGGCGGGGAGGGAGGGTGAGAATGACGGTCTTTTTGAGCAACCTGCAGAGGATTTCTTGTCGTCCTAGACAAGGTGAATTGACCCGGTTGTTTGTCGGAAGCTATGCTCGATGCATGAGCAGATATTGGGGAGTCGGACTTCTGTTGATCGCCGCTGCGGTTGTCCAAGGCGCTCCAGTCGAGGCCGCCGAGCCTCCGCCCATTCCTCCCGAAGACTACGCGCTGTACGATCACGTCGTGACGAAAAAGTTTCTGACGTCGGACGCGCGGCTTGTGGTCCTTGAGCGGATGACGGTGGCCCGGCTGATTCCGAACCACGAAGGGCCGATGACGATCGCGCTCATCCAGGAGCAAGGGTACTTCAACGGCGAGCTGCCGTCGGAGCTTGTCCGGGATTTTGTGGCGGTCAACCAAGACCCCGCCCGGCTTGAAGGCCGCTTTCAGTTCGGTGTCCGGTACCGCTTTGTGTCCGGGAATACGATGGAAGAGCCGGAAGTGCAGTCGGCCTTTCCGGCGGCTCATCGGGCCGTTCCAACGCAGGGTTCGCCCGTCATTGACCGTCTGGCGTTCTCTCGCGTGGGGCGGACGCTTCGGAACGATCAGGCGCTGGTGTTCGTCGAGAATACGCGTCCCGATGGGACCGGCGCCGGATTTCTGGTGTGGTTTCGCCGGCAAGGGCGCGACTGGACGATCTACGATACCGACGTGGTCTGGACGGTCCGCAACCAAGAGGACGGTGAAGGCCCGCTGCTTGCGCCCTAACGTATCTGGACGGTAGCATGCGAGGTATGGCGACTCTGATTCGAAAAACCTTTTCGGTGCCTCCGCTCGGCTGCAACTGTTCGATCATCGGCGATCCGGTTACGAAGCAAGCCATCGTCGTCGATCCCGGCGGCGCGCCTGAACGCATTCTCCAGGAAGTGCGGCAGCTCGGCCTGACCGTCACGCATATCCTTCACACCCACGCCCACTTCGACCACTTTCTTGCCGCCGGCGACATGAAAACAGCGACCGGGGCGACGCTGTGTCTGCATCAGGATGATCTGGATTTGTGGAAGAATCTCGAAGCGCAGTGCCGGCTGTTCGGCGTCTCCTACGTTCCCGTGCCGATGCCGGACTATCGGCTCAAGGATGAAGAGAAAGTAGCGGTCGGTCAGGTGTCCGTTGTCGCACTCCATACGCCCGGGCATACGCCGGGTTCGATGAGTTTTCACCTGCCGCATGAGAAGCTGGTGCTGGCCGGCGACACCTTGTTCCGCGGCAGCATCGGGCGCACCGATCTCTGGGGCGGCGACTTCGAGGCGATCGAGCAGTCCATCCGCGAGCGACTGTACACGCTCGATGACGCGACGGCGGTCGTGACCGGGCATGGGCCGGAAACCGAAATCGGGTGGGAAAAAGAAGCGAACCAATTCATTCGTCTATCGTAGACGCCGGCGAGGTGGTGAGCCGGCAGTGTCTGTACAAGCTGGCGGGCTTTTTCAACAGCCTGCTCGGTCATCAACCATGGAGGTCTGTATGACTCAGGTCGGTCGGTTGATGCTTACTTGTCTGTTGATCTCCTTCCTGTCTGTCTCGCCTGGTCCATCGTTCAGTCAGAATGCGCCGCCGGCGTCCGAGCAGATTCAAATTGCCGAGGTGAAGGTCCGCATGTCGGATCACGGGCCGGTGGTCCTGCTGCAGGCGGAGGACCGCATCATTCCGATTTTTGTCGACGCGACGGTGGCGCTGTCCATCCAGGGCGCGCTCAACGGAGAGCGGCTCGCCCGGCCCCTGTCGCACGATCTGATGCATACGATCCTGGATGCCTATGGCGGGAAAGTGCTGCGCACCGTCATTACCATGAAGGACGGAACCTATTATGGAGCGCTGACGATTGCGGTGAAGGACCAGGTGAAGACGTTCGACAGCCGCTCGTCCGATTCCATCGCGCTGGCCATCCATTTCAAGGCGCCGATTCTGGTCGGGCGGGATCTCTTGGAGAAGGCGGGAAAAATTCCGGAGAAAGCCAAAGGAGCGGAGTTGTAGCCGTCACTCCTTCGCCATGCGTGTCTTCAGCCGTGCGAGACGCTTTTCAGTGGACTGCTTGATGAAGGCCATGTTCTCGCTGAGATGCTCCTGGGCGTTGATCTTCCCCTCATCGCGCCGCTTCTGCTGGTCCAATCCGAACTGAGCGATCGTCGGGCCGTCTTCCCGGTTCAGCTCTTTCCAGATTTCCGCACAGCGCGTTTGTTTGGCCGTTGGATATTTGTCGCAAGGCGGATCGGCCGCCATGGCGTGCGACGATATCACAGCCACACCCATCAGGACGCTCAATAGACTCCAGCCTCTGCTCACCACTCTCTGCTCCATGTGAATGACTATCTTCTAGCGCTCCTTTTCCATACCGGTCGAAGAACTCATGCGGTTACCAAATCCTCAAAGGGCGAACAGGGAAACAAATCTATCTGTTTGGCAGGGCGTTCATAGCGGGGAAGGATTGCCGCAATTTCCGGAACCGGGACGTTTGCAAGTTCCCTCGGTTCGAGCTTGTGTAGTCCGCCGCCGTACACCCTTCCTTCACCAAGGAGACGGTCGGGAGTGATTTGGTTGAGAAGCTCCCAGATTCGGCGGAGCAGGGTGTTGTCGCCGGCGATTGCGCGGGCAAGATCTGGGGTCGGGTACATGGCTAGGTAGACGTTAGCGACAGTTGCGCGTGAGGCATTGAGGATGAAACGGAACGGTTTTCCGTTGCGTGTGTCAGAGCGGCCAAGATAGGTGCAAACGATGGGGGCGGGAAGGCGTTGTTCCTGTGCGTACCACGGAGAGCGGTGCTTGCAGAGATAGCGTTCGTGGATGCCGCTGGCCTTTCCTTCTTCAAGGTACCGGTGGAGCGCGGGATAGCGGCGCTTGATCTCATTTTCATGGAGTTTGGTGTCGAGAAGAAAGCGGGTGCGGTTGATCTTGGGATTGCCCCGTGTATCGCCCTTGATCTCGTTTTCAGTGAGATAGCGGGGGCTAGGCAGAATGGGGGTAAAGAGTTCCATCGGAAGATGGCGCGATCTGATTTGATCCTCCGGGAGGATGAAAAAGTCGTTGTTGCCGGTTGCTAGGCCGCGTTTGATCTGGAAAAAATCCGAGAGACTGGAAATCCTTGTTTCGGTCCTGATGCCGGACGCGGGGAAGCGTGTCCATTTCGGCTCATGGGCGAGGGCCTGAGTCGGGATGGTACGCGAGAGCTTGGGATTCAGGAGCGTGCCTCCGAAGCTGAACACGACAGCATGGTCTTTGCGAGGCTTGGCGTTACGGAACCAAACGACAGCGGAGGACACAAGGGCGTCCGCGAATTGCACATCGTTTGGGTCGAAACGGTGAATGTGCAGGAGAGTGACGCGATCGAGAAGGTAGCGTTTAAGGGCGCGACCGTAGTTCACATCCATGAATTCGCTTGGGATGAGCCAACCGGCAATGTCACCCTCTGCCATCCATGCATGGGAAAGCCCTAGGAAGTGGCAGTAGAGGCCGGCCAAGCCGCTGAGCTTCATACCGCTCGCGTGGTGGGTGCGGAGCTGGAGGCGGGTCTTATTGCCATTCTCAAGATGGTGGTGCCGGACATACGGGGGATTGCAGATGATGAGATTGAAGCGCGGGGAAGGCTGTACTTGGGTGAAGTCTGACAGCTTGACCTTAAGACCAGTTTCGTTCCAGAGATGAGCAGCAGCCTTGCCGTAGTGAGGGTCAATCTCGAAGCCAATAGCCTCTGAAATGCATGTCTTCCGGAAAACGTTGAGAAGAGCTGAGTAAAAGGAACCTGTCCCAATGGCGGGATCAAGAAACCGGATTTTGTCGCGGGTAGGAAGGATGGTTTTTGCGTATCTCAGGATGTCGGCGGCAAGCGGGGCCGGCGTCGCAAATTGACCGAGGCGATTTCGCTCTGCTTGTGTCTTGTGCCGATCAAGATCAGCTTGTAGAAGAAGTCTCTGTGATTCGAGGTTGCGGTGAGCAGACATGCTTAGAGTCCAAAGAGCGTTAGATCGCCGATGCGGTGCTCCCATATCCAGTCGATGCCTTCGGCCGCTTCGTAGCCGAGGTAGCCGCTGTCAAAGTAGCCACAGAGGAACAAGTTGAATTTAACCTTCGAGCCGTAGGTGCTGCGAAGCTGGGACATCTTTACCGCTTCTTCCTTCCGTCGTTTATTGGTGTTGGTGAAGTCGCCTGCGGATTTAGCCTCAAAGAAGATCGGAAACTGTTTTGGCGTAGCCTTTTTTGGTTTTATCACGGCGTCGATCGGGATATTGACGGTTTGGGTTCCGCCTTCCAGCTTTATGGGAACGTTCATGCGGAAGCTGAAGGTTCCCGGCCTCATGCTATCAAACCTGACACCGTTCCCTTGGGACACCTGCTTGTAGCCGCGTTGTTCTAGCCAGGTCTTGATAGCTAAGAGTTGGCGTTTCTCCTGCGCATTACGGATGATCGGATTGGCGACGGCACCACAAAGACGGTCGGCTACGATTGTCGCGGCGCGGTGAATTTCTGCCTCTGTAGCAGGAGATTTCCGGCCTAGCCAAACAAAAATATCCGGATCGGCCATCTTCTGAACTATGGTGGAGATTTTTGCAAGTTCCTGATAGGCCTTCGTAACGCTCATTCGAGCAGGGAGCTTTTTCTCAAGCTCTATGCACTTTACGAAATTCGGTGAGACTCTGGCCAGCCCAATGAGTCGGTCGACGGCAATCGGTGGGCAGGTTGACATGCGAAGGGTCGGAAGGATTTCGGGATGCGCCCGGATAACGGCTGGATGGATACGGAGCAGGTTGCCAGTGGCGGCAAGCGCCGCTTCTACGTCTTTTGTCGTCTGGATACGAGTGCTACGAAAGGCATCGGGAGCAAACTTCATGAACCAGTCGTTGTACATATCAACGGACTGTGCAATGTCAGCCTTCCACTTCTGCGGTTTATCCAGGTTGGCCCGTAAGCTCCCCCGTCAAGGTGACAGTGGCAAGGGAGAACTTTTGGCTGCTGACGTTGGTCCCGTTCCGAGACAAGCCTTAACCAGCCGCTTCTTGAGTTCGACCCCAAATCCGCTTCAAGTTGACGATCCCTCTAAAAGCCGTATCATTGCAGGCATGGGATCACACCAATCATCAGATGGGCACACGGTCGGAGTCTCACCAAGCGAGACGGGCAGGGAGCAGCGTAAATTTCCACGGTTTCCCGTGGAGCTCCCGTGCTTGTATTCTCTCGATAACGGTCCGGATTGGAATGGGACGGTGGTCAATTTGTCTCGCGGTGGGTGCGCGATTCGCGGGATGACGCCGGTGCAGAAAGGTGACTATCTGCGGATCCTCTTATTCCCGTCAGCCAGCCAAGCTCCCATAGAAATTGGTCTGGCCCCTGTGCGCTGGGCGACGAATGAGCATTTTGGCGTCGAATTTATTACGCTCACGCCCCGCGATGCGAAGCGCTTAGAGGGCTATCTCATGTTCATGGAAAGCGACTAGCTTCTGGTGGATCAGCAGGGAGAGGCAGCAGATGCTTGAGCGTGTCCCCGAGTCGATGGAGGGAGAACTCTTTTCCAATACACGCCGCGGCACCCAGCGCCCGGACCTGTTGTTCAGTCTCTTCAGTCCCGATCCCGGTCAGAATCACCACAGGGAGTCCAGGGTGCAGTGTGTGCAGTGCCTTTAAGACTGTGCGCCCGTCCATCTCAGGCATTTTGAGATCCAATACAACGACATCAGGGCGTTCTCGGCGGAAGAGTGCCAGCCCCTTACGACCATTCTCGGCAAGCAGCACCTGATAGCCCTTCCTCTCCAGGATCGCGGCTAAGAGGCCTCGGATACCAGGCTCATCATCAATCACCAAGATCCTCGGCATAACGCCTCCGTACTCAGCATGAAGACGGGAAGGATGCCTACCAACAAGTGTAGAACACTGGAGCAAATTAACAAGCGGAACTGGAGAATTCGCAGACGTGTTCGCTGAGAAGGTAAGGTCGCGTAGCTAGGCATCAGACTGGCACGGTGAGCCTCGATGGTCTTCACACTCAGACCGAGTCGCTGGGCACTTTTCTGGTTCGTCAAACCGACCCAGATCAACTGATGGACTTGCTGCTCTCGTTTGCTGACGGTAGGCGGCGTGCCGTGGGCTCTTGGTGCATAGGGCGGGTTCCTAGAGCGGCTTGCCCTGCATCCATTAGGAGTCGATATCCGCGCCGCCTTCCATGAGCGTTGCGATCACCTGGCCCAGTCGCTGCTGCTCGCTGTCACTGATCCGAAAGAAGGCCAATCCAAAAACCTGTCCACCGACCCACTGCACGTTTGCCCGCTCAATCATGAGCGGCCATTCCTGGTCCGGCACATAGATGCGTAACTCCAACGACAAACCGGGCGCGAGGGTGACAGAACTCTCGACCCGGCATCCGCCCGTGGACAGATCCAGCATGATGCCCGTGCCTTCGAGCTTGGTCGGACCTGAAAACGTGGTGCGAAATTGCACTCGGAAGCGAGGCGTCGCTCGGCGATCGGTTGTCTTTAAATCTACGACGGATCGGCCCTCCACTTTTCCATCGATGAGGCGTTGGCCAAACGCAATCCCATGGATATCGGCTTCTTGTGCTGTCGCGTACAGTACGTCGGCGGAGAACTCGCGCGTCTTGACCCCATCGGGCTGTTCAAAGGAGATGAAGATGCGAAGCCGCCATTTTTCACTGTCTACCAGATGACGCGGGACTGACTGAATCTGGTATCCCTCATACTCAACGGTCTTCCCCATTGGCTTAACTCTTTCCCTTCGGCTGCGTCAGTGTGATCCCCGCGACGGCCAGTTGGCAGTAGGAATTTGTAAAAGCCGCATGGAACTTACGCGGCAACTATTTTGATGGAAGGGAGCCGGAAGCCTTCTGATCCAGCGTGATGTAGATTTTGTCGTCGAAGGTGTAGTAGCCGCCTTCGTCGATGTCGTGCATGATGCAGAACGGCGAGAAGACGATCAGGCAGCCGAAGACATCGCCGAGAATCCACCAGGACCAGGTGCGCGAGAGCGTCATGGCGGTGGGATCATAGCCGTCTTTCGTCGCCACCGCATGATGATTGCTTTTTCGGTTGAGCGAGACGGTCCCCGGTGCAGTCAGGTGGACCCGCTCATCGACGACGACGGTCGCCTCCGGGGGCGTCGTAAAGATGGTGACGGATTGATGATCGCCATGCCACCAGGTGCCGCAGCCGGTGAGAGACCCGGCCAGTCCCATCACGAACAATGCCTTCCACAGTCGGCGTTGGCTTCTCTTCGGTCCCATGCGCGCTCTCCTCGCTGATGGCCAAATGCTTGAACGCATTGTTCCATTGTCCGGAGCGTTCTACTAGCGCTTTTAAGAAATTTGCAGGAGCGTACGAGGCAGGAGACACTAAATCTTCATCGCTTCCGTGGCTTCATGCAGCGTGGCTTTGGCCACTTCGGACGCGCGCTTGCTGCCGGCCTGGACGATGTCCTCAAGTTGCGACGGGTTCTGGATCAGCTTCGCCCGCGCGTCCCAGATCGGTGTCAGCCGCTCCACGATCTGGTCGGCGACCAGTTTCTTGCAGTCGATGCAGCCGATGCCGGCGGTGCGGCACCCATGATTCACCTGCTCGATGACGGGCAGCGGCGAAAAGATTTTGTGGAAGTCATACACGGGACAGACGTCGGGGTTTCCCGGGTCGGTGCGTCTGACGCGGGCCGGGTCGGTCACCATGGTTTTCAGCTTCCGGCGAACCACCGGCTCGGGGTCGGACAAATTGATCGTGTTGTGATAGCTCTTGCTCATCTTGCGGCCGTCGGTCCCCAGCACCTTTGGAAACTTGGTCAGGTGTTCTTTCGGCTCGGGGAACACGGGAGTCTTGTAGAGATCGTTGAACCGCCGCGCCAGTTCGCGCGTGAGTTCCAGATGCGGGAGCTGATCTTTGCCCACCGGCACGAAATCCGGCTTATAAAGAAGAATATCCGCGGCCTGCAGGACCGGATAGCCGAGGAACCCATAGGTGCGGAGGTCTTTCTCCGTAATTTCTTCCTGCTTTTCTTTGTATGTCGGATAGCGCTCGAGCCAGGATGCGGGCGTGATCATCGAGAAGAGCAAATGAAGGATCGCATGCTCCGGAATCCTGGAT
>CAYNLM010000039.1:0-26234 GCA_964398045.1 uncultured Nitrospira sp. | reverse complement strand
GCATTATAGAAGTAGGGCAAAATTCTTGTCAATGTGAGACCCCTCCGGTAGAATCGGCCCGCTTCGCGCTCGAATGGCGCGCTCATGGATCCGGTCTTCTCTTGTCTGATATGACACTGGTCATGCCCTTATCTCAGCGGCGTCTCAACAGTCACATCGCGGCATTTTTTGATGTGGACAATACGCTCCTTCCCGGCGAGGCCAGCGAGGTCCGGTTTTTTCGGTGGCTCTGGCAGCGTGGAGTGGTCGGATGGCCGGAGGTTCGGGCTAGTCTCGCATGGCTGATGCGGCATGGACCGGCGCTCTCGCTGCACCCGCTCCGCACCAGGAAATTGTACCTGGCCGGGAAGCCGGCGCAAGTCATCGAACCGTTGGGGGAAGAGTTTTGCCGCGAGCAGTTGTGCCCCTGTGTCTCTCCTGTCGCCATGCGGAAGATCGAGGATCATCGGCAGGCCGGCCACGCGATCATCCTCTTGACCGGCTCGCTCGATTTTCTCATCGATCCCATCGCCGGCGCGTTAGGGGTTGATCGGTGCTTCGCCGGCTGCTTGGAGCAGATGAACGGGGTCTACACCGGCCACGTTCTGCCGCCTCTTCCATATGGCGACGGCAAGCGGCAGCTTATTGCGCAGTTGGCGCAAGATCTGGCGCTGGAGCTTTCCGCCTGTTATGCCTATGGCGACAGCCCGGGCGATTTGGAAGTCTTGCGCGCGGTGGGAAAACCGACGGTCGTGAACCCGATTCGCGGCATGGCACGGATCGCCCGGCAACGAGGCTGGCCCATTGTGAAGTGGACATGAGAAAGTGCAATTGGATCATTGGCCCATCGATCCATTGGAGTACCGACCAAATCGTCTATGCTGCGCGTCACCGAAATCTTTCATAGCATCCAAGGCGAATCGACATTCGCCGGCCAACCCTGCGTCTTTGTGCGTTTGACCGGCTGCCCATTGCGCTGCACCTGGTGCGACACGGAGTATGCGTTTTACGGGGGGACGGAGCAGTCGATCGACGACATTGTGAGACGGATCCGTGAGTATGGGTGTCGCTTGGTGGAAGTCACCGGCGGAGAGCCGCTGGCTCAGTCCGACGCCGTCGGGTTACTGAAACGGCTCTGCGAGGAAGGGTTCACGGTCCTGCTGGAAACCAGCGGAGCGGTCGATACGTCGGCGGTGGATCCCCGCGTGCACACCATTCTGGATGTGAAATGTCCGGGCAGCGGGATGACCGAACGAATGCACTGGCCGAATGTCGAGCGGTTGCGGCCCCAGGATGAAGCCAAGTTCGTCATTCAGGATCGCGCCGACTATGAATGGGCCAAGGACATCGTGGCTCGCTACAGCTTGACCGATCGCTGTGTAGTCCTGTTCAGCCCGGTGTTCGGCACACTCGATCCTCGCCGGCTGGCTGAGTGGGTTTTGGCCGACCGGCTGCCCATTCGTTTCCAATTGCAGATGCACAAGTACATTTGGGCCCCCGACATGCGGGGGGTGTAGAGCGTGAAGCGTCTTTCGTGAATCGTGAAGTGCAACAAGGAAGCGGTTTGAAGACGACGACACTTCATGCTCGACGAGACGAAGGAGACATGAATGAAGATGATGCAGGTTGAGGCCAAAGCAGGACGAGTCGAGGCAGAAACCACCGAGGCGCTCGTCCTGACGCATTGCGAAAGCGAAGCTTTCTCCAGGCAGGATGCCGCGGTTCTGGACAAGGCATTGGGTGGAGCGCTTCGGGATTTGCTGCAGTCGAAAGAGTTTGAAGGGAAGGCCAACGAAGCGGTGTTGTTCCACACGCAGGGCAAAGTGCCGGCGAAGCGGATCATTCTGGTCGGCCTGGGGAAAAAGAAGGATGTGGGCCTGGACCAGATTCGTCAGGCGCTGGGACATGCGGCCAAACGGGTGCGGCAGGCCAAGGCCGGCTCGTTCACCGTGGCGGTCCCGAGCGTGATGCCCCGCGGCGCGTCGTTGGTGGAAGTGGCGCAGGTCATGGTGGAGGGCGCCATTCTGGGGAGCTATCAATTCAACGTCTATCGCAGTGAGCCGACGAACAAGGACGTGGCGGCCATGTCGGTCCTGGCTCAACAGAAGGCGCAGATGCGCCAGCTGAGCGAGGGCATCCGACGCGGCGTGGCGACAGCGGAGGCCACCGTCTTTGTCCGCGATCTGTGCAACCATCCCTCCAACGTGATGACGCCGACGAAGATCGCCAACGAGGCCAAGGCCATCGCCAAGGAAACCGGCGTGAGCGTGAAGATTCTCGAGCAGAAGGACATGGAAGAGCTCGGCATGGGCGCCTTGCTGGGCGTGGCCAAGGGCAGCCATGAGCCGCCGAAGTTCATCATTCTCCAGTATCACGGCTCGAAGAAGAAAGACGACCGGCCCGTGGTGCTTGTCGGCAAGACGATCACGTTCGACACGGGCGGAATCTCGCTGAAGCCGGCCGAGAACATGGAGCAGATGAAGGCCGACATGACCGGCGGCGCCGAAGTGCTGGCGACGATGCGGGCCGCCGCTCGGCTGAAGCTGCCGCTCAATGTGATCGGCATCTTGCCTGCGGCGGAGAATATGCCGGGGGGCCGCGCCATGCGGCCGGGCGACGTGGTCAAGACGCTGTCGGGAAAAACGGTGGAGGTGCAAAACACCGATGCCGAAGGGCGGCTGATTCTCTCCGACGGCCTCGCCTATGCCACACGATTCAAGCCCGCCGCGCTGATCGACATCGCGACCCTCACCGGCGCGTGCGTCGTCGCGCTGGGGCAGTTCGCCATCGGGATGTTCGGCACGGATGCGAGATTGAAGGAATCCGTTCGCAAAGCGGGATTGCGCGCGGGCGAGCGGGTGTGGGAAATGCCGCTGTGGGATGAATACTTCGAGCAGTTGCGCAGCGACGTGGCCGATATGCGGAACATCGGGGGGCGCGGAGGCGGCATGATCACGGCGGCGCTGTTTTTGAGCAAATTCGTCGGCGACTGTCCGTGGGTGCATCTCGATATTGCCAGCACCGATTGGAGCGAGCGCGAGCGGGCCTATATCCCCAAAGGGCCGACCGGCATCGGCACCAGGCTGTTGATTCAGTATCTGATCGACCGGACGCTGTAATCCCTCGAGGGACGGCGCATGATGATGTCACGCGAAAAAATCGGGCAGCTCTTCATGGTGGGGTTCGACGGCACGTCGGTGTCCGCCGACCTCTCGGCGTTCATCAAGGAGTACAAGCCCGGCGGCGTCATCCTGTTTTCGCGCAATCTTGAGGCGGTCGAACAGATCGTCGAACTGACGAATCAGTTACAGGCCTGCAGTCCCCATTCACCGCTGTTGATCTCCATCGACCAGGAAGGCGGGCGGGTCTCTCGATTGCCGAAATCCTTTACGATCTTTCCGCCCTGCGACGTGTTGGGCCGATGCAACTCGTCGGAACTGGCCTATGCCGCCGCAGCGACGATCGCGAAAGAGCTGAAGGCGGTCGGTATCAACATGAATATGTCCCCCGTGTTGGATGTGAACAGCAATCCGGCGAATCCCGTCATCGGCGATCGCGCATTCGGGACGACGCCCGGTCCCGTCTGTGAGCTGGGGTTGGCGACGGTGGGCGGGTTGCAAGGCCACCGCGTCGTCGCCTGCGGCAAGCACTTTCCCGGCCACGGCGATACCAATGCGGACTCCCACAAGGAATTGCCCGTCGTGACGGCGCCCCGTGAGCGGCTGGAGCAGATCGAGTTGCCCCCCTTTCGCCATGCCGCCGCCCATGGAATCGCCACCATGATGACGGCGCACGTGCGCTATCGTGCGTTGGACGACCAGGTTCCGGCTACCTTATCGCCGATCATCATCGGGAAATTGCTGCGTGAAGAGTTGCGGTACGACGGCGTCGTCCTCACAGATGATCTGGAGATGCACGCGATCATCGACCATTACGGCATCGAAGAGGCGACCGTGCGGGCGATTCTGGCCGGATGCGATATGCCGCTGATCTGCAAAGACCGCAACCGTGAAGTCGCCGCCATCACGGCCCTGGACAAGGCCGTGGCGGACGGCACTGTGTCGGCGGAACGGCTGGAGCAGTCCCTCGCTCGCATCACGCGGCTGAAAGAGCGGTTTGTGATTCCCTATCGACCCGCCGCGATATCCGATGCCAAGCTGGTGGTCGGGTGCCGCAGCCATCGCGCGCTCCTGCATTCCATTCACCAGGCCCGGGAACGGCTTGCAAAAACTCTGGTGTGATTGGCTCTCTGCCTCTGCCATAAGGAAGTGAATATGGCCGTCAAGAAGGGTGACATTCTCGATGAGCACAAGCGACATCCGCATGCTTGCGGGCTGGTCGTCAAAGTCATGGGCGGCGGCGAAGGGTTTGAGAAGATCGTCTGTTGTGGCCATGACCTGACGGCCCAGGATGTGGTCGTTGAAATGGGATCACCGGCCGGCCGAAAGAAAGGCGTGCTGCCGCCGGCTGTGGTGCTCGATGAAAAGAAACTCTATCCGGACTCCTGCGGTTTGCGAGTCATGATTATGGATGGCGGGGCGGGGTTCAAGGAAATCCGTTGTTGCGGCCACTCCCTCACTATCACTTCGATGCGGGAATTGAAATTCGGGCAGATGCGGGCACCTGAGCCGGAACCGAACAGTCCGGCAGGGAACGCCTAAAATTATAAAGGGGGCAGCATGGCGACTGCAGAACCAGCCATCCATCGCGGTGAAATGATGAAACGGTGGTGCGGCTATATGGAATGGCTCGATCGACTAGGGTACGCCACGGCAGGCTTGAGTCTGCTCATTCTGGGCATGCTGATCTTCGCGTATGCCTGGTATACCTTTGCCATGAAAGCTGGACAGGTCGGGTTATTGCCTGCCGGACTGAAGCTCTTGAACGATCTTCTGCTCGTGATCATTCTGCTCGAACTGTTTCGCACGGTGGTCCGCTTCCTTCAAACGGAAGTGTTGACGCTGGAGCCGTATCTGGCCGTCGGCATCATCGCCTGCACCAGGCGGGTGCTCACCGCGAGCGCCGAACTCTCGCATCTCCCCTCCATGACGGAGACACAGTTCTATCAGTATGTGATGGACGTCGGCTTAAACGTCACCGTCATCATGGTCCTGACCATCGGCGTATTCATGATCCGAAAGCATCCGCCAGAACGGTCCTCGACACCACAAAAAATGTGAGAACCCGGGCTCTTTCCTTCTCTTTCTTCGGAGGGCAAAGGGAGCAGCCTCCTTGCCCTCCTCTTACCTCTTGTGGCATCATGCGCCCTCTTGGGAGACGGCATGGCTACGTTGCTCGAATATGTCGGCTGCGTGCATATTTATCTCGGACCCTATCGCGGCAATCCGATTGCGTTGTATTTGAAGCGCACGGAATCCGGGTGCCAGATCGGCCCGAAGGTTTATCCATGGAATGATGTGACGGGTGTCGGCGACACTCCGAACAAGGCGGCCGCCGATTTTGAAGAAAAATGGAAGAAGAAAGGCCTGGCCGCGGATATGTATTCCGGTCCTGCCTGGGAAGGGGGCATTAAACCGGAAAAGCCGGCTCCTCCCAAACCAGCCGCGCCTCCCAAGCCTGCCGTAACCACTTCCGCTACACAGCCAGCGCCGGCGACTGCATCGCCGGCAGAACCCACATCCTCAACCGCCGCTGCTCCTCAGTCGACCGGTCAAACGAATTCATAAGCAAGCATAAGTGAGAGTGGCGATTGAGTCATTTCTCAGTTGCACCAACGAAACAAGGAGCTATGGAGCAAGCTTCACTGATCAATGTCCCCGTTCTGTGGCGCGAGCTTGCTGTGCTTCAGGCCATAGGCCGCATAGACCACAATGCCGATGATCGTCCAGACGCCGAAACGGATCCAGGTGAGTCCGGGGAGGAAGGCCATCAGCCCCAGGCAGGCCAGCATGCCGAGGATCGGCACGACCGGCATCAGAGGAAGACGGAAGGGGCGGGGTTGGTTGGGTTTGGTGTACCGCAGCACCATCACGCCAAGGCAGACGAGGACGAACGCGAAGAGGGTGCCGATGTTCGTCATATCCGCGGCATCCCCGATGGGAATCAACGCCGACAAGATGGCCACCCCGATGCCCGTCACGACGGTGGCATGATGGGGTGTGCCGAAGCGCGGGTGCACGGCAGAGAGCCAGGGACCCAGTAACCGATCGCGGGACATCGCGAAGAAGACACGGATTTGCCCCACCATCATCACCACGAGCACGCTGGTGATGCCGGCGACCGCACCAATCGCGACCACGGCCGCACCCCACTTAAATCCCACCAAGCGCAACGCGTCCGCGACGGGCGCATGGATGTCGATCTGCGTATGGGGGATCAGTCCGGTGAGTACGGCGGCGACGGTGATGTAGAGCACCGTGCAGATGCCGAGCGAGGCAATGATGCCGATCGGGAGATCGCGTTGGGGATTGCAGGCCTCTTCCGCGGTGGTCGATACCGCATCGAATCCGATGTAGGCGAAAAAAACAATGGCGGCCGCGGCGCCGACTCCGGCGAATCCCTGGGGCATGAACGGTGTCCAGTTGTCCGCATCAATGGAGGGAGCCCCGACCGCGATGAAGAACAGGATGACCGCAAGCTTGAGGCAGACGATCATGCCCGTCGCTCTGGCGCTTTCTTTGATCCCGATCACGAGTAGGATGGTGACCAGGAGCACAATGATGGCGGCGGGGAAGTTGGCGATGCCTCCGTCGGGGCCACCCGGCGGATGGGTGGCCCAGTGGGGCAATTCCAAGCCGGCCAAGAGCAGAAGATTGTTGAAGTACCCTGACCATCCGATGGCGACGGCGACGCAGGCGACTCCATATTCGAGAATCAGATTCCAGCCGGTAATCCAGGCCAAGAATTCTCCCAAGGTCGCATAGGAATAGGTATAGGCGGACCCCGCGACAGGGATCATGGCGGAGAATTCCGCATAACAGAGCGCGGCCAACGCGCAGGTCAGACCGGACAGTATGAACGACAGGATGATGCCGGGTCCCGCGCCCGGTCGATGGGCATCCCCGACGATGGCCGTGCCGATCAAGACAAAGATACCGGTGCCGATGATGGCGCCGATCCCCAGGGCGGTGAGGTCCCAAGCCGTCAATGTCTTTTTCAGCCGATGGTCCGGATGATCGGCATCAGCCAGGATTTGCTCAATGGGTTTTGTGCGGAACAGCCGGCCGCTCACGGATCCTCTGGACACCAGCGGGGCGGAGGGTATTGCGGTTGGATCGAGAGAACGAGGCTCCATATCAAGTCAAGTATAGCAGGAGAGGTTGCGGAGTTCAGGATGGAGAGCCATCACGCGCCCGTCCGCCTGGCGGCTCGCAAGAGGGCTTCAAACAATCGACGATGAGGCGTATGCCGATCGAACAGGAATTCGGGATGCCACTGAATGGCAAGCAGAAACCGGTGCGTGGGGGATTCGATCGCCTCCACAATTCCATCCGGGGCGACGGCGCTTGCGATCAACGAGGGGGCCACTGTTTTGACCGATTGATGATGAGAGCTGTTGACCATCAGCGTGGCTTGATTGACGATCTTCCTGAGGAGACTCTTCGGCGACACCGTGACGGAATGGGACACGTGGATCGCCTTCGTCTTTTGGCGGTGGTCCAGCGCGTCCCGCACTTGTGAGGGAATGTCCTGGTATAAACTGCCGCCGCAGGCGACGTTGACCGTCTGCATGCCGCCGCATATGCCCAATAGCGGAAGATCCCGCGTTCCGGCTTGATGGACCAACTCCAATTCAAAGTTTGCCCGCCGCTCGCTGACCAGCGGAAATTTGAACCGTTGGCGTTCTCCATAGAGACGCGGGGAAAGATCCGGCCCGCTGCCGGTGAGGAGAAGACCATCCACCCCATCCAGCAGGCGCCGGCGGGCAGCGGGGCTTTCCACCAGCGGGAGGATGAGGGGGATGCCGCCGAGTTCTTCGATGGCCCTAATGTAGCGTGCGCGCAGGAAGTAGGTCGGTTCGCGCCCGCCCATGTCCGTCCTGTCACCGGCATTGAAGTCTGGCGTGACGCCGATGACAGGTTTCATGTCACCGAACTGGTTCGGCGGGAGCCGTCAT
This sequence comes from uncultured Nitrospira sp., assembly GCA_964398045.1. Taxonomy (GTDB): domain Bacteria; phylum Nitrospirota; class Nitrospiria; order Nitrospirales; family Nitrospiraceae; genus Nitrospira_D. The sequence goes on along the minus strand of CAYNLM010000039.1, from coordinate 18,178 downwards.
GGGAGCCGCGTCGGCTGAGGCCGGCTCGTCGGCGGCCACGCCGAGGAAGCGAACCGGGCGATCACCTGTGAGGTGTTCGGGAGTGATGACATAGGTGCCGTACATGCTGGGTACCCAGATATTCTTGGCGGTCTGCTCGCTGCCGCCCGAGAAGGCGTAGGCGAGACCCCCGACGATTCCTCCACCAATGGCAAACGCGGCTTTCAGGGGAAAATACAGAATGGTGGCGACCGCTGACGCAGCTTGCATCCCCGCGCCGGAGGCGGTCCCTTGTTGCGTGTCAGAGGATGACGACTGGCTCCAGGCCGGAACCGTCATCATCGAAAAAAATGTCAGGGTTACAACGAGTGTCACGAGCGGGAGTTGGCCGAAGAGTCCACAACGTTTCACGTGAGATTCCTCCTTCCTCTCAAGACGGGCCGAGCAAACATCCGTGCGGCGTCGCATGCGTTATAACAAATTCATCTGCGAATGCAAACCCCCTGCTGCTACACAATACACTAGCGGGATGAAGGAGAGGGGTTGTCATGAACCAGATCCAGCTCAGTCAAAATGTAGGACAGTACATACTCTTTTCGATCGAGGACGGCCTGGTCCAGTTCAAGCTCAAGCTCGTCAGGGAGAAGACGCTGGTTCTTCTGCGGCAGGCCGGCGTGCAGCCGCAGATCAAGCTTGCACCAGCTTACCGCCTGAGCAAAGAGGTCGGGCACGCGCGCCTCGTATTCAACTCGCTCTTCGGGGGGGAATTTGCCGAAGGCTTCGGAAAGTCGATCGGTCAACCGGACGTGTTGCTCTATGTCCGACAACTGCCTCTTGTCGATCTCCACGGAGACTTGGATGCCTGCTTTCCAGCTGCGCTTCTTCACATTGAAGACGCAGGCGACCGCGTCGGGTCGTTCGGCAACCGGTTCCGGTCCGAAGAACAACGTGACACGATAGGCTGACGGCTCCGGAGGTGACTCAAGCGGCATGGGCGTGCATTGTAGCATGCGCTGCACGCGCATTGACGCGTATCTACCTCGACGATAAGATGCCGAGACCATGCCGGACCTTCACCAGACACGCGTTGCGGCCATCCAACAAGCGTTGAGCGAGAGCGAGGCGCTTGACGGATGGCTCTTCTACGATTTCCGCGGAAGCGATCCGCTCGCCTATCGGGTTTTGCACCTCGATCCCACGCGCCATGTGACGCGGCGGTGGTATTACTGGATCCCGACGATGGGCGATCCGGTGAAGCTGCTCCATCGCATCGAACCGCATGTCCTCAGGGAACTGCCGGGTCACGAACAGCTCTATGTGTCCTGGGAGCAGCAACGGATGCTGCTGTCGTCAATGCTCAAGGGTCGCCGGCGCATTGCGATGCAGTATTCACCGCTGAACGCCGTTCCCTATGTGTCGCGCGTCGATGCCGGAACGATCGAACTGATTCGGAGTTTTGGTGTAGAGGTCGTTAGCTCAGCCGACTTGGTTCAACGATTTGAAGCGGTGTGGACGGACGAGCAGCGTGCCTCGCATCAGTATGCAACGGACGCGCTCCGACGGATCGTGGATGAGGCCTTTGCTCATGTGGGGTCCTCCATTGCCAAAGGGCGGACGCTCACCGAATATGGCTTGCAGCAGTTCATTCTTTCGCGGATTCGGGAGGCCGGAATGACGACATCCAGCGCCCCGATCGCCGCGGTCGATGCCCATAGCGCCGATCCTCATTATGGCCCTCTCGAAGCCGCCTCTTCGCCGATCGGTCGGGACAATTTGCTGTTGATCGACCTCTGGGCCAAGCGAACGGAGCCGGGCGCCGTGTACGGCGACATTACCTGGACCGGCTACACGGGCGCGCAGGTTCCGCACAAGCAGCGGACGATCTTCGAGTCTGTCCGGCGCGGCCGGGATGCGGCGTTGTCCTTTGTTCGTGAGCGGATCGCGGCGGGCCGGTTTCCTTATGGATGGGAAGTCGATGATGTCTGCCGCAATGAAATTCGCCAGGCGGGCTATGGCGACTTTTTTGTGCATCGGACCGGTCACTCGATCGGTGAAGAAGTGCATGGCAACGGTGCCAACATCGACAATCTGGAAACGCAGGACGGTCGTCGTCTGATGCCGCGTACCTGCTTTTCCATCGAGCCGGGGATCTATTTGCCCGGAGAATTCGGGATCAGGAGCGAGCTGGATGTGTATGTCTCGGATCATGAGGCGCTGGTGTATGGCCAGCCGCTGCAGACCGAGATCGTCGCGATTCTGTGAACAGGTCCGACGGCCAGGTCTCCGCCTTGCCCTTTCTTGACACCACCTCCTTGTGGCGGCTAGAGTCAACCCACCCTGTAAGTCGTCATGTTTTCATGAGTATTCTCTAAAGCGAGAGGTGTCGGCATGTTCGGGACGATGGGCATTTCGGAGCTGATTATTATCCTGGCCATCGTGCTGATTATCTTCGGGGCAGGCCGTTTGCCGCAGATCGGCGAGGGCGTCGGCAAGGCGTTGAAAGGCTTCAAAAAGGAAGTCAACGAAGTCCCCCAGCCGGTCGCCGTGCAGCAACAGGAGAATGCATCTCCTCAAGAGGCACAGGCTCCGTCGAGCGCCCCGACGGTTCAGCCGATCGCTCAGGGAACGGTTGCTCCAGCTGCCAAGCCCAATGTTCCTTACGTGCCCGGGCCGGAAATGACGCCGGGAACCACGGCGTCGTTGCTGTACAACATGGGGCCGCAAGGGCCCCAAGCCGCACGAACTTCCTCTTCCACTTCTCCAGGAGCCTCAGCACCAGCATCGATTCAACAGGTGGTGTCGATGGAAGAGCGGGCAGCCGCCCCTTCTTCCGTTTCTCGGGCGCAGTACCCGCCGTTGCCGCCGGGCGCCCAAGCCAAGCCGGCCGCAAAACGTCCTTCAGCGATTGTGAACAAGGATGCGGTTGCCCGCGTGCAAGCCCAGCAAGCGGCGCTGAAGGCCAAGGCTGCGCAGGCTCAAGCGGGAATTTCTCCGAACGACATGCAGAGTTTGGGCGAGGGCGTCGGTGATGTACTGAAAACCTTTAGGCAGGCGGTCGCCGATGTGCGCAACAGCGTGGACCCGCAGATGCGCACCATCCAAGCTGAGATGGATGCCGCGCAAAAAGAGATCCAGCAATCCATCGAAGCGGCGAAGGAATTGCCGGCTGTCCAAGAAGAGCCGCCCAAACCTGCATGATCATCGACTTGATCCCCCGTTGATTTTCCGATGCCGAAACAACTTCTCCGCTCCCTGTTCTGCTGCTGCATGTTGACTGCCGGCTGCTTCCAGGATACTCCGCCGTCCTCTCAAGCCACTCGGCAAATTCTGACCGCGTTGATCAGCGACCGGGATGCGTCAGTCAGGCAAACAGCCGCTGAGGCTTTGGGTAAAATTGGTGACCCTTCGGCCGAATCTGTCTTACTGAAGGCGCTCCGTGATCCGGATCCTGCTGTCCGAGCCGCTGCCGCCCGTAGCGTTGGGCAACTGCCTTCGTTCGGCGAGACGGTCGGAACAGAGCTGGTCTCGTTGCTACGAGATCCGGATTCCTCGGTGAAGAGAGCGGCGGCGCAAGCACTGGGCGAGGCCGATGGGATTCCGGAGTTGGCGCAAGCTCTCGTGTCTCTGTTGACGAGTCCAGACCCGGCCGTTCGGCAAGCGGCGGCCCATGCATTGCTGCTTGTGGACACATCCACGGCTTCGGTTTTCGAGGCCTTAGCGAAGGGAACAAGCGATTCGGAACCGGCTGTCCGCCAGTGGGTGGTGGCGGCGCTCGCGGAAGCGGGTGATGCGCGGGCCGTGCCGTTGCTGATGAACCGACTGCTGAACGACCCGGCGGAAAGCGTTCAGGCAGAGGCGGCGTATCGCCTGCGTTTTATCGGGAACGGGTCGGTCGCAGAGGCACTGAAGACCGTCGTGTTGCGGGGCGGGAACATTGACGTCAGGCGGTGGACGGAGACCAGCAGGGTTGCGCTTAGGAAGGCGTCCGGCTCCGATTGAGGGCCTCGACCAATTCCACCAAGAGAGCCTGTGCGTTCTCATCGATATCCGTAAACTGCACGCCCATTCCAGGAAAGAGCAGATACCGCTCAGGCTTGTTGCGGGTCCAGGCAACCGTCGCCTTCGCTTTGAGCTTTTCCCACGGACGATCGGGAAGGGCGAATTCCACAGAGAGTTCGGTTCCCGGAGCCAACGGCGTCCCGCTTTCGATAAAGAGCCCGCCTCCGCCGATGCCACCGGTCAAGCTGTCGAACTGTTTGCCTTCAGGCGTGGTGTAGCGAACCTTTACGGCGAGCGGCGCACGCGGATGGGCTCGGCAGTGGGCAAACCGTGCCTCGTCGTCACAAGACAACACTTGTTCGATGATGGCTCCCCAGGGCATGGCGCCCAACAGCTGACCGGTTGCGTTATAGATATTGATCGTCTCCTGTTCGACGTCGACGACAAGAGACTTGCCTTGATGGCCGACCGTGGAGATCACCGGAAGTTTCATGCCCGCAATCCTATTCTTGTTATGGGACCGGACCAAAGTGCGTTCGTGATTCAGGCTGCTTGGCCGGTCCCCTGGGCCGTTTTCACCAGTTCGAGTATGCGATCCCGAGTATCCGGATTAATTTCAGAGAAGCGCACGCCCATGCCGGGACTGAACGTGTATTGGTCGGCCTTCGGGCAGACCCAGGCGACAATTCCTTTCGCAGGCAGCCACTCGGCCGGCTTCTCGGGCAGCGAGAATTCCATGGCCAGTTTCGTTCCTACCGGCAGGGGCGATTGGCTTTCGATGAACAGTCCGCCGCCTCCGATCCCTCCCGCCCGACTTTCGAAGCGCTGTCCCTCGGGTGTGTTGTACCGCACGCGAAAGGCGAGCGAGATGCGCGGTTCCGAACGCACCTCCTTCTGCACCGGCGGCTTGCGATAGGCGAGGATCTGATCGATGACGAAGTCCCAGGACAAGCTGCCGATCGGTTCCCCGTTGATGCCAAGCAGGGTCACCACTTCACGGGCTGCGTCGAGTTCAAGGACTTTGCCTTTATGACGAAGACTGGATGAAACCGGATATTTCACAGGGCCCTCCTCAACCGGTATGCCGCCAGTATAGCGCAGCGTGTCCGCTTGTCGAGAAAAGCCGAGAGTTTTGCAGGGAAGTGTGACGGGATAACGGAACGAGCCGGTTAGGCAAAGGACTCTAAGAGAACCTGCGTGCGCTCAAGCCGCTTCTTTCGAAGCAGCCTGAGCAGGGGTTGCGTTACGCGCTCTTGGCGTCTTTGTCCTGTTCAAAAATACGGATCGGCGGGTTCTTTCCGGAAATGGCGTCCTCAGTAATGACTACTTCCTTGATTTGCTTCTGTGACGGCGCGTCATACATGACGTCCAGCATCACTTCTTCAAGGATGGCCCGCAGCCCCCGCGCGCCGGTTTTCTGCGCATAGGCCTTCCGCGCGACCGCGCCCAGCGCCCCGTCGGTAAATTTGAGCTTCACCTTCTCGAACGACAACAGCTTCTCGTATTGCTTCGTGAGGGCGTTCCGCGGTTCGGTCAGGATGCGGACCAGCGCCCGCTCGTCCAGCTCTTCCAACGTGGCCACCACCGGGAGGCGCCCGACGAACTCCGGGATGAGACCGTACTTGAGGAAATCCTCCGGCTGCACTCTGACCAGCAAGTCTCCGAGACGCACCTCGCTTCGTCCACGTACTTCGGCGCCGAATCCCATCGACTTGCGATTGAGCCGCTGCTCGATGATTTGGTCCAGGCCGACAAAGGCCCCGCCGCAAATGAACAGGATATTGCTCGTATTGACCTGGATAAATTCCTGATGCGGGTGTTTGCGCCCGCCCTGTGGAGGAACGTTGGCCACCGTGCCTTCGATCAGTTTCAAGAGCGCCTGTTGCACGCCTTCTCCGGACACATCGCGTGTAATCGACGGACTGTCGCTCTTCCTGCTGATCTTGTCGATTTCGTCGATGTACACAATGCCCCGCTCGGCCCGCTCCACGTCATAATCGGCGGCCTGTAAAAGCTTGAGGATGATGTTTTCGACGTCTTCCCCGACGTACCCGGCCTCGGTTAGCGTTGTCGCGTCGGCCAGGGTAAACGGCACATCGAGATACTTGGCGAGCGTCTGGGCCAACAGGGTCTTGCCCGTTCCGGTCGGCCCCACCATGAGGATGTTGCCCTTTTGGAGCTCGATATCGTCGACTTCTTTTTCTTTGGAGGATATGCGCTTGTAATGATTATGCACGGCCACGGAGAGGATCCGTTTAGCGCGCTCTTGCCCGACGACATATTGGTCCAAGTGGTGTTTGATTTCTGCGGGCTTTTTCAGCTTCGACGAAATCTCTTCTTTGGCTTCTTCCCAATCCTCGGCGATGATGTCGTTGCACAGATTGACGCATTCGTCACAGATATAGACGGTCGGCCCGGCGATCAATTTTCGTACTTCGTCGCGGCTTTTTCCGCAGAATGAACACCGCAAATGTCGGTCCATCTTCTCCTGCTTGGCCATGCATCCTCCTGTGTTACTTGGCTTTGGCCCCCTCTTTTCCCCCGTCGCCGGACTCCGCCGGTTTAATCGCTTTCGGTGGTCGCGTAATGACCTCGTCAATGAGGCCGTATTTTTTGGCTTCTTCGCCCGACATGAAGTAATCCCGTTCGGTGTCGTGCGCGATCTTTTCGATCGATTGTCCGGTATGCTTGGCCATGATTTCGTTCAGGCGTTCACGTATCTTCAATATCTCTCTGGCGTGAATGTCGATCTCGGTCGCCTGGCCCTGGAAGCCCCCCAGCGGTTGATGAATCATCACGCGGGCGTTCGGGAGCGCGAAGCGCTTGCCTTTGGTTCCCGCGGTCAAGAGCAGCGCGCCCATGCTGGCGGCCTGGCCCAGACAGATGGTATTGATCGGCGGCTTTACGTATTGCATCGTATCGTAGATGCCCAAGCCGGCCGTGACGCTGCCTCCCGGCGAATTGACATACAGATTGATGTCTTTTTCCGGATCTTCCGCCTCCAGAAAGAGGAGCTGCGCGATGATGAGATTCGCAAACACGTCATCGATCGGCGCGCCGAGAAAAATGATGCGATCTTTGAGCAGCCGCGAGTAGATGTCATAGGCGCGTTCGCCTCGATTGGTTTGTTCCACGACGATCGGGACCAGCATGTCGTCAAATCCTTTCCGCGACGGGCTTTCAATGCGTCACGCGTCGACGCTCAAGCACCGTGCCTATCCTTGAATCACCGCATGGCGATAGACGAAATCCAACGCCTTATCCGCCAAAATTCTCGCGCGCAATTCTTCGATGGAATCCTGACCTCCCGCCTGGATCATCTTGACCAGATCGGCCATTGGAAGCCGCAGTTCCGTCGCTAAGCGAGACACTTCATTGTTCAGATCCTCTTGGCTGACGGACAAGCCTTCTTTTTCCGCCACGGCTTCGAGGATCAAGCCGACCTTTACCCGCCGCTTGGCGTCCTCACGGTGCTCTTCGCGGATCTTCTTGAGTTCTTCCGCTTCAACGGCCGGCGAGGGGTCTGTCGCTTTGCTGCGTTGCCGTTCTTGCAGCTTTTGCCGCACAATCGCGTCGAGCTCCCGTTCCACAAGGGTTTCAGGAAGATCGAAGTGGTGAGTCTCCGCCAGGCGCTTGAGGATCGTGTCCTTGTAGGATTCTTCAATGTCCTTCTTCATCGCCTTTTCCATCTCGCTGCGCAACTTGTCCTTGATTTCCTGAAGCGAGGCGTAGGGTCCGCAATCCTTCGCAAATTCGTCGTCGAGCGCGGGCAGGGTTTTCTGCTTGACGCTTTTTACCGCCAAACGGAACGTGACCGTCTTCCCGGCCACGCGATGATCCGGGTGGCTGGCCGGATACGTTTGGGGAATCTCCACGACATCCCCTTCCTTTTTGCCGGCGAGATGGGCATCGATCTCGATACCCAAAATGGCGGCTTTCGAGCCAACCTTATGAAGCTGGCCCTCTTTCTTCGTTCCTTCCAAAGGCGCTCCATCCAAGAAGCCTTCGAGGTCGACGACCGCATAATGCCCTTCGGATAAGGCCGTTCCCGCAGGAGCTGCATCAAGCCGGGCTTGTTGCTCACGCAGGACTTCCAACGCACGATCCACCTGTTCATCAGCCACCGTTCGCTTGTCGGGTTTCAGGGAAATCGGATTCGGCGCTTTGTAGTCGCGGAGCTCGATCTTGGGCTTGATTTCGACGGTGGCGGTAAACGTAAACGGCGAATCCTTCTTGATCTTCACTCGTTCCAGGGGAGGAATCTCGACAAGCACCGGGCTGATTCCCGCCTGCTTGATGGCGCGATCATAGAAGTCGGGAACCAAACTTCGGATGACATCTTCCTCCACCGCTTTGGCATAGCGTTTTTCCAGGATCGCCAGCGGGGCCTTGCCAGGCCGGAATCCCGGCACTTGGACCTGGCGATTCAATTCGGTATAGGCCCGAGAAAACCGCTGCGTCACCTCTTCGGCCGGCACTTCAATTTTCAGTGCCCGTTTCATGGGGCCGAGTTCAGTGACTTCCAGGTGCATCGTCATAGGTCAGTGTCCTTTACCCTGTGGCCGGTCCCCCGGCGACGGTGTCGTGGTAGTGGTGCGAGAGGGGGGACTTGAACCCCCACGGTTGCCCACGAGATCCTAAGTCTCGCGCGTCTGCCAGTTCCGCCACTCTCGCACAGTGGGGATGTCCGCGGGGCTGTCGGTGCGGTGCCTGAGACAGCAAAAACACGCGATGTTGTACAGCTTTTGTACCGTCGGAGAGAGCCTAGTGTCAACCCATACGACTGGTGGGCTTTGGCCAGAATCCGAAGAGTATTGAGTCACATTTAGGCTGCAACGAGGAGTCCAAGGGAATCAGACTCACTGCCATGCCGCCTTGCTACAGCCGATCCATGCATTGACATGAGCTTTGCCAACGGAGAAGGTATAATGTGAAGCAGGCTTTCATGGACGCCGTCATATGATCGTCGTCATGCTCTTCGTCGGAAGCGTAGCCTCTTCCCTTCATTTTCTTATCATACCGTGTGCCTCGCCCTTCCTGAAGGAGGTGTGCTTATGCGACAGGGATACAAGCTGGCTGTGGTGATCCTCTGTGTGATGGGGACGTGGGTTTCTTCGGCCTCTGCCTATCGAGAATATTTTACTCCGGAGCAAAAGACCCAACTGGCCAAGATCCAAACGGTGCTGGTCGAGGCGATTGCTCTCACGGATAAAGGACCTGCGGACACTGTGCCCATCGCCGAAGTCGCGGCCCGTCGCCTCGGCGAATTGGGATACACGGTGGTGCTGGACAGTGCGAAACCTCATGACGTGGTGTTTCGAGCGAAATGCGAGCAACGGAAGACCTGGGAGGGAACCACGGCTGCCGGTGGCGACGCAGACCTTCCCGACGCACCCTCTCGTCTGTGGAAAGGCCCGGCTTGTCAACTCACCTATCTCCTGGGCGGCATGAAGATCAAATGGCAAAAGGAAGTCCGCACCGACTTTGACGATGCCGTCGCAGCGGCACAGTCGGCTCAAGCAGCTGATCCGGGCGCCTTTGCCATGGGGAAATTGAAGGAGGTGCTGGAAAAGTATGAGTTTTCCCTGCTGCTCACGGCCGAGTGGGGCCAGCCGGATCGCCTGCTCAAACTCCTCGATGCGTCCGACACGAGTCAGGGCCGGAAGATCAAGATCATTTCCCTGTTGGGCGAAATGCAAGCCGATGAAGCGCTGCCCAAACTGAAGGAGGCGCTGAAAGACCGCGATCTCGCCAAGCAGGCGCTCGTCTCGATGGGCAATCTCGGTAAGGACGGCATTCCTCTGCTGATCGACATCATGAACACCGCGCCTCAAACCGAGATCCAAGCTGCCGCCGCAAAAGGACTGGGGCAGATCGGAGGCATCCATGGCGATTCCTCCGTTGTCCTGCCGTTGCTCGCCAAGCTGAATGATCCCAAAACCGATTGGGCGGTGTTGACGGAGGTGGCTTGGGCGCTGGGGAAAATACCCGACAAGCGCTCGATCCAACCGTTGTACGACATCGACAAGAAACTCCAGGCCATCCGTGATCCCGAGAACGTGCAATTGAAAAAGCTCAAGGAGGCCGTGTTCTGGGCGATCAAACAGTGTGATACCTGGGATCAGTATAGCTGAGCAGGGATGTCCCCAGCCGTGCTCGAGGCATATCTGCCCATGATCAACGCTGGGGTGTGCGCCTCTTTCGGCGGAAATAGGCGGCCACCTTCATGCGATTGCCGCAGAGCTGCATGCTGCACCAGTTCCGCGTGTGATTCTTGGTCGAATCATAGAAGTACAGGACGCAAGAGGGGTTCCCGCATTTTTTGACCAGGGACAAATCGGGGAGACACAGCAGGTCGCTCGCTGCTTCGGCGAGCAGGGGCAGCAGGCTCTCCTTGGGCACGGCCACGAAATGAAAGCGCCGCTCAAACCCCCCTTCTCTTGTTCGAACCAGCTGCGGATAGCCGGGGCGTCGGGATAGGACTCGGTTGATCGCTTCGAATGTCGAATCAGGAATCGTCTTCCGGGCGACGATCCGATCGGCCGCAACCCGGAGCGTGGCACGAAGCGTCTTCGCCTCTTCAAGCAGCCCTTCCTGCTCTCTGTGATCCAACTGCGTATAGACGCTTTTCCATTGTGCTTTCGTGACAAGATTGGCTTGAAGTAGCCAGGAGCCGAGGTCTTCGAATCGCTCCAGAAGATCGGTGAGCTGCCCCTTCACCATCATCTGGGTGTTGATGAAGTCCAGGCACGGATGACCGCCCACGAATAAGAACGGCTGTTTCCGCCCGTGCATAGGTTCTTTCACGCCCCTTGGGCGTTAACCGGCAAATGGCCTCTTGACAAGTTAACCTTTTCTACGTATAACCGTCAAAAGTATAAATTGTAAGTTATATGTGTCCTGGTCGACACAGGCGCATCACCCGCCAAGCGACCAGCCACAACTCTCAAACGGAGGCATTATGAAGACCGCCATCATCATCCTGTCCGATCCAAAGAGCGGATCTGAAGAGGCGCTGGGTCGAGTGTTTAACGCCCTCGCTCTGGCATCTGAATGCAAAGAGAAGGGGGACGATGTTGCCGTGGTGTTCAACGGGGCCGGGACGCGGTGGCCAGTTGAGTTGACCAAACTCTCACATCCGGCCAACCGCCTCTACAATTCGGTGCGCGACACCGTACAGGGAGCATCGTGCGGATGTGCGGAGGTGTTTGGAGCGACGGAGGGTCTGAACTCATGCGGGGTGTCGATCGTGAAAGACCATCCCCTGGCCGAGACCGCCGGACTCCTGAGTCTTCGGCGGTATATCGCCGAGGGGTGGAATGCCGTGGTGTTTTAAGCCACGCATCCCCTGAAGCCAGGCTTGTGGCCAGGATTGCGAGGAAGACGGTGAGGGAATCCCATGGCAGCGAAATATCTTCATCTCATGTTTACAGACTCCGTCTGTCGGGCGCAGGAACAGTATTACGGGACCCGGGGGAAGGTTGCGGTGAGTCCACAGCGGGACCTATTGGGTCGAGCTGAAGTTGAATTTATCGCCGCGCGGGACAGTTTTTACCTGGCGACCGTCAGTGAGAGCGGGTGGCCGTACGTTCAACATCGCGGGGGACCTACGGGGTTCTTGCGAGTCATCGGTGAATCGACTCTGGCCTTTGCCGACTACAGGGGTAACCGACAGCTGCTGAGCACCGGCAACCTCTCGATCAACGACCGCGTGGCGTTGTTCCTCATGGATTATAAGAACCGAGAGCGATTAAAAATTCTCGGCCGTGCTCGTGTCGAGGACGCCCGGTGCCATCCTGAGTATGCTGCACAGCTGAGCGATCCGAAGAGGCGGCCGATGGTGGAGCGACTCGTGTTCATCGAGGTCGTCTCATTCGACTGGAACTGCTCGAAGTACATCACACCCCGATACTCGCTTGAAGAGGTCGAGGAGCTTGTGAGATCGTTGCAGGCAAAAATTACAGGACTTGAGACCAGATTGCGGACGGTCACATCCTGAGCGGTTTGGATGAGAGGGCTGACGTCCGATTTCAACGAGGGCGATAAGGATGGCGAAAATCAACGGTCGATGACAAACGGGAGTCACACCATGAAGAATCTCTCTCGCAGGAATTTCTTAAAAATGTCAGCCCTGACCGGTGGTGCGCTGCTGTTCAACGATCTGGCCGGAAGGCTTTCAGGCCTGTCCCCAGGCATTCGAACAGCCCACGCCGCGGAACCGATCAAGATCGGCATCATCGATCCGCTCTCGAGTCCCTATAAAACGTCCTCCATCCATGATGTCCATGGGGCGAACGTCGCGGTCGATTTCTACAACAAGCGCGGCGGCGTGCTGGGGCGGCAAGTCGTGATTCTGGAAGCAGACGACGCCTCGAATCCTGAGACGGCGGTAAAGGCTGCGACCAAATTTATCAAAGACGATCGGATCGACTTCCTCATGGGGACGTTTAACGCCGATTGCGCGCTTGTCGTTTCTGACTTGGCGAAAAAAGAAAACAAATTGTTCATGGTCACCGGCGCGCACCTTCCTGAACTGAGCGGGGCCGCCTGCAACTCGCACACGTTCGTCTTCATGCCGAATGCCACCATGATGGCGCAATCCGTCGTGCCCCATCTTGTGAAAGCCTACGGCACTCGATGGTACATGCTGACGACGGGCTCGTTGGACGGCAAGGCCATGGCTCAGGCGATGGCCACGGCGGGCCAGGTTCACGGAGTGGAATTGGTGGGGGAGGCGCTGATGCCGTTCGGATCGACCGACTTTACATCCGCGCTGACGGCGGCCAAGGACAAACACCCTACGCTGATCGTCCTCAATCTCTATGGGTGGGATTTGGTCCATGCGTTGAAAGGCTACACCAAGCTTGAACTCGCGAAGGACAAAATTGGCGTGGGAGGAATGATCGCTGGTGAACAGATCGGCCGGCCTTTGGGCTATGCCCATAACGCCGGCATCTGGGGACTGATCTGGGATCCAAAAATCAACACGGAGGGGTCGAAGCGCTTCATTCAAGGTGTGATCGACAAGTACAATCATACGCCGACCTCCCGCTGCTATCTCGGTTACGCGGCCATGTCCCAGATCCTCGAAGCAGTCCGGCGAGCCGGCACGACGGACACGATGGCTGTGATCAAGGCCCTCGAAGGGCATGAGTTCGATGGACTCAAGGAAGGCCGGTCATATTTTCGAGCCTGGGATCATCAGCACGTGCAGGATGTGCTGGTGGGAGAGGCGTTCGGGAAGGAAATGGGTTTGGGCCACTATAAGATTTTGGCCACCGTGCCGGGCGATGCGGTGGCCGGGACCGTCGAACACAATACTTGTAAGCTGTAAAAGATCAGCATCCCGGGTATCTCCGCGTGTCTACCCACCCAGGAAAGACCTCGCAACACACAGTGACCGAGTGCCTCTAGTGACGCCCCCTGAGTGCATCCCTGATTTCCATCAATAGTCTCTCTTCGGTGGTCGGTCCGGCAGGCGGCGCGGGCGGCGCCGCTTTCTTGAAACGATTGACTTGCTTGACCAACAGGAAGATCACGAACGCGATGATGATAAAGTCGAAGACCGTTTGAATGAACACGCCATAATTGAGGGTTGGTGCCCCCGCCACTTTGGCTGCGGCGAGCGACGGCTGCGGTGTGCCGGAAAGATTGACAAAAAGACTGGAGAAATCTACGCGGCCCAACAGCAGGCCGATCGGGGGCATGAGCACGTCACTGACCAACGACGAGACGATCTTGCCAAAGGCGTTCCCGATGATGATGCCGATGGCCATATCGAGCACGTTACCTTTCATGGCAAAGTCCTTGAATTCTTTCAGCATAATCGTTCCTCCCAAGAGGATGAGGTGAATTGCAGTACTATCGCTTGCGAGTCGTGTCGAAGCTGTATCCGAGTGTAATCAGGTACAGGTTGTCCGTGTCACCGGTCCCCGGCGCCGGCCTGTTGTTGTAGCGCGTCGTGATTTGGAACGAGCTGATGAACCCTTCGATGAGCTTGAACCGGACGCCGTTGTCCATCGTGAGAAAAAAGTCTTTGAAATTTTGCAACGATGGATAGAATTCATCGAAATGGTACAGCGCGATGCGGTCGTCGAGCATCGGTCAGTTGAACTTCATGGACCAACGGCCGCGAACCGAGTTGGTATCGCCGGCCACGAGAAAATCTTCGTTGAAGTATGCAAGACCGTTCCGATGAGAACGCTGCCTTCTTTGAGGTAAAAGGAAACAGGGTGAGAGATCTTGAGCGTACTCACCTCGCTCCATTTCACTTTAATGAACTCTTCGGCCGACGGGTTCTTGATCAGCAGCAACCCCCTTTCCATTTCCACCACTTCCCCGTAGATGACGCTCCCATCTTTGAGGGTGACGATATCCATCGCCGGTGCAGGCGCATCGGCGGCAAAAACGGGACCCAGCGCGCCCAAGAAAAGCACGGCCAATATCAACACAAGGAACCGATTCATTCACTCCTCCATCAATACAAAACCTAGGGTTAAAGCCTCTCGTGTGGCTCCGCTGTATACGCTACTTTTCGTCTCGTCGCAAGATTGTTTCTAAAAAGGAGGGAACGCGTCGGCAAACGTGAGGCTGCTGTGGCTTTCCGAGAAGGTTCTAGCGGGATTCAACGGAGTGTTTTCGCGCCTCGATCGTTACTCGACACTGCACGGGCGAGTCGATAAGGCCTTTCACTGTGCTCAATGACTTCTTCGACAATCTGCTAGCGGCCCAACAATCCTTTGAGCAGGTCTTTCCCCTGCTGCTTTAAGTCTTCCGGCTTGGTCGTCCCTTTCAACAGCCCGCCGACCGCTTCTTCGACTTTCTTTTGTACCTGCTCTTGAACTTTGCCGGTCAGACCCTTCATGTCGATTCCATAGGACGGGGACTGCGTCGTTCCGGTGATGGTGAGGGGCAGACTCACGCGCCCCTCCTTCATCGCTATTTTGACGACCGGGGACGCGCCGGAGATCTTCTGGCTGAGTTCCTGCGACAGGTTGAGATTCACGGTCAGATTCAATTGCTGATCGAATCCAATAGTCCCCCCGCCGGTCGCCTGAAAATCATGGCTATCCATCAGCAGACGCTGGACGTTGATCACGCCCTGTTTGATGGCAAGGTCTGTCTCGATCGTCGAGAACGCCGTCGCCTTCGGGTTGTCGAGCGAAATGCCGGCGACTTTGAGAATAGCGATGGCTTCCTGCAGCAGATTGACGCCTTCTATTGTGCCGTCCTTGATGGCCATATGACCCGTGCCTTCCAAGGCTTTCGTGAGGTCGGGCATCGTGAAACCACGGCCCTGCAGGCTGAGATCGGCTCCTGCCGTTCCGCTGATCGACAGCGGAGTGGTTGTCACTGCGTCAAGCGCTGGACCAAGGTGCATACCTTGAATTGTCATCGTGCTCGTGAACGGGGGAGCCTCGGATCCGGTGGTGAGCGTTCCCCGCGTGTTAACTTGTCCGTCAAAGAGTTGAAATGAGAGGCGGTGCAGCAGCACGTCCTGGCCGTGTACTTCGGCCTCCAGCTGAAGATTGCTCACCTCGATCGGCTTATTCAAGCGAACCGCAATCGGCAGATCGGCGGTATTGATGACCGGCGAGCTGATATTCACGCTGGCGTTTCGGCCGACGGTCTTTCCGGTGATCGCGAACGTTGTTTTTCCCAAGGCCAACTGCAAATGAATCGCATCAATATCGGTCGTCTCTTTCAGCGGACCGAAGGTGCCGTCGAGCCTGACCGGCATGTTGAAGGGTTGGACCAGCGTGTCCATGTGCACGTTGGGAGTTTGGCCGAGCCGAACGGAGGTGAGCAGCACATCCAAATCTTGCAGCACATACTCGGTCGGTTGGACTGCAGACAGGTCGCGGTAGGTCGATGTCCCACCCGCAATGGCGACGCGATCCACCGCCAGCATTCCAAGAATCTTGAGCGGTCCTTCAGTGGAGGGAATGGGCGCGCGAGAAGGAGTCTGGGGCGCGGCGACACCCGGTCGTCCCAGGGTTGACACGTTGAGCACTCCCTTCTGGTTTTTGATGACCGTGATCACGGGATCTCGCAGGGTGATCTCTTCCACTTCCACTTTGCCGCTCAGCAAGGGCATGAGCTGTATGCCCACATCCAACGATGCCAGCGATGCGAACGGCCCGGATCCGAATGCGGGGTCGTCCAAGACCGTAAACCCTGCGACGCGCGCGCCGAGGCGCGGCCAGATGGTCAGGCGAATGTCCTGGAGTTGAATCTTGCGATTGAGCGCCTCTTCGATGGGCGGTTTGTACTGGTCCTGATACTTGTTGAGATCAATCAGGAAGGGCAACGCAAGGACTACGCCGATCATGAGCATCACGACGCCGCCGAATCCGATCAGTATCTTCATGCCGCACCTCCCTCGCTGACGGCAGTATAGGAAGGGTGGAAGGGAGGGTCAACCGATGGAAGGAGACGGCGGCGTCTTGCCGCCGCAAGCGGACACTGGAATTACCGGCCAATGTTGACTCCTTGATGGAAGCGAGGCACTCTCCAGTTGCACCTTGTTACTCGAGGAGGCCTCTATGAATCACCGACGGAATAGATCCCTACGAAGACTTCTCATCATGTGGCTTCTCACGCCAACGGTCTGTCTCATGCTGGGATGTGAAATCTTGCCGGGCCATTGGCGACCGGGATGGAATCTGCCGGCAGCGCCGACAGACATAGCAGTGCAGACGGCCGGCTCCTGGGCCGTCGGCAAGCTGGAAACGGACGACCATCGGTTCGTGGGGCTGACGATTTCAGGCGGGGGAAGTCGCGCGGCGAATTTCGGGGCAGCCGTGATGATTGAACTCGACCGGCGCGGTCTGTTGTCGCAGGTGGACGTCATCTCAGGCGTGTCCGGCGGAACATTGCCGGCCACCTATTACCCACTGTTAATGAAACGGGGGGCGTCGTTCGATGAAGCCACAGTGAAGGCCGTGATGGGAGCGGATTTCCAAGGCGCCTGGCTGTGGCGATGGTTGCTCCCGCACAACATCGTTCGCTATTGGCTGTCGGACTTCACTCGCTCGGACATCATGGTCCAGGTGTTCAACAACACCCTATATGATGAGGCCACCTTCGGCGACTTGCCGTTGCGCCCGAAGCTGCTGCTCAATGCCACGACGCGGAACGATCACACCCGCTTCACCTTTACCGACGAAAGTTTTCAACGGATTCATTCGACGCTTGCGCGCTATCACGTGGCCAATGCGGTGAACGCCTCCTCGGCGTTTCCCGGCGCGTTCGACGATGTCACGCTCGAGCAGTACGGGATGAGCCATCCCCGCTATCTCCATCTGTACGATGGCGGTCCGATGGACAATCTGGGTGTTCAGGCGATGACCGAGTACCTCCAACGAGCCGTGTCCGGCCGCGCGCTCAACGACAAGGACCTCTTTCCCGAAGCCTGCGTCATCTTTGTCGTGGATGCCACGCCGGATACGGATAA
Organism: uncultured Nitrospira sp.; assembly: GCA_964398045.1. GTDB lineage: Bacteria > Nitrospirota > Nitrospiria > Nitrospirales > Nitrospiraceae > Nitrospira_D. The sequence goes on along the minus strand of CAYNLM010000039.1, from coordinate 744 downwards.
TGAAGGATTGGCGGACATGCAGTCGAGCCGGACCACATTGGATTATTTCGTGAACACCAATGCCCTGGATTCGGTGGACGCGATGTTGACCGCATCGAGGACCACATTACTGAAGGGCATGGGCTTTGAAGCCATCGACCGGGACACGTCCGGCTTCGTGCGGCTGAGCGACCGACATCAATGCCGCTGCGAAGTACGTCACATTGCGCTGCGGCATCTGCCCTATCTGGAGGGCCAGGAAGAGTTGGCCGACCGCTCCCTCAAGATTGCGACGAAATTCCGGGTGTCGGAGCGTGAACAGGCCGATCTGTTTGCCTCCGCACAGGTGTTGGTGAAGGAACTGGAGAATACGCACCGACTCACGGACGCGTCGATGGTCACGAGGTGCGAGGTGCCGAGCGTACCAGCAAAGAAATGACGTTCTGCTCGCCCGCTTGGGTCTCGATCGCCTTGCCGCTCCAAAATCCGGCGTGCTAAGATGCCTCTTCCCTGACGATCGATGCGGAGAGGTGCGAGAGTGGACGAATCGACATGCTTGGAAAGCATGCGTCCCGGCAACGGGACCGTGGGTTCGAATCCCACCCTCTCCGCCATACCAAACTTCGTTTGGGCCGGCGGCCTATTTTGTGATTTTTTCGTAATGGAGGCCGACGGATAAGTTCGTCATGTGTTTGTATTTGTACATGGATAGGGGCTGGGCCCTGTGCAACAGAACCCTGTGAACCCCGCCAGGTCCGGAAGGAA
>CAYNLM010000038.1:0-26624 GCA_964398045.1 uncultured Nitrospira sp. | reverse complement strand
GGGTGGGCGGGGGTAATTCTGGACCCTTTGTGCGCGCGGGTATCGGGGGGAGGCGTGGTGGGAGATGGAAGGGCGGGGTGCCGGCACGGTGCGGAGGCAGGCGAAAAACGGCGACACGGCCGCCGTCATTTATCTGTCGCTGACCTACGTCTGGGTCAGGGATCCCCAGGCTACCGTGGTGATCTATCCGTCGGATCATTTCGTGTATCCCGAGCATCGGTTTCTGAGTTCCGTCCATCGGGCGGTGTGGACGGTCGAGTGGCTGCCCGACCGGCTGGTTTTCCTCGGTGTGTCCCCGGATCGTCTTGAATTGGACTATGGGTGGATCACGCCCGGCGAAAAGCTCGATGGGTCAGCGAAGTACCGGATCCACGCTGTCGGCTCATTTGTGGACAAACCGACGGTCGCCCAAGCCGATGCCGCGCTGGCGGGAGGGGCCTTGTGGAATACCTGTGTGGTGGCGGCCAAGGCGGAAACGCTGTGGCAGCTCGGGTGGCAGTGTTTCCCGGATCTCATGGAGCGGTTTGAACGGCTCTCCAACTCAATCGAGACTCCGCAGGAAGTGCAGGCCCTCGATGAAATGTATCAGGACATGCCGGCCCACAACTTTTTCTCTGAATTACTCGAGCGCGTGCCCGACCGTGCGGCCGTGATCGAGGTGGGCGGGGTGCTCTGGAGTGATTGGGGCAAGCCCGAACAGATCGCTCACACGTTGCGCCGGATCGGCCGCCAACCGGCCTTTCCACTGGACTGCCTGCTCCGGCCGTTCGCGCCGATCTCGCAGGCGATCTATGAGGGCGGAGCCCCGGCCGGCTCCTAGCATGAACCATGAACGTGGAGGATCGACCGATGAAGCAGCGTGCCGCATCAGTCCCGCGACGCAAGTCCACGGTCGTCACGCCGGTGCATGCTTCCATGAGTCCCGTGGCGGGATCCGCCGGATTGTCGGGACAGGGCCATTCGGATGACGTCCACACACGCATCGCCGTGGTGGCCTACCGGCTGTACGAGCAACGGGGCCGCCATGACGGACATGATGTGGAGGACTGGCTCATGGCGGAGCGATTGGTGGTGGGGACCGGTAAAGGATCAACAGCGGAAATGAAGGAGACGCCGTGACCCGTCATCCGGCGTCCGCATTTTCAGGCAAGTCCATAGGCAGGTTGATCCGACAAGGATTGTCACGCACGAATCACCGCAGAGGAGATTCCAATTGTGTCACATGATGAGATCAATACCATGCATCCTGCTCAGCTTGCCGGGAAACCAACGGCTCGACAGGGAATTATGGTGTTCTCCTCCTCTTCCAAAATGCTCTATGCCAATGGGGACGCGCACTATTTTCTCACGAGACTCAATCAGAGCGAAAAAGGCTATCCAACAGACGGCGCGCTCCCTGCAGTGATAGCAAACCTGTTCGACAAGATAAGGCAGGCGCTCGAAAGCCGACCAACAGGCAGTGATCGGGGTCGGCTTGAAGCGAGCCGGTTGGTCGTGGGACACGACCGGCCTGTGCTGCTGCAGATCTTTGGATTGCCCGATCGGTTAGGGCTGCAACGGTCGCGTGTCGTGATCAAGATGGAGGAACTCGCGCATTCCGTGGAGGCGGGACCTCGCGAGGCCGTCCCTCCTTCGGCCTAGGGCTTGTCCTCCGGAGTCCGACTGTTTTCCTTCCCATAAAAGTTTTCCCGGCTGTAGCATCTTGCGCCAGAGACGACAGGGAGCCTTGGGGTCTTTGTCGCCATCCAGGGCAACTTCTCGGCCTGGATTCCTGAACAGATTCAGTTCAACTCCTTGTTTCTCAGGCATTTGCCACGACAGACATTATTTCTTACTGGAGTGGCACCTTGCTCGCAATGGCATGTGTATGAGGCGTGAGCCGCGAAGAGGAGACGGTCGTGAGAGAATGGCTGATCGGGATCGGGCTGTTGGCGTTTGCCGGAGGCGGTGGTTTGAAGGATGTGACGGCGACGGCGCCCCAGCATGACGTGGTGAGCGGGCGGATCATCTACTCGACCATTTGCATCCGTTGCCATGGCATCGATGGAAAGGGCGAAGGCCAGATGACGTTCACTCCGCCTGTCGCCGATCTGACCTCGCCTGCCGTGCAGAGCAAGCTCGACGCGCGATTGTTTAAAAGCGTTCATGACGGGAAAGCCAATACGGCGATGGGCGCTTGGCGGGAAGTCCTCTCGGACGACGAGATTTGGGATGTGTTGGCCTATGTGCGGACCTTGGCGCCTCATGAGTGAGCGAGACAGGAACAGGACGTGGTGAAGAGTCGGCTCTGCCGGGTCGCGGTCGTGCTATGGCTGGTGACCGTCGGCGCATTCGCGTGGATGTTGGTGAAGGGCTGGACGACCGTGGGAGCCGATCACCGCACAGTCATCATCCTCGCGCCGTCGGAACGGGATCTGATCTTGAGCGAGATGCGCATGCTGCTCAAGGCGGTCCATGGCGTGGTGACGGGTTTGAGTGCACCCGATCCGGAATGGAAGGCCATGGAAGATGCGGCGAGAGCGGCGGGAATGGCCATGTCCGCCGACGTGAATCCCGCCGTGATGGCGAAACTGCCGCTGGCTTTCAAGCAGATGGGCATGTCGATTCACCATGACATGGACGCGCTGGCCGATGCGATCGTGCAAAAAGAAACGCCGCCACAGATCCTACGGAGACTCTCCAGCATGACGGCGCGCTGCACCACGTGCCACGACATATTCCGGCTCGCAGGAATGGATTGATCGATGGAACAGGCGGGATCATGGGCAGGATTGGCTCACGGCTGGAGGGCTGTGAGTATCGCTCTGCTCCTGGGTACAGGGAATCCATCCCTCCCGATGCCGGCGCAGGCAGCGACCGGGGCCCAGCAAGGGAACGTCGGCAAGGGACAGGTGATCTTCGTCAAGTACTGCGCTGGTTGCCACGGTTCGAAAGGGCAGGGCGACGGCTACAGGCTGCTCGGTCCGAATCCGGCCAACTTGACCGAAGACTCCACCAAAAAGAAATCCGATGCGGAGCTGCTCAAGACGATCCATGAGGGCAAATCCAACATGCCGGCCTGGGACGCTCGTTTCTCCGATGAAGAAAGCCGGGATGTTCTGGCCTATATTCGGACGCTCGGCCGTCGTTGAGGGCACGGGCGGAATGCAAAGGCGGAATGGTTGAGGCCCGACCCGAATCTCATTCTGCCGGTGTGTCTCATACCGGTGAGATGGTCCCTATTGAGCGATCACCACAAGGAGGTGGGCTATGACCTGTAATGTGGGGGGCATTGAAAGACCGATTCGCATTGTCGTCGGCGTGATCTTGATCGGCATCGGCGCCTTCGGCGGACTTCCGGTCGGCGGGATGGCCGCGGCCCTGATCGTGGGCACGGTGGCCTTGGTCACGGGCGCCATCGGGTTTTGTCCGGCCTGGGCACTCTTCGGCATCAACACCTGTCCCGTGAAAAAATGATCGGAGTGAGATGGTGACCGATCAGGACGCGGGCGACTCGGCCGATGTGCAAGAAGTGAACGAGGGGGGCAGAAACCAGTTGTCTTCAAGACCCGAAGGGCGCTGCGCGCAAATGGTTCCTGACCCCGGCAGGCGCACATTTTTTCGCCGCATGACGGCGCTCGCCCTGTCTCTCGTCGGATTGGGGCTGGCGGTCCCGCTCGTCGGGTATGTCGTCTCGCCCGCGCTGAAGCGGAGAGAAGGGCAGTGGACCGATGTGGGTCCGGTGGACGCGCTACGGACTGGGGAGCCCACGCAGCTGGAATACGTGACGACGGCGCGTGACGGCTACATGGAATCGCGCGTGCGCAAGGCGCTCTGGACGGTGAAGCAGGACGACGGGCAGGTCGTCGTCTATTCGCCGATGTGCACGCATTTGGGATGCGGCTACACGTGGGACGCGGCGGACCGGCGGTTCGAATGCCCCTGCCATCTCAGCAAGTTTTCGATCTCGGGAGAAGTCATCGGCGGTCCCGCGCCGCGCCCGCTGGATCGGCTCCCGAGCAAAATCGAACAGGGCCGCCTCCTGGTCATCTATAAAGAATTCAAAGCCGGTTTGCCACGGAAGGTGGAGCTCTGAACCGGTCTGTTTGGTCTATCTAGTCTGTCTGGTCTATTTGGTCCGGAAACGAGATAGACCAGATAGACCAACTGCACCAAATAGACATTTTTCAAAGGGCTTGGATGCGCTCGCGACTCTATGAATGGCTCGATAGCCGATTGCGGCTGCAGCCCATCCAGAAAACGCTGCTCGATGAGCCGATTCCCGGCGGGGCGAGTTGGATCTACGTGTTCGGGTCCGCCACGCTGTTCTTGTTTCTCCTGCAAGCCGTCACCGGCATGTTTTTGGCCGTCTACTACGCGCCGACGCCGGATCATGCCTACGACAGTATTCAGTTCATCGAGCAGGAGGTCACATTCGGCGCCTTCGTGCGGGGCCTGCACCATTGGGGCGCCTCGGCGATGGTGGTGGCGATCGGGCTGCACATGCTCCAAACCTTTCTCTACGGCGCCTACAAGCCGCCGCGCGAATTGATGTGGATGGTGGGGGTCGTGTTGTTCCTCATCGTCATGGGCTTCGCCTTCACGGGATACTTGCTGCCCTGGGACCAGACCGCCTATTGGGCGACGCTGGTGGGGATCAATATGGTGGGGACCGTTCCGCTGGTCGGCGAATTCTTCATGCGGGTCATGCGGGGCGGCGAACAGTTGGGCGCGCTGACAGTGTCGCGCTTTTTTGCGGTGCACGTGCTCTTCCTCCCGGCGCTGCTTGTCACGTTGGCGGCGGCACACCTGTTCATTCTCCGCCGTGTCGGGCCGGCCGGCCCCTGGACCGACCGGCGGGCGGCGCTGGGACAAGAACCGTTTTACCCCCGCCAGGTCTACATGGACGCCGTCGTCATGCTCGGCGTCTTTCTGATCGTCGCGACACTGGCGCTGACCGTCCCGTTTCCGCTGACCGACAAAGCCGATCCGTCCGATACCAGCTTTGTGCCGGTGCCGGAATGGTATTTCCTCTTCTACTATGAATTGCTGAAATACGTGCATGGGCCGCTTGAGCCGCTGGCCACCTGGGTCCTGCCGATGCTCGTGATTCTGATCATGCTGTTCTGGCCCTTCATCGACCAGAATCCCGCCCGCCATCCGATCAAGCGGCCGGTTGCCTTGACGGCCGGCGCCCTGTTCCTGCTGGTCGTCTTTTCCTTGCTCGGCATCTCGATCATGAATTTGTATGCCGTGCCGCGGGTCGATCCGGCGATCGCGCGAGGCAAAGCGCTTTACGCGCAATTCGGCTGCGCCGGCTGTCATCGGATTCACGGCGAGGGCGGAGCCGTGGCGCCGGATCTCTCCTTCGTCGGGGAGACAAGGCCTGATCGGGAGTGGCATCTGAAACATTTCCGAGAGCCGCAGTCCGTTTCTCCCGGCTCGTTCATGCCGAAATTTCCTCTCAATGAACAGCAGTTGAACGATCTGACCAGCTATATGGTGAGTTTGAAAAAAGGTTCCTGATTTCCAGCCGAATCTTTTGCCGGCGGCCGGGCTCTCATCGATCGTAGGGAAGAAATCTGTAGCACCGTGCATCAGGCGGCAAAGGCCGCTGTTGCGTTTGTCGCCATCTCATGCGGGGATGGGACGACCGTACAGGCTAAGGATCCGGCACAAGGCGCTGTTCCATCCGGTTTCGGTCGTCGTGCCGGTGGCACACGTATCGCAAGGGAGAGGTATCATGCGGACATTCTCTGCGCTCACTCTCATCGCCATGCTGATCGGTTGCGCGGCGTCTCAAGGGCAAGGGAGAGGGGTAGAAGAGACAACGCCGGCGCCGACAATGCAGCCGCAGCCCATCACCCTTGACGCCCTGTTTCTTCCCCCCTCTCCTGATTCCATCCCCGGCGACCTGCGCGGAGAACGCATCCGCCTCGGGTACGAGATCGTCGCCCGTACGCAGGATTACGCGAAACCCTATGTCGGTAACGCCTTGAACTGCACCAATTGCCATCTCGACGCAGGGCTCAATCCGAACGCCGCGTCCTTCGTCGGCGTCAGCAGGCTGTATCCCGAGTACCGCGCCCGCGCGGCCCGGCGCATGACGCTGGCCGACCGCATCAACGAGTGTTTCGAACGCAGCCTGAACGGAAAACCGCTGCCGCCCGACAGTTCGAAGTTGGAGGCCATCGTGGCCTATATCGAGTGGCTTTCTCAAAACGTTCCTCGCGACAGCCGGGTGCCGTGGCGGGGAATTCCGCGCCTTGCATCGACGCGTCCACCGGACGCGGTGAACGGCAAGAAGGTGTTCGCCGAGAAATGCGCCTTGTGCCATGGGTCCGACGGGCAGGGGACGATGGCGGCGCCGCCTGCCTGGGGGCCGCATTCCTACAACATTGCGGCGGGCATGGCGAGGGTCAGTGTGGCGGCTTCCTTCATCAAAGCGAACATGCCGCGTGGATGGGGCTGGTCGGTGACGGACGATGAAGCCTTCGACGTCGCCGCTTATATCAACCAGCAGCCGCGTCCGGACTTCCCCGCCAAGAAGTACGACTGGCCCAAAGGCGGCAAGCCGGCGGATGTGCCGTATTAAAAAGTATGATTGGTTGATTTGGTGATTGGGTGAAGTGACGGAAGAAAGTGTGATGTGGTGATTGGGTGAAGTGAGGACCGGAAGAAGGTATGAAGTGTTGATTTGGTGATTTGGCGAAATGAGGAACGGAAGTCCGTGGTGCGTTGAGTTGCCGAAGCAGGAATTCTCAATGGTCCCTTCAAGAAATCACCAAATCACGCAATCACCCAATCGTACTTCTCCTCCGATTCCATGGTGGGCCGGAGGGCTCGGCATCGGCCTGGTGTTGATTGTGGCCGTGGCATTGGTGCAGCCGATCGGCGTCTCGACGCAGTATGTTGTATTGGACGGCGTCCTGTTGCACCACCTGTTACCCGACATTGCCGCTCAGAGTCCCTACCTGGTTGACATCGCCGGAAACTGGACTCTGGCGACGTACGAATTCTTTTTTGTCTTGGGCATTCCGTTCGGCGCTTTCCTCGCAGCCTGGGCCACCAAGCGATTCACGACCAGGCTCGTGCCGTCCGAATGGGCCCGACAATTTGGGGCAAATGCAGGCCGGCGGCTGGTCTGGTCGTTTCTCGGGGTTGGGGTTGGCCCATATGAAGGTCAAGGATTTGTATCTTCCTGGAATGATCCTGGCCGGCCTCATCTTCGGCGTAGGGTTCGCGGTCACCGGATATTGTCCCGGCACTGCGCTGGCTGCTGCGGCAGAAGGAAAGCCCGATGCCTGGGCGACGGTTGCCGGCGGGTTGCTCGGCGCGCTGGTGTTTGCGTTCATGTTTCCGGATTTGGAAACATACTTGCTCTCTGTTGGCCGGTATGGGCCTGTGACGATTCATGAATCGTTCGGGGTGCCGGGCATTGTGATCGCGGCTCCAATGGGTGCGCTCTGTCTGTGGCTGGCCATGCAACTTCCGGAACCAGGACGAGGAGGTGCACGATGAAACTCACCGTCGCCTATCACGGTGGCACTCGGTACGACATCACGAGCGGCAAGCACCGGGTCGTGACCGATCAGCCGCTTGAGGGGGGCGGGCACGATGCCGGGATGAGTCCTGTCGAGTTGTTTGTCGGATCCGTCGCCGGCTGTGTCGGATACTTTGTGGGCCAATTCTGCGCGCGCCACAATATTCCTTGTGAGGGACTGACGGTCGATGCGGAGTGGACGATGGCTGAAGGCCCGCATCGCGTCGGCGCGATTGCCCTTGCGATCCATCTTCCCCATCGGATTACACCGGAACAGAAAGAGCGATTGTTGAAAGTGGCGCATGCCTGCACCGTCCATCAGTCGCTGACGGTTGCGCCGAATGTGGCGATCGTGTTGAACCCGCACAGCCATGCCGGAAGCCAGCCATCGGGAGGAAAGATAACCCCATGACCGTCTCGCGGCGCTTATTCTTCAGAAGGTTGCTCCAAGGGTTTGGAGTCAGCTGGATCGTCAATCAGCACCTTCCCGTTGCGCAGGCCGGCGAGGAGGAACTCACGGGCAACGAGACGGGACCGTTGACGGTACGTGTGACCAGGCCGTTCGATGCCGAAACGCCGGTGCGCGAATTTATCTCCTACCTCACGCCGAACCACCGCTTCTTCGTGCGGAGCCACTTTGGTCCGCCGCCGAGCGAATTGATTTCCGAGACCAACTGGAAATTGCATGTCGGAGGATTGGTCGAGCGACCGCATGAGTTCACCTTAAAAGATCTCAAGCAATTCGAGTCCGTGACGATCGCGGCCGTCGTCCAATGCAGCGGCAACGGCCGGGCATTTCACCGCCCTAAGGTCCCCGGCGTGCAATGGGAATGGGGAGCGGTCGGGAATGCCCAGTGGACCGGGGCACGGCTGCGCGATGTATTAGCGAAGGCCGGGGTTCGACCAGAAGCGCATCACGTGCAGTTCCAAGGCGCCGATCGACCGGTTGTCGCGTCTGTGCCGCTGTTCACCAGAAGTATTCCCTTGGGAAAGGCGCTCCATCCGGACACGATTCTCGCCTATGAAATGAACGGACGTCCCTTGCTGCTCTTGCATGGAGCGCCGTTACGGGTCATCACGCCGGGCTGGATGGCAGATTCCTGCATCAAGTGGCTGACGGAGATCACCGTGCAGGCGGAGGAGGCGGAGGGCTATTACATGCAGACGGCCTATCGCGTGCCGACGAAGTCGGTGGAGCCCGGTACAACGTCAAGCGTGCCGTCGACCCCCGTGGAAGCTATGGTGGTGAAGTCGCTCATAGCGGCGCCGCAAGAGGGTGAGACCGTGAAATCAGGTCCCGTCACGATTCAAGGCGTGGCGTGGAGCGGCGAGGCCAGGGTCGTGAAGGTCGATGTGTCGTTCGACGAGGGAAAAAGCTGGGAGCCGGCGCGGTTGGGGGGAGACGATCATCCCTACGCCTGGAGGCAATGGCAGTTTCTCTGGAAGGCGAAGTCCCCCGGCACGTTCACGATTGTGTGCCGCGCGACGGATGCCAGGGGTGATGTGCAACCATCGGTGAGCCCCTGGAATCCCAGCGGATTTCTCTGGAACGGTTGGGGTCGCGTGACGATTACGGTCACCGCATGAGGGGGGGCTGGCTCCGCCGCCTCGGCGGTGCCTGTCCCCGTCAGAATCCCCGTGGTGTCCGTCCCCTTTCCGACGGGGACAGTCCTCGGCCTGCGGCCAAGAAGGGGGACAGTCCCCTGGCAGTGCCTGTCCCTGTCGGAATCCGTGAGGCGTTGATGATGAGGAGGAGATGCAAGACGATTCACGTTCGATCAGTCGGCCTTTGCCTGATCCTCGGTCTTCTAGGGCTGGCCGTCGTGACACCGGCGCAAGAGGAGGACCTGGACGCGATCAGTGCGGCCCTGGCGCCACATGCGGAAGGACTGGTCATCGCGCGCTGTTCCGTTTGCCACAGTCCGGATCTCATTTCTCAACAGAGACTACCAAGGGACCGCTGGTTGGCCACAGTGGAGAAAATGAAGCACTGGGGCGCAGAGATTTCCAGCGACGAAGCTGACTTGCTCGTACGGTATCTGTCGGCGCGGTATCACCCGGGTGCGCCGGATCACTTGCCGCCGCTCGATAGTGAAGTGAGAAAGGCGGAGCCGTTCACGCAGGAGCCGGTCGCTGAAGGTCCGACCATTGGTGTGGCAGCCAGAGGGGCCGACATCTTTGAGCACAATTGCCAGGCCTGTCACGGGGCCAGAGCGATGGGCGGCATGGGTCCGAAGCTGGCGAAGAATCCCATTCTCAAACATGAGGACCTATTCTGGAAGACAATGTTACATGGACGCGGGCCAATGCCGGCCTGGGGATCCGTGCTGAGTCATCAAGACATCGCAGATATTCATGCGTGGTTGATGACGCGATAGGCTGTGGATTAATAGAGACGCGTGACGAAAGGAGCAGCGAGATGGACGCGAGGAGAGGGGTGGTCATTGGAAGCGCCGTACTTGCGCTGGTGGGGTTGATGTCATCCCCGCGGCTGTTGTTCGGGAGCGATCAAACTAGAGCCAAGGAGTTGATTCAGCAAGCCTGCGTCCAATGCCATCGCTTGGAGGGCCAAGCCGACTCACGTTTTAATCTGAGGGCGCCTGACCTCATCTGGGCCGGGAGCAAGTATCAGCGTCCCTGGCTCATCCGGTGGTTGACGGGAAAGGAAGCGCCTCTCTATGCCAAAGGGTTTCGATGGGACTTGAGCGAAGGGCCGGTGAAACATCCGGTGGTGACGGACGCCGACGCGGAAGCCATCGCTGATTATTTTGACAAGAACAACAAGGATCCGCGCGTGAAAGTCAGCGCGTTCGACGTTTCAAAAGTCACCAAGTTCGAGGCGGCGTTCGGTGGCATGGCCTACAAGGCGCATGCGTGCGTCGGCTGTCATACGATCGAGGAGAACGGGAAGATGATCGGTGGTCCGCAGAGCGCCTCGCTCGTCACAGCCGGTCAACGCTACAACATGGACTGGCTGTTCCGCTTTGGGCAGAACCCACAAGACTTCACGACACACAACGGTGAGTTTCTCGCAGATGCCACAGAGCCACAGCTGCGTGCGGTCATCGGCTTTCTGGCTGTGCAAGGGGTAAACGACTTCAAATATTATGAACCATGGACGAGCCCCGAATTCGGAAAGGCGAGCGCCGGTCGCGGCAAGGTGATCTACAAAGAATATTGTGCGCAATGCCATGGATTCACCGGCAAGGGAGATGGGCCGGCCGCCTCGGGCATCGAGCCAAAACCGGCCATCCATACCAACATCGCTTTCGATCAAGTGCCTGTGGAGTATCTCTACAACATGATCAACCACGGCGGGGCGGCGATGGGCAAATCCGCCAACATGCCCTATTGGGGGCTGACGATCGGTCAGCAGGGAGTGGCCGACGTCATGGCGTATTTGAAAGCGACGTTCAAGGGTCCTCAGCAATAAGCAGGAGCAATGATGGCCACATTTATCATCTCAGGCAGTCGTGGAACAGACGATCCGACCATGGCGACGTTGCCGTTTATGGCGGCGAAAGTCGCGAAGGAACAAGGACATGATGTCGTGCTCTGGCTCTGGAATGAAGCGGTGACGCTCGGTCGGAAGGGTACCGTGGATCATGTCACCGGGGTGAATTTGACGCCGTTGAAAGATCTGCTGGCGGCTGTGCAGGCGGCCGGCGTGCCGATCTGGGTTTGCGGAGCCTGTGCCGTCGCCAGACAGATCAGTGGATCGGATCTCGTGGCAGGAGCTACAATCAAAGGCATGCCGGATTACATCAAAGCAGTGGCTGAGCGGGACCGAAACGTGGCATTCTGATCTCTCTTGCCGAAAGGATGTGTGTTGCCATGGCAGCAGATGACGACCCGAGGGAAAAATCAAAGCCTCGCAAAGAGCGGCTGGAGGGTGACGGAGCGAGGATCGCCGATGAACTGGAGAGCATTCCCACGGTGGTGCCGCGGGAAGGTGACGGATATCGACCGCCTCTCGAAGGACCGATCGGCCAAGAGGGGCGCCTCCTGACGGAGGAGGACCTTCGGCGCGTCAACACGCGCAAAGGGCTCATTCAGCTGCTGCAGAATAAGTATGTCGATCTCAACGAGGTGCGCAATACTCTGCTGTACGAAGAAGAATTGCGACGCCTCCAAGTCGAGCTGGTCCGGCTGCAACGATGGGTGCAAAGCAGCGGGCAACGCATTGCCATTCTCGTTGAGGGGCGGGACGCGGCCGGCAAGGGCGGCACGATCCGCCGGTTTACCGAATATCTGAATCCGCGCGCCATGCGGGTCGTCGCCTTGCCGAAGCCGACGGACGAAGAACGGGGGCAATGGTATTTCCAGCGCTATATCCGCCAGCTGCCCAACAAGGGCGAGATCGTCTTCTTCGACCGCAGCTGGTACAACCGCGCGGTCGTGGAGCCGGTCATGGAGTTCTGCAGCAAGAAAGACCATCAACGCTTCATGCAGCAGGTAACCGAATTCGAGCACATGCTCTATGAAGACGGCGTCACGATCATCAAGTTTTGGTATTCGATTTCGAAGGAGGAGCAGTTCAAGCGGTTCGAGGCCAGGCGGAAAAACCCGCTCAAACAATGGAAGCTCAGCCCGGTCGATGAAAAGGCGCAGGAGTTGTGGGGTCTCTATACCCGCTACAAAGAAGAGATGTTCAGCAAGACGCACACCACGTTCAGTCCCTGGATCATCGTGAAGGCCAACGATAAGCAGGCCGCGCGATTGGAGAGCCTCCGGTATGTGTTGAATCTCCTGCCTTACAAGGGCAAGGAGGAAGCGCAGGTTCGCCTCACGCCGGATCCCAACGTCGTCACTCGGTTCCATCGCAAGATGGTGGAGCTCGATTTCTGATCATGCGAGGAAGGATTACAGCCGGCATCGTCGCCGGGGTTGCCATGCTGGCGGGTGCGCCGGCCTTTACGATGGCGGAGCAGCACACGATGCAGCCCCGTGTGCCTTCCGACCGCGCTGCACGATGGATTTGCAGGCATCGAAGGCTCGGTCGTGCGACGTCTGTGATTGCCGGAGTACCGGTCGCGAGCGCGACGAGCATCACCATCATCGGCACTGAACCCGCGCCAATCACGTTGCAGCCGTCTACGACCCAGAGCATTAACGGCACGGTGACGTTGAATCCGGCCGACGACGATGGCACCGTCATTGTCGCGGCGAAGCAAACGCTGAACCCGGGCCCCACCGTCATGGTGAAATCGTTGACCGCCACTCTTTCAACCGGTAACCAACCCGGCGATCACGAGTATGGTTTGACGCTGCCTATCGGCGCACCGTCGCTTGCTCAGTACAGCGCCACTCTGCCGATCACACCCACCGCTGCCGCGCAGTCCGCGGTTGCAGGTAGGTACACTGTCCAGGCCTCCGCACAGACCCCCACGGCTGTTTATGCAACCCAGTCTCCCTAGCCTTCGCCCGTGACTATTACCGGGGGGAGTGCGACGCAGAATTTTACTTTGGCGCCGTAACCCAACGTCTTCCGACGGCAGGCGACGGCCTGCTGTCGGAACGGCAGCGTCATACAGCTCATAGGCTCTGCTCAAAAGTTTCTCATGTTGCCTTTTGCAACAGGGGTCTTTTGTGGGGAGACCTGGAATGCCCCAAGAAGATATGATTCATCTCGCCGTGTTCCTCTAAGACCTCGCCAAATTGAAGTAATCACGGGCCTATTCTCCGTACAACCCTGGCACGAACCTCGCTTTTCACTTCTTAGGAAACTCTCTAATCACGGAGGAACGGCCATGGAAAATCAGGACGTGAAATGTTCAGCGCAGGCCATTGCACTCGCCTTTCTCGGCGGAGCCATTGCCGGCGCCGTCGCCGGTATTCTTCTCGCCCCCAAGTCAGGAGAAGAAACCCGCCGAGCGCTCAAGGGCTATGCCAAGAGGGCGGAGGAAGAGGTGATCGAAAAAGCCAAGGAGGCGCGTGCCGCGCTTGATGAAACGATCGAGCGGGGCAAGCACTTCATGGCGGAGAAACGGGCCGATGTCGAAGCGGCGGTCACGGCCGGCAAAGAAGCTATGAAAGAAAAAATGGACAAGTGTTGTACGTGACAGGAATCGGAGGAATGTCGTGATGCTTCCACATGAAGAGATTCGTAAGAAGCTCCTCGCCCAGCGGCGTGATCTCTTCCGTCAAGTGGCCCAGACTGAAGAGGAACTGCTCTGGCTCGCAACCGACGTGGAAAGTGAAGCACAGGAGCGGGGACAAGAGGAGAAGATGGTCCAGTTGCTTGATCGGCTGGATGACCGTATGAAGGCCGAGATCCAGGCGATCGATCGAGCGCTGGTCAAGCTGGAGGCAGGGCAATATGGTCACTGCGAGGTGTGCGGGAGGGATATTCCACAGTCCCGGTTGGAGGCGCTTTCTACTGCGGCTGCCTGTCTGGCCTGCGCAGGGGCGGAGGAAGCACGGGCGGCGCTGAGGAAATAAATCGATGTATGCCATTCGCTTCCATGGCCGAGGGGGGCAGGGCGCCAAGACCGCGAGTCGTATTCTAGGGACCGCAGCGTTTGTGGAGGGCTATCAGGCGCAGGACTCCCCGATGTATGGAGCCGAGCGGCGCGGGGCGCCGGTGGCGGCCTTTGCCAGGATTGCCAAGGAGCCGATTCGCGCGCGAGGCCTGATCGCTCGTCCCGATCTGGTCGTGATCGGCGACGCCTCGCTGATTCAGGATCCCGCCGCTCGTGTGCTGGACGGGCTCGATGAGCGCACCGCGGTATTCATCAATTCGCCGCTGACGGTTGAGCAAGTCCGCTCGCACAGCGATCTTCCCGGTCGTCTGATGACGCTGGATCTGACGGGCATCGCCCTCCAGCAGTTTGGGAAAGGAGGCGCCATCAGCGCACTCCTCGGTGCGGTGGCCGGTCGGCTCGTCGGATTCCGCCGGCAGGCCGTTCGGGAGGCCATCGTGCGAGAGCTGACGGATCTTGGACTGGCCGCCTCGGTCATCGAGCACAATCAGACCGTCGCGCTTCAATGCTATGACATGGTGGAGCCGGTTCCCGCGAAAGCAGGGGCGCCGCCGCCGATCGCTCCGGCTCAACTTCGTGCGCCGACGTATGAACCTCCGACCAAAGGAACAGCCCGGATCAGCGCTGCAGGGAATTCCGTCCTTCGTGAGACCGGAGGCTGGCGTACTTTCCGGCCGGTGCTGGTTCCCGACAAATGCAACGGCTGCTGGCTCTGTTTCGTCTATTGCCCCGACGGCGTGATTACCATGACCAAGGACGACAGGCCCATGATCGATTACGACTATTGCAAAGGATGCCAGATCTGCGTCCAGGAGTGTCCGACTCACGCGTTGATTGCCGAGCGGGAACAGGAAGGAGGCGTGGCCTGGACGGCACGGTAGGTATGGGAATGTGAAGCGGGTCTCGTGAAGCATTGAGATGGTTTTTCTGGTTTATTTTGTTTGTCTTGTTGATCGGAGACAAACCAACCAGACCAACCAAACAAACCAGACAAACCAAATAGACCAGACAAACCAAATAGACCAGACAAACCAGACAAACCAGATGAACCAGATAAACCAGACGATGATGACCGGGAATCTCGCCGCAGCCTGGGGCGCTCGCCTCGCCGATGTGGATTATGTGCCGGCCTTTCCGATCACCCCGCAGACAGAAATCGTCGAGACGCTCTCGAAGTGGTGCGGTGACGGGTCCTTGAATGCCCGTTTCGTCACCCTGGACTCGGAACATTCCATGATGACCGCCGCGGGGGCCGCGGCTGCAACCGGCGCCCGCGTCTTCACCGCGACGTCCAGTCAAGGACTGCTCCACGCATTCGAAGTGTTATACACGGTGGCGGGATGGCGGGTGCCCTTGGTGTTGGTGAACGTGTCGCGCGCCCTGGCGTCTCCGATTACCCTCGAGCCGGATCACAATGATGTGCTGGCCGCCCGCGATTCAGGCTTTCTGCAGATCCACGCCGAGACCTGCCAGGAAGTGCTCGATTCGATTCTCATGGCCTATCGGATCGCGGAGGACGAGCGGGTCATGTTGCCGGTCATCGTCAATCTGGACGGCTTCTATCTCTCATTCACCCGTGAGCCGGTGATCACGCCGGATCCCGAACAGGTCAAGCTCTTCCTGCCTCCGTTCGTCCCGGCTCATCTTGGTTTCAAGGCATCGGCGCCGCATGCGCTCGGCGTGGCCGTCGTCGGCGGGGCGACCTATTCGTATTTCCGTCATCAAATGCACCTGGCTGCCGGAAATGCCTTGGAGGTGCATGGGGAAACGGCCGCGGCGTTCGAGCAGCTGTTCGGGCGGCGGTACGATGTGGTCGAGGGCTATCGGCTCGACGGCGCGGAAGATGTGCTGGTCATGACCAACGCGTTTGCGAGCAAAGGCAAGGCCGCGGTCGATGCGGCGCGCGCGGAGGGCCGGCGGGTGGGATTGCTGCGGCTGCGGATGATTCGTCCCTGGCCGGCGGACGCCATTTGCCACGCACTGCAAGGCCGCCGGGCGGTGGCGGTGCTGGATCAGAATCTGGCTCCCGGGCAGGGCGGCATTCTCTTTCAAGAGATTGCCGCTTGTCTCTATGACGACGCGTTGCGTCCGCGAGCGCTCTGTTCATTCATCGGCGGACTCGGGGGCAAGAATCTGTCGGACGGCGAGTTTCAGGCGATCTTCGAGCAGACCGCCGAAGCGGGAATCCGCGGAACGGGCATCGGACCGATCTTATTGTACACGGAAGCCGAGCATCGCGAGATGAAGCAGTTGCAGCTTATTGCGGGAGAGACAAGAACCATTGAGTGATGGGGTGATTTGGCGATCTGGAGATTTGTCGTACTTTCTTCTATGGCCTGGCAACGCGAGACATTCAAGAAGATCAAACAGATTCCCCGTGAAGAGCACGTGCTCCCGGGCACCTCTCTCTGCGCCGGCTGCGGGGGTCTGGAGGCGCTGCGACTCGCTGCGAAGGTACTCGGCGACGATGTCGTCTATGTGAATGCCGCCGGGTGCTTTACGACGCTGGCGGTCTATCCCTTCACGCCGTTCAAGGGATCATGGCTCTACACGACTATGGGATCGGCGCCGGCCGGCGCACAAGGCCTGCGCGACGCATTGGATGTTTTGATCGCCAAAGGACGGCTGCCGGAGCACGAAAACCTGAAAGTCGTGGTGTTGGGAGGAGACGGCTCGACCTATGACATGGCCCTCTCTTCGACCTCGGGCGCCGTCAGCAGGAAATTAGATTTCTACTATTTTTGCTACGACAACGAAGCCTACGGCAACACCGGTGCGCAGCTCTCTCCCGCGACACCCTACGGTGCATGGACAACCACCACGCCCTGCAGCCTGCAGCACCCGGCCGGTACCATGCAGGAGAAGAAAGACATCTTCGAGATTTGGCGCGCGCACAAACCGCCCTATATCGCCACCGTCGCGCCGCGGTACCCCTTGGATCTGGAAGAAAAATTCGCGCGGGCCGCCGCATTCACCGGACCGAAGCTCTTTCTCGCGCTGTCCGCCTGTCCTACCGGCTGGCTCTATGATCCGGGAGAGACTCCCGAGGTCGCCAAGTTGGCGGTGGAGACCGGCCTCTGGCCCCTGAAAGAGGCGATCAACGGAGCGGTCACCCACACGTACATTCCCAAGCGCAAGCCGGTGGAAGAGTATCTCAAGTTGCAGGGTCGATTTCGGCATCTCTTCGAACCGACGAAGCAAGAGGACGCAATCCGACATATTCAAGATCGCGTCGATGCGTATTGGGACGCGATCAAAGGATAAGACATGTCCATGGATGGCAAGGTCCATATCGTCTGTCCGTATTGCCGGAGCGTCAATCGTGTTCCCGCGGCTCGCGTTACCGATCGGCCGAATTGCGGGCAGTGCCGTCAACCGTTGTTCACAGGCCATCCGATCCCGCTTAAAGCGTCCGACTTCGAGACGATCCAGGTAATTGTGAACGCGCTGGTCGAGGAGGACTGCGAGTTGGCGAAGGGTTTGACCGAATCGCACCTCGGCTTCTTCATGCATCGGCAGGCGATGGCCCATCAGCAGCCGGAGAATTTTCCCCCGGCCTATCATGACTTGGCCATGGCGCACCACGAAGCCGCGGAAGAACTCGCGCGCATCATCCCCACCAAAGACCTGAAACAGATTCTGCCGCGGTTCAATAACGTGTTGAAGGCCTGTGTGGCCTGTCATCTCGAATTTAAGGTCAAAGAGCATGCGTAACCATGGGAGGCATCATGAGTGAGCAGAAAACCATCAGCGCATTCTATGAGCAGGACCACGATCGGCTGGAAGAATTGTTCAAGACCTTTCAAAAATTGAAGCGGTCCGATTTCGCCAAAGCGAAGGAGGCGTTCAAGGCATTCAAGTTCGGCCTGCAGCGGCACATTGTGTGGGAAGAAGATCTGCTGTTTCCGTTGTGGGAAGAGAAAACCGGCATGTCCGAAGGCGGCCCGACGTTTGTGATGCGAGCCGAGCATCGCCGGATCGGAGAGCAGCTCGAAGCCATCCATGAGAAGGTCGCCGAGCAGAATCCCGACAGCGAGCAGGAAGAGCAGGCGTTGTTGGATATTCTCGGGTCCCACAACATGAAGGAAGAGCGGGTACTCTATCCCTCGATTGACCAGGTGACGACGCAAGAAGAGAGGGACGCTGTGTATCGAAACATGGAACAGATTCCGGAAGACCGCTATCGCGTGTGTTGCGGGGTGCATCGGAAGTAACCGGACGTGTTGGAAGGAGAAGGTATGCCGGCATCCGCGTCCGCATCGAAACCAAAACAGCAGGGCCATGCCGCAGCGGGCAGAAGTGTCTTCAACGGCAAGGGCGTGTGTTATTACTGCCACGGGGTACGAGCCAAGATCATCCGGGAAGGGCACGAAGGCACAGCCATGTTTCCGGATACCACCATGACCGATCAGGACATCGCCGACACGCTCGCCTACCTGGCGCTGCTCCGGCGCGAAGGCGTACAGGCTCACGGCGAGAGACAGGTTCCGACTAATAAGGGAAAGAAGCCATGAAGCTGCGGCTGATCACCGTGACGATGCTTTTTGTGACAGCCGTCATGGCGGGACAGTCTGCGCTCTCTCTCGATGTCGGGGCACAGGTATCGGGCGAAAAGAGCGCGCACGGATCGGCTGCAACGCATCCGGCCGGCGACCACACACGTGGGGAGGAACTGTACAACGCCAGCTGCATTGTCTGTCATGGCGCGCAAGCGACGGGAGGCATCGGGCCGCGATTGGCCGGCAACCCCGTGCTCTCGAACGACCAGGCATTCGGGAAGATCCTGTCCGAGGGCCGACACATGATGCCGCCGCTCAAAGATGCCGTGACCGCACAGCAGCTCGCCGATATACGGGCCTGGCTGAAAACGCTGCGGTGACTTGTCATGCGCTGAACACTCTCCGAGCCCTATTTCTGCCTCTTGACCGGTCCAGCGCCCGGGCGTAGAGTTAGTGTCTCGTCGATAACCGCCTTGCTTCAGAGGTGGTGGCATGGTCCTCCGTGGAGCACAGATCCGACGGCGCGACCCTGCCGGGTGTAACCTCTTCCCTTCCCGTACGTCTTTCAATCCAAGAATCGAGTTGCCACCGTGTTGCGCGGCTTCGCGCATGCGGGCGGTCCCACGAGCCGACCATCAGCGGCCGTCATTCTCAGATGGCCGGTGCAGAACGTTCACCACACATCATCACACTTCACGATGGCGGGCGGCGCGACTCCCGCGCGCGGAACTGCCACATGCACAAAGGAGGTTGGTATGTCGTACCGATTCAACGTGCTCGATATCATCGTCGGCGTCGGCATGAGCGCCATCGTGTTTGGCGCGATTCTGTTCTTCGTCGCGACGACCGGAACCTTTCAAGCCCCCCAACTGGTTTCCGCAGAACAATTCTCTGACGATCCGACAGGAATGACATGGCTTCAGCCCGCTCTTGGGCAAGCCATCGTCGATCAAATGCTGTTGGAACGCCGGACCAACCTGATTCATGCGGAGGCCGTCTCCGAGTGGAACAGGGCGACCATGGCGTACCATGATCTGCAATCCCTCTCCGGCCCCTTCGGATACGTCAGGCAGGCGGCGGCCGCTATCCCGGCCGAGCACGTGGCCCGCGTGCAGGGCGTCATGGGACGATCCATTGTGAACTTTACCCGGCAAGGAGTTCGCAGCGGTGCGTTGTCGGCACATCAGCTTGGTTCAGCGTACAACGAAGGCATGATTCGCAAGACAGAAGCCCTCGGTCTGAGACTGGACGAGGCCTTTGCGTCAACGTGGCAGGCCACGCTTGGTCGGGCGATTGTGGAGGCCGCGCAATGGTATGCCGCGCGGACTGCTGCGGTGCAGGAGCAGCTGGGTTCCGCCATTCTTCGCATGACGCACGCGCAAGCGGTGTCGGCAGACGAACAAGGCGCGAACCAACAGCAATTGGCTAGTTTGGTCATGGCAGCCATTCGGACCGATGCCCTGTCGGACCGGTTGCAGTTGTTGGCGGCTATCGAGTCTATGCCGGTGGAGCCGGCGGCGCCGGCCACTCAACCCGCGTCCTGGCCGGACATTCCGCTGGGCTTGATGATTGCCGCCTTAGTGGCACTCGGGACCGTCTTTTTCGCCGGGCTTTTCCTGTCTGCAATGAGCCGAGAGGCCAAGGCGCAGGCCGAAAGAAACCGCGACACGTCCCGCTGGGTCTATCGGATGGCGGCGTAACGGGACGGCTGTTTGTTTGACGAAAAGGACTCGCGTCGTCCAACGCGAGTGAGTGGCATATGTCATGGGGATATTGGGGAATCGTGGCAGGTCTCCTGGCTTTGTTGACGATCTTTTTTGTCAGCCTGGATCTGGTGTACTCCGGCGCCAAGACCATCCGCCAAGCGCCACGGGGAACCACCGATGAGCCTGTCGAGGCGGCCAAACAGCCATCCCGACAGGCGGCATAGAAGTATGACTGACGAGGACGGTCACGATCGCCATGTAATTTCATTGCGAGGTGCTCTATGGTCGAGATGATTGGTCTCGTAGTGATCACTGCGCTTGTGTGGGTGTTGGCCTGGGCGATGGGCGCCGAGAAGAGCGAGGCTGAACGAAAGAAAGGCTTCTCGGTTTCAGAGCAGTTTGTCGGCAAGGACAGGTCCGAGCAGCAGTCGGCTCGCCGTGCCGCGTGATAGCGCCGATGGTCATGATCGGATGTTCGGCTCAACGATGACTTGACGAGAGAGAAAAACTCTTTCTCGCCAAGTCAGTTGTGCGCTTCCTCTGTGTCATCCCAAAAATGTGCATCATAAGATGGCGTATTACGCACGACTGGATCTTGTGCGGCCTGCTCGCGTGGAGGCATTCTCACTTCCGACTCCTTATATTTGTCCAACCGCGGTAAATAGAGAGATCTTTCAGAAGAATCGATGATCAAGAACTTCCGCTGCGCCGAAACCGAAAGGTTGTTCAATGGCGAGCTGGTGCGGCGGTTTCTGAACTCGAAGCGGTGGCGCGTCGTACGGTGGAAATGGTTGCCTCAGCCAAGAAGCTGGATCTTGCGCAATTATTCTCCATATTGATGTATGGCAAAATGTATTGCTGTGTGCTAATTGTCATTGAGGCGCATGGCTGAAACATGTTTCGAGTGGGACCCAGACAAGGATTCAGCAAATCGGAAAAAACACGGGGTGCCGTTCCATCGCGCCCAATACGCCTTTGCCGACCCTCGGCGCGTCATCGCGAGGGACCTCACGCATAGCCAGTCTGAGGACCGCTTCTACTGTTTTGGCCAAGTTGATGGCGGTATCCTGACGGTACGGTTCTCTTATCGGGGTTCGGTCATTCGAATCATTGGCGCCGGTTATTGGCGCAAAGGGAAGGCAATCTATGAGCGCGAAAATCAAATACACCGATGAGCCGCTGGGCGAGATTCGAGTCATTCAAGATTTTCTTCCTTCGCCCACCGAGTTAGCGTTTCGCGAAGAGGGCGTCAAGGTCACCTTGGCCCTGAGTAAGAAGAGTGTCGAGTTCTTCAAAGCTGAAGCATCAAGGCACCATACCCAATATCAACGGATGATTCGTCGGCTTCTTGATGTGTATGTGGATAAGCAATCTCATGCCATGACTCGTCGCGCCGCCCGGACTCCACGCAAGCGGGCAGTCGGTTAGCTTCGGTTTGGGTGGAATGAGGAAACCCGTCCGTCGCTGGGAAGTCGGCATAGCAGTGGAACGCGAGGTCCAGGCACTTGATTTGGCGGGGTAGAACCTTCTTGCTGTTCACTATGCTCTATTGTTCGGCCGAGGTTGAAAGTGAATAAAGAGCTATTCGAGCGACTCCTTTATGAAGAAGAGAATGCGACCCTCGACTTCAAGAAGGAACAGTATCGTTTCGCCAGGGCGACCGACAACGAGAAGTCAGAACTCTTGAAGGATATACTCGGTTTCGCCAATGCTTGGCGTCGGTCGGAGGCATACATCCTAATCGGCGTCGACGATGTTCGAGGCGGACGTGGGAATGTCGTCGGCATATCGCCAAGTAATCATCTGGATGACCATTCGCTCCAGCAGTTTGTGAACAACTTGACCAATCAGCCAGTCCGTTTCCACTACGAGGCATTTGGGTTTGAGGGGAAACAGGTTGGGGTCATCCGTATCGACGAACATACACGTCCCATTTATCTGAAATGGGACTTTGAAAGACTGATGAGGGAGAAGGTTTACGTCCGACGAGGAAGTTCAACCGATCCAACAAAACCGGCATCGCTCGAGGAAATCGCTCAAATGCGCGTTGGTTCGAACCAACTTGCCGCCGAATTGCTTATTGAGTTTGCTCATGTCGAACGAGACGATGCTCTCGGGACAAACCTCTCGTTGGACGCCGAGTTCTGCCAAATGCCAGCAAGGGAGCTAATCCCAGATCTGTCGCATCCACGACAACGGCATTCGCTTGGTATTGACATTTCGATCATTCAGTTCGATCCGCTGAATCGTCCTAACGATGACTACTTCCGTGAACTGGCAGACTTTGAGTTTGCGCGCCGGCTATTCCGTTCTGTCCGTTTGGTTGTGAGAAATGTAGGCCAGGTCCCCGCCAATAACGTGCGGGTTGAAATGACGGTGCCGACGGACATCGGCGTGGTGGTGATGGATGCGTCTGATATACCAGTTACACCCAAACGGCGCGCCGAATTCCTAACAAATTCTGCTCTGAAAGCGGTCAAGCCTGCCTTTCGCCGTGACCCAGGTCAGGTTGACATCGTCAAGAACGACGAGCGATTCCGGGTAGAAATTGATTGTGGCGATCTTCAACCCGGGCGTCGAGTTTGGTCGGATGTTTTCTACATCGGCAAGAAAGCGAGCGGAGACCTATCTCTGTGCGGCTTAGTTTTTGCCGATAATCTGCCTCAACCGAAAGACTTCGCACTCGGTGTGTCGGTAACGGTGACGAAAACAGCCATGACCGTAGATGAATTGTGTTCGCTGCCGGAAGTGGCAGTACGAAACAAATAACCAATTCAAGTGATCGGTGACACGGCCATGTGGAGCCGGTTTGGGAGAGGAAATGACCCCTAGAATCTGTCAGGACATCAATGAGAACGCTTGTAAAGAATGGACTTATCGCAGCAGCGGATTTAGTGGCGACCATCGGGCTGGGACGCATTAGCGCACCTATTAGTGCTGTTTATAACGGTCGTCGTGTTTCTGAGCGTTGCAGTCTTCCTTGAGTGGCTCTTATCAACCAAGACTCGGAAGTGTTGGTTAGGTGGCCTCGTGGTGGCGTATTGCCTACTAACAGGATTCACTATGTGGACTCTTGGCCTACTTGGGCAACGACGAATGATGCAGCCTATCGGTGTGAAGTTGTCAACAGCGGAGAGTCCACTCTGCACGGCGTATCACTCGTCTTCATGACGACATTTGGCGAAGGAACTGGACTCCCTGCCACACGAGCGATAGCAATCACATCGCCGTTTCCTTAGAGCCGAAACATATGATTGCATTCCACGTTGCAGACGATACCAGACAGGCGACAGAGGTCGTTCCACCGGCAAGTGTCACTGCAAGAGTAGGCAATGATTCAAAAGCTCGAACTATCCCGGTTCTCTACTCCACTGTTGACGGTCGCCCGGTCAAGCTGAGGGGATTCAATCTGCAGGAAAGTAAGTGAGAGGCTTGACTAAAGTGAGAGTGGCGTTCTTCTCTTTGATTGGCATGCCCAAGCTTTCCTAAACGGCGGATCCTGACGCACTCGATTCAACCCTTACCCTTGCATCTACGATCCGGCAACCTTCTCCAGGACCTAGGGCGAAAATCGGATTAAGATCCAGCTCGCTGATTTCCGGAATCTCTTCGACAAGGCGTGACACGCGCAACAGGACGTCTTCAATGGCTGCAATGTCGGCCGAGGGATGGCCGCGATAGCCGGTGAGCAGTCGATAGCCTTTGATCTCACGGACCATCTCGGACGCGTCGCGATCAGTGAGGGGCGTGATCCGGAACTGCACGTCGCCGAGGATCTCGACATGAATGCCGCCGAGGCCGAAGGCGATCAAGGGGCCGAACAACGGATCGTGGGTGACGCCGACCATGACCTCCATCCCGCCGGTGACCATCGGCTGCACGAGCACCCCTTCCATGGCCTCCAATTGGTTGTTCTGGATGAGACGTGTTCTGATCGATTCAAACGCGCCGCGCACCGCCTGGTCATCCGAAAGATTCAGCTGCACGCCGCCCATTTCCGTCTTATGCACGATTCGATGGGAGGCCAGCTTGACCGCGACCGGGTACCCGATCTTCCTCGCCAGGGCCACGGTTTCATCGGCTGTTCGCGCGACTCCTCCGGATTGGACGGGAAGGTGTATGGCGCTCAACAGGCTTCTCGTCTCCTCGGTCGTCAACCAACCGGCTCCACGTTGCGACAAGGCGGTCGCACAGATCGTTCGTGCGGCTGGAAGATCCAGATCGTCGAAGTCGGGAACCATTCCAATGGATTGTTGCCGCCACTCCGCATACCCGGCGGCTTTACCGAGGACGACCGCGGGGCTCTCCGGCAGGGAATAGGTCGGAATCGTTTCTGTCGGCAGGGCAAAGACCCGGTTCAAGTCTCCCTCCGCCATCCATCCGATGAGGACCGGTATGGTCTTGGCGTCGGCCTTCCGCCCGTTCGCAATTCCCGCCTGAATACCCTGAGCGATGCCGGCTGTGTCTGCGACGGTCACGGACATGTAGAGGATGATCAGCGCGTCGATGTCGTCCGCCGTCAGCAACGTTTCTATCGCCTGGCGATACTGATCCGGCGTGGCCGACGCAATGAGATCGACAGGATTGTTCAGCGCGGCGGCCGAGGGGAGAAAGGCGGCCAGCGTCGTCTTTGTGCGGGCGGACAGTTCCGGAACAACCAACCCGCCCGCCTCGCAGGCGTCGGTGCAGAGGATGGCCGGCCCTCCCGCATTCGTGATGATGCCCACCCGCCGTCCCGCCGGAAACGGTTGAGCGGACAGCCCGGCGGCCACCGCCAACATCTCTTCGAGCGTCTCGGCGCGAATGACGCCGACTTGGTGAAACAAGGCGTCTACGACCACGTCACTGGCAGCAAGCGCCGCGGTGTGCGAACCGGCCGCGCGGCGTCCGGATTGTGTCCGTCCGGCTTTCACGGCGACAATCGGTTTGCGGCGGCTCACGCGCCGCGCAATGCGGGCGAAGCGACGCGGGTTGCCGAACGATTCGAGATAGAGCAGCAGGACGTCTGTGGCCGGATCTTCCTCCCAATATTGCAGCAGATCATTGGTGGATACATCCGCCTTATTTCCGACACTGACAAAGGATGAGAGCCCCAGATGGAAACGGCGCGCTCCGGCGAGCGTCGCCAGACCGATGGCCCCGCTTTGCGACGACATCGCCACGCGGCCCGGCGGAGGGAATAGTGGCGTGAAGGTGGCATTGAGCTGCACGGTGGGGTCGGTATTCAACAGCCCGAAGCAATTCGGGCCGATCATGCGCATGCCGTGCTGGCGGACTTTCTCCGCCAGTTGCTGTTGGCGCGCCGCTCCCTCCGCCCCCACTTCGGCAAATCCCGCCGTAATCACCACCAACGCGCGAACGCCTTTGTCGGCGCATTCGTCGACGACGGATATGACCGCGTCCCGTGGAACGGCAATGACAGCGAGATCGACCGGACCCGGGATCGCGCGCAAGGAGGGATAGGCCCTGACGCCGGCAATCTCAGCGGCTTGTGGATTCACCGGGTAGATGGGCCCTCGAAACCGATTGGTGATCAGGGCCCCGAGCAATCGATAGCCGATGCTTTTCGGATCGCGTGATGCGCCGATGACGGCCACCGCCTGTGGGTTAAAAAACGGGCGAAGCGAGGCAGTCGTCGCCAGCCGTTCCCGCACCTCCGCGCGAGCGACGGTCGTCGCCGTCGGAATCAGCGACAACTCGACTTCCATGTCGTCGCCCTCGTAGGCTTCCTGGGCGGTGAACCCCGATTCCCTGAAGACCTCGCGCATCGCCAGGTTCTCCGCGTGGGTCACCGCCCACAGGCGCGTAAACCCATGACGGATGGCCAGCAAGGCGAGCCGTTCAAGCAGCAGCATGCCCAGGCCCTTTCCATGAAACCCGTCATCCACCCCCATCGCGACCTCGGCCCGGTGCGCATCTTTCGCCCAGTAGGAACCGGCCGCGATAATGCGCACCGTGCCTTCCCACTTCCGCGTGACGATGAGCGTCAGCTGCGCGCGGGGGTTGGACGAATCACATAAGGCCGCGATCAAATCGCCGGGCGGTGTGCTCTCGGAGAAAAACCGGTGGCGTCTCGACTCGGGCGACAAGCGGTCCACGAACGCCTGCATCTGCGCCTGATCCGCCGGCCCGGCGAGACGGATCGCTGCGGTCGTTCCATCGCGAAGGATGAGTGAGCCAGATTCAACGTGATCGGCCGTCAGCGGCGGGAGGTAGAGAGGGCGAACGTGTGTCATAGTCCCTCACTCTACGGAACGAGCCACTCGGGCTTCAACAGCAGAACTGTTCCCAGGCCCGCCATGACGGTGCCTCCGGCGAGTTTGAGCCAGCGCCCTGCGCGCTCTTGCAGTTTCCAGCGGCTCAGCGTGATGACCGCGATCGTCACCATGAGGCTGTCGTCAAAGATATAAGCCAG
>CAYNLM010000037.1:0-26860 GCA_964398045.1 uncultured Nitrospira sp. | reverse complement strand
CCCCGGCGCCACAGCCCCACCGGTTCGCTCGAGCCTGTCGCGGAACCGAGCACGAGCCAGGCGCAGCGCATGATGGTACGCCCCGACCTCATTCAACATCATGGACAACGCCATGAGGACATCGGGATCGCGACTATACCGATCCGTCAACGCGGTCAATTCTCGGGCGGCGTCCTGATCGAGCCCCAGGACCTTCAGCTCCACCGCCCGCCTGTAGGCCGACTGCTGCTCGATTTCTGTCCGTTTAGCGTGAGAAAAAGGCACTGCGTCGTTCGTCGGCGACTCGGCCGACGACGTCATGACCGGCGGAGCCTCTTGCTCCGCTGTTTCAACAACCGGAATATCCGTCCGTTCACGCGCCAGCTGACAGTAATAGGTGTAGGGATAGCGCTCGCACAGTTCAAGATACAGCTCACGCGATTTGGAAGCGCCAATGTGGCCGTAGGACCGAGCGGTCCAGTACAGCGCCTGCGGCTCAAAGTCGCTGTCCCGCTGCGCGAGGGTGTGCTGCCAGACATCGATCGCCTCACGGTAGCGTGCAGTTCGATAGAGCACCCATCCTTCGCGCCATTGCGCTTCGGCCCGCTGGGAGGCCGGCTCACCGGACTTCGCCACCAGACGATACTTCGCAATCGCCTCGTCGAACTGCGACTGATCCTCCAGCCAGATCCCGGCAAACAGATTGATTTGCCCCTTTTGTTCGGGAGACAGGGATCGCTTCGGCAACGTGCGGCTCAAGTCGAGCAATTTCGCTCCCAGCGTCTGTCGCAAGTACACCCGCGCCAGCCACACGGTCGCTTCGTCAGATTGGACCACCTGCTCGGTGACAAGCGCCTGGAACGTCTCACGCGCCTGGTCATAGAGTTTGAGCCGCACCTGAGCGACACCCAACTTGAGCCGGGCCTCTCCCCGATGCGGCGACGAAGGATCTTTCGCCAGGAACTTTTTCAACTCCTCGATCGCTTCCGCGTGCAGCGCCTGGCCGAGGAACGCCTGGGCGCGTCCATAATGATCGGCCGGCTGAGGCGACCAGAGCTCTCCGCCGATGTTCGTCATCAAGAGAGATTCCGCTTCTTTCGCTTCCTTCGCATAGGGATACTTCACCCACAATTGCTTCAAAGTCTCACGTCCTTCAGCCAATTGATTGTCCCGAAGGTAGCAGGCCGCGAGTCGCAACCAGGCCTGCGGAATGTGCGGCTCTTTGTCGTTCACCCCCACCGCCTTGACCAGCCAAGCGACGCTTTCTGGACAACTGGAAGCCTGATACCAGGCTTCACCGGCGCGAAGCGTGATCAGATTGAAGAGGTTCGAATCGGGCACCATGTGCGGGACCGATTCATACATCATGGCCGCTTCTTTGGCATCGCCCAGATGAAGCAGGGCCTCACCCATCCAATACCGCACATAATCGTCAAGCAGGGGAAAATCGCGCTGAGCAGCGCGGAGGTACTGCATGGCTGCGGCGGGATTGCGTTCGATCAACAGCACGCCTGAGAGCAATCCGGCCCGCTTGGCCCAGAGGGAAGCTGGATACTGCTCCATCACTCGTCGCAAACGCTCGAGCTTCAGCGCGGCCACCTGATCTTTCGTCAACAGATTGCCCAGGCGTTCCTTGGGCCAGGCCGCGGCCGTGAAACAGTCCTCGCCGGAGGCACAGCTTTCTACATTATTTGCTTGTTCAAGAACTTGAGCGGCGCGCGCACCAAGAGGCGTGAAATGAACACTCGCGACGGCGATAAGCCAGAGGGCAACCGCGTGGGCCGTGCGCTGCATCATGCTTGTGTGAGGAGTCATAATGGCCAAGAACTCAGTATATCTGATCTGTGCCCAAGGGAGAACGCCGTGGCGACATTTATGATAGGCTCCTTCAACAGAGCCACAGGGATCCTCAGCCATGCCTGACACAGAGCCCCTCATCAATTTGCTGAGTCTCAGCGAACCGAAAATGGCAGCGCTCGTGCGCGCGCAGGAGTGGCCCGCCTATCGGACCGGGCAAATCCTCCGCTGGCTCTATCAACGGCGCGCTCGCGCGATCAACCAGATGACGGACCTTTCGACGCACGATCGGCTGCGGTTGTCGCAGATTGCCACGATCCGGCGTTCGACGCACTGTACGCTGCTGCAATCGCAAGACGGCACACGCAAACTGCTCCTGACGCTTGAGGATGGGAAGACTATCGAAACGGTGCTCATTCCGGATGAGAACCGGCTGACGCTCTGCGTCTCGACCCAAGTCGGCTGCATGCTGGATTGCGGATTTTGCCTCACGGGAACCATGGGACTGACCCGCAATTTGAAATCCCAGGAAATCGTCGATCAGGTCCTGACCGCCCAGGATCAACTTGATCCCGATGAGCGCCTGACCAATCTTGTGTTTATGGGGATGGGAGAGCCCTTGGCGAATCTGGATGCGTTGGAAGCCGCCATTACCTGTCTGACCAACAAGCCTTGGGGGCTCGGCTGGTCACCCAGACGGATTACCGTGTCCACCGCCGGCCTGGCCTCCCGCCTCAAGGACGTCGCCGCGCTCGGAGTCAATCTCGCCATTTCGCTCAATGCGACTACGGAAGAGCAGCGCTGCGAACTGATGCCGGCGGTCAGCGAGATTGCTTCGCTCAAATCCCTCCTCGCCGCCTGCCGCCGCTATCCGTTGCCTCCGCATCGCAGGCTGACGTTTGAGTATGTCCTCCTCGCCGGCGTGAACGATCAACCGGCTGATGCGCAGCGGCTGATCACATTGCTCGCGGGCCTGCGATGCAAAGTGAATCTCATCCCCTTCAACGAATTTCCCGGCAGCCGCTTTCGTCGCCCGGCGGAGAAAGAGGTCTTGCAATTTCAATCCGTCCTGCATAAGGCAGGCCTCGACGTGTTTATCCGCAAGAGTCGTGGACGCGATGTCCTTGGCGCCTGCGGGCAGTTGGGGACGATCCGCGCCGGCGGTGAATCCGTCGCCTTGACACATATCGAATCCCGTTGTTAGCATGCCACTCGTGCGCACCACTCTATCATGATCTGGCCGACTTTCTATCGCCTCTCATTCGCCTCTGTGATCGTTGCCCTGCTGGCTCTCGCCGGAGCGTCCCCATCCCTCGCCGCAGACGTGCATGAATACGTGTTATCGAACGGCATGAAAGTCCTCCTCGTCGAAGTCCCCAAGGCGCCCGTAGCAACTGTGCAGGTCTGGTACAAGGTCGGCTCCCGGAATGAAGTCATGGGCCGAGCGGGATTGTCCCACATGCTCGAACATATGATGTTCAAGGGGACGGCCAAGTATCCCAAAGGCACCTTCTCGCGGCTGGTTCGGAAAAATGGCGGGATCGACAACGCCTTTACCAGCCAGGATTTTACCGCGTACTTTGAAAACCTCGCCGCTGATCGCGTGGAACTCGCGCTGGAAATGGAAGCCGACCGGATGCAGGGGCTCATCCTCGATCACGGCGACTTCCAAACGGAGCGTGATGTGGTCAAGGAAGAGCGGCGGTTGAGAACGGAAGATGATCCACAGGGCGCCCTCGTCGAAGCCTTGTTCGCGCAAGCCTTTCTCAGTCATCCCTATCACTGGCCGGTCATCGGCTGGTTCGCCGATCTGGACGCCATGTCCCTCGATGATTTGCAGCGGCACTACGATACGTTTTATTCGCCGAACAATGCGACGCTCATTGTCGTGGGGGACATCAAGGCCGAGACGTTACTGCCGACCATCAAACATTTGTTTGAGCCGATTCCCAAGGGCCCGACGCCGAAACAAGCGCTGCCGCCGGAACCGGAACAGCGGGGCGAGCGGCGCTTTCTGCTCAAACGGGAAGCCCAGGTTCCCTTCGTAATGATGGGGTTCCGTGTGCCACACTATGCCAGCGACGACTCCTACGCCCTCGATATCTTAGAGACCATCCGCACGCGCGGGAAAAGCTCGCGGCTGTACCAGAGCCTGGTCTACGATCAGAAAAACTCGCTGGCCGTGGGCGCCGAGTACAGCCTCATGCAGACCGACCCGAGCCTTTTCTATTTTTATGCGCTCGTGAGCCCGGGGCAGAAAGTGGAGGCCGTCGAAGAGTCCCTCCATCGCGAGATCGCCCGATTGCAGAATGAGCCGCCGACGGAGTTGGAACTCCAGCGGGCGAAGAATCAGGTCGAGGCCGCGCATGTCTTTGAGCAGGACTCAAACTTTCGGAAGGCCATGCTCCTGGGCCAAGCAGAAACGATTGGAGCCGGCTGGCGCCGTGTGGATCAGTTCCTCGAACGGATTCGTGCCGTCACGGCGAAAGATGTCCAGCGGGTCGCCAAGCAATATCTGACGGAAGACAATCGGACGGTTGGCATTTTGATCCCGCTTCCGCCCAAACAGCCAGAGGCCATCCCGACCGCTTCCCATCACGGAAAATCCTAGTCCGTATGCCATCACTTTTGGTACTGCCGCATATGCAGATTCTCGGGCGCCGCTGCCGTGTGTACATACTGATCGCCCTGCTGGGGCTTGTGGCTGTGTTCGCCGGGCTTCCCCCGTCGGGATCGGCGGCAGAGATCTCGCCGACAAAAGTCCCCACCGCAAACGGCATGACCGTCCTGGTGCTGGAGCAGCATTTCCTGCCGATCGTCGAGATTCATGCGCTGATCAAGACCGGATCCGCCCAAGATCCTCCGGAGAAAGCCGGCCTCGCGAACTTGGTCGCCAGCCTCCTGGACGAAGGCACGACCACGAGGACGTCCAAGCAACTTGCCGAGCAGATCGATTTTATCGGCGGCTCACTGGAAGCCAAAGCCACCGAAGACTTCACGACTGCATCCGCCCGCGTCCTGAAGAAAGACATCGACCTCGGCTTCACGCTCTTGGCCGACATTCTGATGCGCCCGGCCTTTCCCAAGCAGGAATTCGAACGAGTGCGATCGCAAATCCTTGGGGAAATCGCCAGCGACAATGACGATCCAGGCCATGTGGCCATGAAAGCCTTCAACCAACTTATTTTCCATAATCACCCCTATCGCTGGCCGGTGAACGGCACGGAGGAGACGCTCGGCAAGGTCACCTTAGCGGACGTGCAAGGGTTCTACGCCAAAGAATATCTCCCGAATCAAGTCATTCTGGCCGTCGTCGGCGATGTCACGGTCGAGCAGGCGACGGCGCTGGTGCAGACTCATTTCGGTGCATGGAAGAAAGGCAATACACCAGCGAGAACGGTCAAGAAACCGGGAGCCATCGACAAGAAAGCCGTCCAGCTGATTGACAAGGATTTGACTCAATCAACGATTGTGTTGGGACATGGCGGGATCAGCCGGACCAATCCCGACTTCTACGCCGTGACCGTCATGAATCATATTCTGGGGGCGGGGGGATTTTCGTCGAGGCTGATGGATTCCATCCGCGATAAACAGGGACTCGCCTATGGCATTATGAGCCATTACGATGCGCGCGCGATGCCGGGTTCCTTTTGGGTGAATCTTCAAACGAGAACCGAAACCACCAATCAAGCCATCAGCGGGGTGCTGGCCGAAATCAAAGCCATCCGCGAAGCGCCGGTGAGCGATCAGGAACTGGCGGAGGCCAAATCGTTTCTCATGGGAAGCTTTCCGTTACGGCTGGACTCCACGGCGAAGCTGGCGCAGGTCCTGGCACAGGTGGAATTCTATGGGCTGGGATTCGAATACTTCAGTCAGTACCCCAAGTGGATCGAACGCGTGACCAAAGAAGATGTGCAACGCGTCGCCAAGCAATATCTCGATCATCAACACTATGCCCTCGTCGTGGTCGGAAACCTGGCCAAGGCCAAAGTCCGCCACTAGAGGCGGAGCCATCGCGGGCTCTTATGCCGACAGTTCTCCTTCAACACAAACTGGATCGTCTCCGTCACATTCTTTCCGAGATGCAGTCGGTGCTCGTCGCGTATTCGGGAGGAATCGACAGCACCGTCGTGCTTAAGGTGGCGCACGAGCAATTACGGGAGCGCGCGGTGGGAGTCACGGCCGTATCGCCGACTTTGCCTTTGATCGAACTGGATACCGCCAAGCGCATCGCGGCCGAAATCGGCGCGCGCCATGAAATTGTCCAGACCGATCAACTGGAGATTCCTGAGTTCGTGAAAAACGATGCGGCCCGCTGCTTCCATTGCAAGACCGATCTGTATCAACTGCTCAGTCGGCTTCTGAAAGCGCGTGATGCCGCCCACATGGTGGACGGCACCAATGTGGACGATCTCGGAGATGACCGACCCGGCATCAAGGCCGCACGAAACTGGGGTGTGCGCAGCCCGCTCGTCGAAGCAGAACTCTCCAAGGCCGAGATTCGCAGGCTCGCCAAAGATCTCGGACTCTCGAATTGGGACAAACCGGCCGCGGCCTGTCTTTCATCCAGAATTCCGCGCGGGATCACGATCACGAGAGAGAAACTCAGCCGGGTGGAGGAGGCCGAAGCCGTGCTTCACAGCGAGGGATTGCGACAGTACCGGGTCCGCGACCACGGCGAGATCGCCAGAATTGAAGTTGCTGCGGTTGAGTTGCGGCTGCTTACAGAACCCGACTGCCGTCGAAGAGTGAGCCGGCGGCTGAAACAGGTGGGATTTCGATTCGTGACGGTGGATTTGGAAGGGTATCGGCCGGGCGGAATCAGTCTAGGCTGACCCGCCCGAGGCCACATTACCGCTGGTATGACTTGGACAGCGCCTCGAGCGCGTCGTCGGCAAACTTCCGGTGGTCGGCATCGGTCAGGCTGCGCTGCACCACTTTCTCCGCCACCATGAGCGCGAGTTCGGTCGTCTGGTTCCGAATGTCCTGCACCGCCTTCCGCCGCTCGTGTTCGATCTCACGAGTCGCGTCTCCCTTGATCCGCTCCGCCTCGATGGTCAGCCGTTGCTCGTTCTCTTCAAGCAACCGTTGAGCGCGTTCTTTTGCCGCCGCAAGGATGGCTTCTGCTTCTTTCCCAGCCGCATTGAGCTTCGCCTCATACTCTTGGAGTCGGCGTTCCGCTTCTGACCGGTGACGTTCGGCTTGATCCAGACTGTCCTTAATCTTCCTTTCCCGCTCTTCCAGGATGCTCAGGATGCCCGGGAAGGCAAACTTGTAGAGCACGAAGAGCAGAATCGCAAAGGACACCACTTCCCAGAAGATCAGAGAGGAAAAAAACTGAGATTCAAACTGCGGCATTGTTCATACCAGGAGGGTTAAGACTGAGGCCGAGAGAAAGAGGTAGGCTTTCTCTCCACCTTAGACGAGACCTTATCCTGTCTCCTTCACTTGCGGAGTCCCATAATGATGAAGGCGATGACGAGGCCATAGAGGGCGATGGCTTCGACCAACGCGAACCCGATCCACATGTACTTCCCGACGCGGCCTTCGGCTTCCGGCTGGCGGGCCACTGCTTCGATCATCTTGCCGAAGATATACCCGATGCCCACACCGGCTCCGGCAAAACCGGCCGCCGCCAACCCCATGCCCAACAATGCTGCTGCTGCTGAATCCATTGTGTCTCGCTCCTCCCTTGTCTAAGAAAGTCTATTACGAAATGAGACAGGCTGCTCAAAACGTTTCCCAGCAAGACCGCAAGGAGCGAACGTTCCGAAGCGTACGGTGTCGTACGTCGAGGGATGTTCGCGACTGAGAACGCCGCTGGGGAGCGTTTTCAGCAGCCTGCTAGTGCGCGTGCTCTTCGTGACCATGCAAGTGAAAGGCGTCTCCCAAATAGACGCAGGTCAGTACGGTGAAAATGTAGGCTTGGATAAACGCAATGCCGACTTCCAATCCGTTCATGGCGATTGTAAAGGCAAACGGCAGCCATCCAATCAGCACCCCGCCGCTGATCGCCAGGCCAAACAGCACCCCGAGAATGACGTGACCCGCCGTCATGTTGGCAAAAAGACGCACGGCCAAAGAAATGGGACGGGCCAGTTGGCTGATCAATTCAATCGGTACCATGAGCGGCAGCAACCATCCCGGCGTTCCCGGCGGCACAAGGATGCCGAGGAATTTGCCCCCGTGGAGAATAAACCCCATCACCAAGCTCAGCCCATACACGACGATCGCAAAAACGGCCGTGACAATGATTTGACTGGTGACGGTATAAGCCCCGGGAATCAATCCGATCAGATTGCAGAACAGGATAAAGAGAAACAACGTGGCGACCAGCGGAAAAAATTTCATCCCGCCCTGCCCCATTGTGTCTAAGATGATCCCGCGAATAAAATCGACGAGCATTTCAGCCAGGCTTTGCAACTTGCCCGGCACGAGTCTCCGCGCCGAACCGGCCATGACCATCAAGACGGTCACGAGAGCCACGACGACCCACATCATGACCACGGCCTTATTGATGGAAATATCCAATCCGCCGAGATTAATGGCGATGAAGTTGTGCAGCTCAAACGGATGCAGGGGACTTTCTTCCATTGCGTTATCCTTGTCTGTCCGAATTACCAGACGAGTGTTCCCATCGCTGGGCCGATCGGTAGGCGTTGCGAACGCCCGCCGCCGCACCGAACCCAAGCCCCACCACGAGACCCCAAGGAGTCGAGTCCAAGAGATACGTGTCTATCACCCACCCGAGCCCACCTCCGACGATGAGCGCAGCCAGCAGTTCCGTTCCGATACGAACGGCTTGGCCGAGCCCCGCGTAAAAAGGATCTTGTGAAGGGGGCATGCCGTACCCAGGCGAGTGCACATGCGGTACTGGAGCAAGGACTCTGCCGATAATGGGCGCGCAATTCAAGCAGAATCCCAATTGGAAAGTCAAGCCGTGAGAGACCTGTCCCTTATCTGATCGGCTGGGGTATAGTGGATGACCGTTTCAACGCATGGTGAGTAGATGATGCCTCGGCCGACAGCAGCCTCATTTCTTCAAGGACCACCCACGCCGCTGATCGTGACGCTCCCGTCCCCTTCAGTCAGCGCGCTCCAGCTTTACGTCAGAATGGCTTCACAGACGAACCCTTCATTTCTTTTCCAGAGCGGGAAAGGTCCTTCCGTCATTGGGCGCTATTCTTTTTTTGGCACCGATCCCTATCAAGTATTGAGCGGGAAGGACGGCGCATGGGTGCTGCGAACCGCCGATGGTCGGGAACAGCGCGGCCAAGACCCTTTTCAACATCTCGCCCGACTCAGCCGCAATTCCTATATTTCCAGGCCTCCCGATGTGCCGCCTTTCTTCGGAGGCGCCGTCGGCTATCTGAGTTACGACCTGGTTCGTCAATTCGAAAGAGTACCCTCCATAAGCCGGAATGACCTCGTCGTTCCCGATCTTGAATTTGGTTTTTTTGACCTGATCGCAGCCATCGATCATCAACTCGGCCGTCTGGTGTTGATGTTCTGTCCCCCGCTCGAACGCTTCTTGGGTGAGCCGCGGGAGAAACTCTATCGCGAAGGGTGCGATCGCCTGGCCGCTCTGGAAGCCAGGCTGTCCAATGACATAGCAGCCGAGATGGCCGCACTCAGTCCGCTCGTGTTTACACCGGAACAACAACAGGCGGCCTATATGGATCGCGTCCGCCGTTGCCAAGAGTACATCGCCGCCGGCGACATCTACCAAGCGAACCTTTCACATAGGTTTACCGTCAGTTGCGACGCCTTTACTGGACGAGAGGCCTTCCAGACGGACCTGCTTGCCTATGACCGAGTACACACCATGAATCCTTCGCCCTTTTCGGGGTTACTTCGGTTTGATGACATCCGGTTTCTGAGTTGTTCGCCGGAGCGGCTGGTCCGGCTCAGCGGGCGACAAGCAGATACCCGACCGATTGCGGGCACCCGCCCCCGCGGTCATAGTATCGCCGACGACCGCCGACTCACCGATGAACTCCGCGCCAACGAAAAAGAGCGGGCCGAACATGTGATGCTGGTTGATCTTGAGCGGAATGATCTCGGGCGTGTATGTGACTTCGGCTCGCTGCGCGTCGATGAGTTCATGGCGCTGGAGCAATATTCACACGTCAACCATCTCGTGTCCAATATCACCGGACGGCTGCGAGACGGCGCGACGGGCTTTGATTTGCTGAGAGCCGTGTTCCCCGGCGGGACGATTACCGGCGTGCCGAAGATTCGCTGCATGGAAGTGATTGAAGAGCTGGAACCGGTCCGCCGCGGGGTTTACACCGGCTCCATGGGGTACATCAGTTGGAGCGGTGATCTGGACTTCAACATCCTGATTCGCACGCTGGTCATCAGAAACGGCCGGGGTTCTCTCCAAGTCGGCGCCGGCATCGTGGCAGACTCCGATCCGGCCCGCGAGTACGAAGAAACCTTGTACAAGGCACAGGCCTTCTTCAGCGCATTCTCCTGAGGATTCAAATAACGATGTGGATTTATCTGAACGACAAATTCGTGAAGGAAGAAGAGGCCGTCATCTCCGTGTTCGACCATGGGTTTCTCTATGGAGACGGAGTCTACGAAACCATACGCTCCTATGAAGATCGAATCTTTATGCGCGATCAGCACATCGCGCGATTATATCGATCGGCCGAAGCCATTGGATTGGCCATTCCCATTCCGCGGAAGACATGGCCCGACCTGCTGCACGACGCCATGACCCGCAATGACGTGGGCAATGCGCAGCGGGACGCCTATTTGAGAATTACCATTTCACGGGGAGCCGGAGAGATCGGCCTGGACCCCGCGCTCTGCCCTTCTCCGACGGTGGTCCTTATGACCAAGCCACTCGTCCCTCCGCCAATGCACCTGTATGAAAAGGGCGTGTCTTTGATCATCGCCAAGACCAAGCGCAATTTACCCAGCGCCTTATCGCCGCATATCAAAGCGACGAACTTTCTCAATAATATTCTTGCCAAACGGGAAGCCATTGCCGCCGGCGTGTTCGACAGCATCCTGTTGAATTGGGAAAATCATCTGGCAGAATGCACCGTCAGCAATCTGTTTTTTGCCGAAGGCGGGCGTCTGAAAACCCCCTCTGTGGACTGCGGCATCCTGGACGGCATTACCAGAGATATCGTGATTCAGCTGGCACGAGAGACAGGATTGTCCGTGGAGGAAGGACGATTTACCGCCGCGGAATTGTCTCACGCCGATGAATGTTTTCTGACCAATACCAGCATGGAAATCATGCCGGTCATTGCAGTGGACCGGCATGCGATCGGCTCAGGCGAACCAGGCCCCATCACCCAGCGATTCCGTTCATTATTCGGCAAAACCCGGAGCCGTTTTTTGGAATAATACAGAAACGGCCGATTCCATCTCTTCGTTTTGTTCTCTTTTTCAAGCAACATGGGGGCATGAGACCTGCATTTCCTTGACACACAGGCACAGACTGCTATCGTTTGACCATGAAAAACCCAATGACACCAGCAATCGGCATCGCCTCTGCGCTTCTCTCTGCAGCGATGTGGTTAAGCGGGCTTGGGCTCGCTCCTGCTGCGCAGGCCGAGATCTATCAATACATCGACGCCAACGGCACCATTTCATTGACCAACGTGCCGACGGACATCCGATACCGCCGGATCGATACTCAGCCGAATCGATTGCATCCCATGATTTCGGAACGCGAGTTGGATCCGGTGATCAGCCGGTACTCGCGGCAGCATCAACTGCATCCGGCGCTGATTCGCGCCGTGATCAAAGCGGAGTCGGATTTCGATCCGATGGCTGTTTCCCGGGCGGGCGCTGTGGGGTTGATGCAACTGATGCCGCAAACCGCCGTGCGGATGGACGTGCGGGACCTGTACGACCCGGAAGACAATATCGGGGGAGGCACGAAATACTTACGGCAGCTGTTGGACCGCTTTCGCGGCAATCTGCCGCTGGCGCTGGCGGCCTACAACGCCGGAGAACACGTCGTGGATCGCTACCGGGCGCTGCCGCCGATCGACGAGACCCGCCAGTACGTCCGCAAGGTGCTGCGCTACTACCGCACGTTCCTCACGCGCGACTCCACTACCCCCGGCCGCGTGATCGCGCCCCCGGAGACCGCAGCGCGATTACCAATCCCTGTTTCGCCGGCCTTTTCCGCTCAGTAGAACCATCCATCAAAGAGAGTTGGCTGTGCTGCTTCCAACCCGGCCGCTTGGCTTGGGAAAAGTCCGATCGGAAATGGGCCCCCACGCTGTTCTCCCGCCACAACGCGGACTCCGCCACACAGTAGGCGACCTGAACCATGTTCTTGGCCTCGAGATCGGCCCTCGTCGCGAAGGGCTTCGACACCATATGCATCCAGCGAGACAACTGGGCCGTCGCCCGGATGAGTGAGTCACGCGAGCGAATGACCCCGACTTGCCCCCACATCGTCCGGCGCAGTGAACTGCGGAGTTTTTCGGCATCCTCCAACCGTTCAAACTGACATCGCCGAAGTGCATCAAGCTGGCAAGTGAGGTCGGGCACCGGATGACTCGATGCCCACCAGATAGCGGATAGGCCCGCCCTCATACCGAAGACCAAGCCTTCCAACAGTGAGTTGCTCGCCAGCCGGTTCGCTCCATGCACACCGCTGCAGGCGACCTCTCCGGCGGCAAACAAGCCGGGCAACGTCGTCGCGCCATTGATATCGGTCCAGACACCTCCCATCATGTAATGCGCGCTCGGCGAAACCGGAATCCACTCTTCCGTAATGTCGATGTCGTAGCGGAGGCACGTGGCATAGATGGTGGGGAATCGGCGTTTCACAAAATCGGCGCCGAGATGCGTCACATCGAGATACACGTGGCGGGCTCTGGTGGCCGCCATTTCAGCCCATATGGCCCGAGCCACAATATCCCGGGGAGCCAGCGCACCCAGCGGATGATACCGGTGCATGAACAACTCGCCCTTGCTGTTGCGGAGCTGCCCCCCTTCGCCGCGCATCGCTTCCGACAAAAGGAACGGCGGACTCGACGGTAAAAAGAGCGCGGTCGGATGGAACTGCACGAATTCCATATCTTGCAGTTGCGCGCCGGCACGAAACGCCATGGCCATGCCGTCGCCGGTCGCGTTAGGCGGATTGGTCGTGCGCGCGTAGATCTGACCGGCCCCTCCCGTGGAAAGCACCACCGCCTTCGCAGGAAGAATAGATTGCTTACCCGAGTTCTCGTCCAGGACGACCGCGCCGCAGCAGCGGCCTTCTTCCACGACTAAGTCGACCGTGAAATGGTAATCCAGCCGATGAATCCGTTTTTGCCGAGCAGCCTGGGCCATCAACACGCGCACCATTTCATTCC
Source organism: uncultured Nitrospira sp. (assembly GCA_964398045.1). Lineage (GTDB taxonomy): Bacteria > Nitrospirota > Nitrospiria > Nitrospirales > Nitrospiraceae > Nitrospira_D. Next base: position 13,745 of record CAYNLM010000037.1, on the reverse strand, counting down.
CGGTCGCATCGCCTCGCGCGCGCAGGATCCGGCTCCGGCTATGGGCTGCTTCACGGGCGAAGGCAAACTTTCCGCCGGCCTTGTCGAACTTGGCTCCCCAACGGATCAGTTCCTGAATCCGGTCCGGCCCTTCTTCCACCAGCACCTTCACCGCCTCGCGCCGGCAGAGTCCGTGGCCCGCCTTGACCGTATCGGTGAAATGAATCGCCACATCGTCTTCTTCGCTCAAGGCCACGGCCACGCCGCCCTGCGCATAGATGGAACTGCTCTGCAGCGGATGGCCCTTCGTCAGCATGATGACCCGGCCTTCGCGGCTGAGTTCGAGCGCCGCGCGCAGGCCCGCGACCCCGCTTCCGATCACGAGAAAATCCCCCTGTGGCGTGATGGAGGGTGTTCGTCGCTTGTTGGACATGATTAACGGATATTCTGCTGCGAGGGAACGGCGTCGGAAAATGTCTGCCTCGTCTTCATGCCGAACGGGAGGTCGCCTTGCACACCGCGCAAGAGAATCGAATGGGTGCCGACCCACTGCAATCGCGCGTGGCCGCGTTGCCGAATGCCCGCATCATCGGGATCTTTTTTCCAGATGCCTTGCCAGTGCACATACACGTCGATGTCGTCGCCCTCGATCATGATGCGTTCCGTCTTGAACTCCAACGCGATGGAATGAAACGCGTCGAAGTCGGCTTCCGCCTCTCGTTGAAGCTGTTCCAGCTGATCCAGCGGCAACATCACCGATTCAAAGCCCGAGCGATCCTTCTTCTGATAGGCCTCCCGGAGCAATTCCACCGCGTGGTCGATGCGACGAAAGCGCTCGTGGTCTTCCGGATACTGCACGGTCTTCGAGGAGCAGGCGCCGAGCAGCAGGACCACGACCACGGTCAAGACGGCAATCAACCGCGTCATCGTGAGGAAGGAGCGAGGAATCCACGCAGACATCGTGGCGCAGTATATCACAGGGCTCGTGAATGCTCGCGCGGGCATGGGAAGCCGCTTGGCGGTCGCACGATTCTCTCTCGCGTCCTTGCATTTTGCGGCAAAAGCTTTTAGACTCCCGCCCCTAGGAGAGACGAAGTATGTCGAGCGTGTTAAAAAAACGCCGGAAGAAAATGCGCAAGCACAAGTATAAAAAGTTGCGCCGGCGTCAAAAATTCCTTCGCCGTAAAAGCTAAGCTCAACCCGCATTGCGGGAGGAGGAGAACGTGCCAGAGGGCAAGAAGGTTCGCATCCGCGTCCGTACGGTGAGTTGTACCTACGTGGGCGACTTTCTGATTCCTCCGATGCGCAATCGCGTATCCGACGCGATTAACGAGGACGCACGCCTCTTCATCAGCTTGACCGACGTCGTCATCAACGACAAGGACCGGTCGGACTTCGTGGCGATCAATAAAAATCAAATCGAATCGGTCGCTCAACTCTAGTTGTCGCCGCACCCCTCACCTTCCTCTCCTCTTCGCCGACCCGCGAGCTTGAGCCGGCGTGAGAGCCTATGGGCCGTCATGAGAATCCGCCGCCTGCCATGCTGACCTTCAGACGCTTCCTGCCGTTTATCCGACCGTACCTGCCGCGCATGATCGTGGCGGGCGTGCTGGTCATGGGAGTGGCGGCCATCAATCTCGCGCTGCTCCGATTGGCCGGCAGCCTGTGGGACGTCATTACCGTGCAACGCGACGGCTCCCGGATGACGGAACTGATCGGCCTCTTTCTTGGATTGGTGGTCATCCAAGGACTGTGTTCGATGGGGCATAGTTATCTGACCGCCTGGGTCTCCCAGCGCATCGTGGCGGATTTCCGCCGGCACCTCTTCGGCCACCTGCAGAAACTTTCCGTCAGCTTTTTCGCCCGCCGGCGCACCGGCGAGCTGCTGTCCCGTCTCATGAACGACGTGACGATCATTCAATCCGTCGTGACCGAGACGCCCATCGACAGCGCCAAACAAGTGGTGACCTTCGTGGGCGGCATCGCCTTTCTCCTCGCCATGAATTGGCGTCTCTGCCTCCTGATCCTCGTGCTGCTTCCGCTGCTCGTGCTCGTGGCGAAATTTTTCGGCCGTCGGCTCAAGGCGCTCTCAACCTCCATCCAGGATCAAACGGCCGCGCTCAGTACCCTGGTCGAAGAGGTGATCTCCGGCATCCGCATCGTGAAGTCCTTCGTCCAGACGCGACGCGAGGAAGACCGCTTCTCTGCGCAGGTGAACCAGGCGCTCACGCTGACGCTGCGGCGGGCCGGCATCATGGCGGTGTTCATCCCCGTCATCAGCCTGCTGACCTTTTCAGCGGCTGCTGCCGTCCTCTGGTTTGGCGGCAATCAAGTGATCGCGGGCATCGTCACGCCCGGCGATCTCTTTGCCTTTGTCCTGTTTGCCGGCATCTTGATCGGCCCGTTCAGCTCCGCGGCGCGGGTATTCGCGCAGATCAAGGAAGCGCAAGGCGCCACCGAGCGGGTCTTCGACATATTGGAGGCGCAGCCCGATATTCATGACGGGCCGGGCGCCCGCGCGCTCGCCACCGTCGCAGGTCATGTGCGGGCTGAAGCCGTCGGTTTCAGCTACGATCCACGTCGTCCGGTGCTCATCAATCTTTCTTTTGAAGCGAAGCCGGGTGAATTGGTTGCGTTCGTCGGCCCCACCGGTGCCGGGAAAACCACGGTGATCAACCTGCTGCACCGATTCTATGATCCGACCGATGGCCGCATCACGGTGGACGGGCAGGATCTCCGAGAGGTGACGGTGGAAAGTTGGTATCGGCAGGTCGCGCTGGTTCCCCAGGAAACCGTCTTATTCGGAGGGACCATTCTGGACAACATCCGCTATGGAAATCCGCATGCCGACGACGCGGTGGTTCAAGAAGCGAGCAAAGCCGCCCATGCCCATGATTTCATCACGGGCTTTCCCGACGGCTACCACACGGTGGTGGGAGAGAAAGGCGTCAATCTTTCAGGCGGGCAGCGTCAACGCATTGCGATTGCGCGCGCGATTCTGAAGAATCCAAGAATTCTCCTGCTTGACGAGGCCACGTCGTCGCTGGATACCGAATCTGAACGGCTGGTGCAGGAGGCCCTCGAACGGCTGATGAAAGGCCGCACCACCTTTGTCGTGGCGCATCGCCTTTCCACTATTCTGCGAGCTGATCGCATTCTCGTGCTGGACAAGGGGCGCTTGGTCGAGGAGGGCACCCATGCGCAGTTGCTCGAGCGCAGGGGCCTCTACCATTACCTGTACACGATCCGCCTGAACGAATCATCGTGATGACAGGCACAGGCCTACACTCTGAGGTTCTCCTGTCGCCCCGATTCGAGATGCCTGCATGACCGCCGATCCGCTCTGGTGGCCGACCGCCACCGTGTATCAGATCTATCCCTGGAGTTTTCAAGACTCCGACGGCGACGGCATCGGAGATCTCCCGGGGATCATTTCCCGGCTGGATTATCTGAACGACGGAACGTCCGATTCGTTGGGCGTCGACGCCATCTGGCTGTCGCCGATTTATCCTTCTCCCATGCGGGATTTCGGCTACGACGTGGCCGATTACTGCAACGTGGATCCGCGTTTCGGCACCCTCGACGACTTCGACCGGTTGGTGCGCGAGGCCCAACGCCGGGGGATCAGGATCATCATGGATCTGGTCCTCAACCACACCTCCGACCAACATCCGTGGTTTCAGAAGGCCCGCTCATCAAGATCAGCTCCTGAACGTGACTGGTACTATTGGGCGGACGGCAAAGGCAAAGGATTGTGCCGCCGTCCCAGCAATTGGAACGCGCGCTTCGGTGGTTCCTCATGGACCTGGGACGCGACCTCCGGCCAGTACTATCTCCACTCGTTCTTGGCGCATCAGCCTGATCTCAATTGGCACAACCCCGTGCTCCGAACCAAGATGTTTGACGTCGTACGGTTCTGGCTTGATCGCGGCGTGCAGGGATTCCGACTCGATGCGATCAACTGGCTCGGCAAGGATATCCGGTGGCCGGACAATCCCGTTCGCTTCGGCTGGCGCGGCTATACCAGGCAGATCCATCGCTATGACCGCGATCAGCCGCTCGCCCACGAGGTGATGAGGGAATTGCGGTCCCACGTCGCGGCCTCTCCTGATGTCGTCCTTATCGGCGAAGCATCCGCCGACACGCCGGGCGGTCCGGCGGCATTCTACGGCAACGGGTCGGACGAGCTGCACATGGTTTTCGACTTCCGGCTGCTCAAGTCGCCGTGGCGCGCAGACCGCTTTCGAGAGGTGATCGCGGACATGGAACGGGCGGTGCCGTCGGGCGGGTGGCCCTCCATTGTTTTCAGCAATCACGATCAATCCCGCCACATCGACCGCTATGGCCGAGGCGGTGATGCCGACCGACGCGCCCGAGCGGCGGCGGTCCTGCTATTCACGTTGCGAGGCACGCCCTTCATCTATTATGGGGAAGAGATCGGGATGCGGGACGGACGGTTGCGCTATCGCGACCTGCGCGATCCCTACACGAAGCGCTATTGGCCGTTTCGAACCGGCCGCGATCCGGCCCGCACACCGATGCAGTGGGATGGATCACACCAGGCGGGATTTACGACGGGACGATCCTGGTTGCCGATCTCTCGAAACGCTTCAACCATCAATGTCGAGCGGGAGTCGAAAGACCCCTCCTCGTTACTGAGTCTGTATCGCCGTCTGATCCGCTTGCGCAAAACGACGCCGGCCCTCCAGCAGGGGACCTATCTGCCTCTCGACTCGACCGATCCGCACTGTGTGGCCTTCGTCAGAAAACAAGAAAGCGGCGCTGCCTCAGCTGAAGGCGTGCTCGTCGCCGTCAACTTTGCCCCTCGCAAATTGTCCTGCGCCCTTCCAGGAATGCTGCGCAAGGGAAGGCTGCTGCTCTCCACACATGAGTCGATCGGCGATCGACGCCCTTGGAGGGCGGGCAGGCTCGACCTGCAGCCGGATGAGGCCGTCATCGTCTCGCTGGCCTAGGTGGAATCGTTGCCGGCTTGGTCAAGGGCCGCAGCGCTACAAGTGTGCCATCTCGTCTCGCTCTTCCTTGGCTTTCCGCCATCGCCGCTCCAGAATGTCCCGCGCAATGTTACGCCCGCCGAGCCCCACGGCGATGGACAGGGCCAGCACCACCCCTCCGAAGAGGATGGAGAACGCGGCCACGACAATTTCTTTGGCAATTCCCAACTGCGTCAAGACCATGGCGGCGGTGAACAGGAATATCCCCCAGCGCACCAAGTTGGCAATAAGTCGAGCCTCCTGAATCTGCGCGTTCACCGTGGCGATCAAGGCGGCTTCGGCAAAGAAATTCCCCAGCAATACTCCGACCAGCAGCAACAAACCGGCCGCTATGACGCTCGGCAAAAAGCCCAAAAGCTGGCCCATCAGCCCGGCAGTGGCCGGAAGATCCAGTGCGTCCACACCCATAAACACGAACAGGACGAACACGGTCCAGAAGGCCAACCGCCCGACGACCTGCGAGAGCGGCTGCTTGCATCCTGCTTTGGTGAGCGTGGCCTGAAGCCCCCACCGTTCGCTGAGCACGTCGATACGCAACGCCTTCAACAGCCTCTGGAGAACGGTTTTGATCGCCAACCCGACGATGACGCCGAGGAGGATGAAGCTCAGCAAGGCCAGCAGCTTGGGCAGGAAGAGGGCCACCCGCCTCGTCATGTCGCGAAACGCTTCCAACATGGCTTCGCCCCAAAGATCATTCATCGTGCCACCTCCATCGCTGAACCACATAGGGCTTCATCGTCTCGAAGAGATCGCTCAGACGCCCCAGTTCCTGTTCGACCTGCTCGACGCTCTGGGCGCGCGTTCCAATCACGAAGGATGCGGTGTAGCCGAGATACAGCGGCGTCAAGGCCTTGAGCAGGTGCTCGTGGTGCAAGAGGCGATCGTGATAGGCCAACGCGAAGTCATAGACGACCTGCACCCACAGGGCGGAAGGAAAGCGAAAATGGTCCGTCTCTTCCACGCCCAGTTCCAATACCTGCTGGAAAGTTTCCGCGGGCAGGATGAGCTGCCAGACCGGCAGCAGATCCCGCAGCCCCTGGCGAAACCCATTGACCATCCGCTCCACGTTGATGGATCCGGCCTCGGCTCCCAACCGCAACGGGGCGCCGACCATCGGGACGGCCGCTGATCCGATAACCGATTCCCACTTCTCCTGATAGCGTTCCATGAGATGAAAAATACAGCCGACGGCTTGCGCCACGATCGTGGACAAATCGCCCATCGGCTTGGCTTGGTGCACGCGGGGCCCCAGCGCAGCGCGGCATACCTGGAGCGGCTCCGCCACCGCCAGCGTCGTCACCCATCCATCGACCCCGTATTGCATGATCTCTTCGTCCCACGGCTGGGACAGCAATGTCGAACGGATCATGCCGCCCGAAAAGGCATAGGCGCCGCCCAAGTGGTAGGGAATCCGCTTCCCATACAACGCCTGGGTGAGCGGAGCGAGCAGGGTATTGGTCAGGGTGCCTTCGTACCGATTGCGTCGAAACCAGGGCAGCACGCAATCGGCTCCCTTGTCGAGAATCGGATCGGCAAGGAGTTGCGGCCAGGTGTTATCGGCCGATTTCAGGTTGCCGTCCACGACCAGACACGCAGCCGCATTGAGCTTGTCGGTAATGGCGGCCAGAATGCGCACGGCCGTCTCGCGTCCCGGCACGCCGGATTCAGACAAGATCTTGAAGGATGCGCCCAGCACAGGATGATGGATTGTCCAGAGACGCGTGTCCGCCCCGAGGCTTCGCTCAAGGCATTGGGGCGTCTCATCCTGCGACCCCGCATCACAGTTGACCACGAGCAGGCGCCGTTGAGGAAAGGATCGGGCACAGCCCTCGGCCAGCGCGCGTGCGAGGCCGGGCGCCGTTGTTTTGTCGTTGAACGTGAGCACACCGAGCACGAGATCGACCGGCTCGGCCGCGTCCAGCAACGTACGGACCGACTCAGGGATAAACGCCTCTCCCACGTGATCATCCCTCGCAGCGGGTTGACGGTTCGGCGCCGACAAGCGGCGTCAGTCTGAACACAAGAGCTTCAGCATCGTGAGATAGTCGCTCAGATGCCTGGTGATCAGAAAGTTTCTCCGGGCATGTTCTTTCGCCATTGCGCCCATCCTCGTCATCACGCCGCGATTGTTGAGGAGATAGCGGATGCGAAAGGCCGCCCCTTCGACGGAATGGACGATGAACCCCGTCGTCTCGTCGACGATTTGCGCGGACACGCCGCCGGCCGTCCCGCCGATCACCGGTTTGCCCTTCCACATGGCTTCCGAGACGGCGAGCCCAAAGCCTTCCTTGAGCGACTTGTGAACCACGATGGAGGCGGCCCGCTGCAGCGCGTTGATTTCACGGTCGGCCTCGGGCGGCAACTGGAGAATATGAATGTCCGGGTCGTTCCCCGCCGCCTGCTGCACCTCGGCCAACACCGCTTCGCCCTCCGGATTGTGCAGTACCCCGCTTCCCGCCAGCACCACCTGGCAATCATGGTGTTTCTTGGCCATGCGGTATGCCCGTATCGTGCCGACCTGGTCCTTGAACCGGTCGAAGCGGGCCACCTGCAACAGCATCGGTTTCCCCCGGGCGATCCCGAATCGATCAAGCACCTGTCCGATCTCGACGCGCGACAGCTCGCGGTTCTTCTCGGTCAGGGGATCGATCGAGGGATAGATCAAGAACTTCGCGATGGGCAGCCTCTGGGCAAATCCCGGAAGCGAGAAAACGGCCGCGTCGTATTTCAGCACATGCCGGCGAAACAAGCTCCAGACCGAACGATGAGGCTGGCCGGCGTCGAGGTGGCAGCGCCAGACCCACTTGCCGCCCTTCCGATGTTCGACCAACGCGGCGGGTTGCGGATCGTGGATGAAGACGAGATCCGCATCGAGGTCCAACGCCTTGGCGTTTCTGGTGCTGACCTCGAGGTAGGTGCGGTACATCTCCTCGGTGATAGTTTCCGGCCGTCCCTGCAGTCCATCGGCGATCCGCCGCGTCACGTCGGTAAACTCCTGCGTGCCGGCGATCACGTCCCACCGCGCCTCGATTCCCATGGCTTTCATGATGGGCACCAATCGCCGCAGAATTTCCGCCGTCCCCCCACCGTAACGCACGGCATTGATGTGGAGGAACCGTTTCCCTTGCACCAGATCGCTCAACCGATGCAAAAAGTCGATGGTCCCCTTTGGAGCCACCTCGCGATACTGTTCCAGCTCTCTAATCATCGAGATCGTTCTCCGGCATCAAAGCCCTTCGCTCATCCGGCACTGTTGTCGTCTAGAGCACCGTCTGTTCGATCCCATAGGATTCCGCCCCCGCAGATTTCGGCACGAGGTCGAGCCAATAATAGCCATAGGGCGCCAGTGTTAGGACATAGGGCCTTTCCGTCACCGTGGGAAATCGCGACTCCCCCAATAGTTCGACCGGTACCGCGCCGGCGAACTCTTTCAGATCCAACTCCACCGATTGCGCGGACCCTGCCAGGTTATGCACGCACAACAGCGCGGCGCCTTCGTACCGCCGCAGGTAGGGCAAGACCTTCCCGTTCGCCGGACGGAGAAACGTGATGGTGCCCCGGCCGAAGGCCGGATGCCGCTTGCGCACTGTGATCACCCGCTTCATCCACTGCAGCAGCGAATGGGGCATTTCCTTCTGAGACTCCACATTGATCGATTGATAGCCGTACACCGGGTCCGCCACGACGGGCAAATACAGGCGGGCCGGGTCGCACGTCGAAAACCCTGCGTTTCGGTCCATCGTCCACTGCATCGGCGTTCTTACCCCGTCGCGGTCCTTCAACTGGATGTTGTCTCCCATGCCGATCTCGTCGCCGTAGTAAATGATCGGGCTGCCGGGCATCGTGAACACCAGGCTATTCAGCAACTCGATCTTGCGGCGGTCGTTGTCCAGGAGCGGGGCCAGACGCCGCGCAATGCCGATGTTCCTCCTCATCCGTGGGTCGCTCGCATAGGTGTAGTACATGTAGTCCCGCTCTTCGCCGGAACACATCTCGAGCGTCAGTTCGTCATGGTTGCGGAGGAAAAGACACCACTGGCAGTTCGGCGGGATCTCCGGGGTGTGAGTGAACATATCGATGATGGGATCGCGGGTTTCGCTCCGCACACCCATGTACAGCCGGGGCATCAGCGGAAAGTGAAACGCCATGTGGAACTCGTCCCCGTCCCCGAAATAGGGCCGCACATCCGAGGGCCACTGATTCGCCTCGGCCAACAGGATGCGTCCCTCATAAGAAGCGTCGATCCGGCGGCGGATTTCCTTCAAATAGATGTGCGTCTCGGGCAAGTTTTCACAGATGGTGCCTTCCCGTTCAAACAGATAGGGCACCGCATCGCACCGGAACCCGTCCAATCCCTGATCGAGCCAATAGGTCATCGCGTCCAGCATAGCCTGCCGCACCTCCGCGTTGTCGTAATTCAGGTCCGGCTGGTGGCTGAAGAAACGATGCCAATAGAACAGCTTGGCCTCCGGGTCCCAGGTCCAGTTCGATTTCTCGGTGTCGATGAAGATAATCCGGGCCTTCTCATACTTACGGTCCGTGTCGCTCCACACATAGAAACCGCGCGTGGGCGATTGGGCGGAGCGACGGGCTTCCTGAAACCAGGGGTGCTGATCGGAGGTGTGATTCAGCACCAGATCGACAATGACTCTGATCCCACGCCGGTGCGCCTCGTTCAATAAGCGCCGCACGTCCCCGTTTGTGCCGTACTGTTCGGCGACGTTCAGAAAATCAGCCACGTCGTATCCGTCATCCTTGAGCGGCGAGGGATAAAACGGCAACAGCCAGAGGCAGTCCACGCCGAGCCACTGGAGATAGTCCAACTTGCCGATCAGGCCCTGAAAATCCCCGATCCCGTCCCCGTTCCCGTCGGCGAAGGCCTTGATGGGAATTTCGTAAAAGACGGCGTCTTTGTACCAAAGAGCGTCCGTGTTCATCTTCCTGCTCCTGGCCCTTATGCCTGGCCTGACTTCGCCAGATAGTCGTCACACATGGTCAATAAGCTCGATCGCAGCCGTTCCAGACTTCCAAGATACGGATTCAGAGCCTTCATGCGGTCGGCCAATTCCGGCAGCTTCAGCACTCCCCTGATCCAGGCGGAAAAATCGTTCTCTTCCCGCTGTAACCGCAAATAGGCCTCAAAGACGTGATAATAGATCGCGCTGACATCGACGTCGGACAGCGCCTCGCGGAACTCCGGCAGCGTCCGCACCTCCAGGCCGGTCGGAACCGGGAGAATCCTGGATCGGTTGAAGTAAAAGGGCGTCCCGAAGTCCGCGTGCGGGACCGTCGCCATGCCGGACAGATGGTCGTCGATGATGGAGATCAATTCCTCCCGCAATGCATCCAGGCTTCTGAAATCGAACGGGTCCACCACCGACAATCGTTCGGCGAGCACGTGATCCCGCACCTGCTTGCCCACCCATTCGGCGAAATCGTTGGGGTACATGCGCTCGATAAACCGATGCCTGAGGAAATAACTGTGCGTGTGGAAGTACACCGAATCGAGCGGCACTTCTTCGAGCAACTCGGCGAGCGCGCGCTCGTCCTCGGCCTGTCTCCCAAGAATCTCCTGGATTTCGCTGCACCCGATGAACCGAAAGGCCGTGTCGGTGTTGGACATGCCGTTCCTCACTCCTGACAAGTCGTTCAGCCGCTTGGGATCCCTTCGCAAAAAACCCGCACGCCATCGTTCAGCCCTGGAAAGAACCTCCGCAGAGGCGGCGCAGCCCGGTCAACGGGACCGACAGCCAATCCGGCCGGTTCCGCATTTCATAGCCCAACTCGTATAGGACCTTCTCGAGTTCATACACATGGATGATCCGGAGCGCGTCCTCCCAGTTAGGTGGAAGAAAGATGACGTGCCCCGGTTGGGCAGTCGCACGATAGCCCTCGAGAAAGGCCGCGCGAGTCGTCCGCTCCCATTCCTCCATCAACCCAACATCCGTCACGGAAGCGGCCCTCCGCCGGACCAAGAGGACCTGCGCGGCGTAGCTGAATGATCGTAACATCCCGCCTACATCTTTCAAGGGACAGAGTTTGGCTCGGCGTGCTTCAAGGGAGCGAGCCGGTTCTCCTTCGAAGTCGATCACGACGAAGCTTTCCTTCGTTTTGAGGACCTGCCCAAGGTGATAGTCTCCGTGATGGCGGATTTTTGACGCTCCGGTTTGAGACAAGAGCCGGAGGTCGCCGAACCATTGAGGGCAAGCGGTTTCCAGCCCGGTCACAACCTCGTCCGTCACTCCCGCAGCCAACAACTGATTCGGTGGCAGCGCACGCAGATCCCGGCACACTGCTGTCAACAGCTGCCCCATCCTTCCCTGCCACTGTTCCACGTCCTGCGCGGTGATCGGTTCCGGACGGAACGCCTCCGGCTCGTTCTGCGACGACAAGGCGAGATGCAACTCGCCGGTCATGGCTCCGAGCCGCCGCATGTCCTCGAGAAACGGACCGGACATGTCCGTGACCGCCTGCGAGAGCGTGTGGCCGCGGTCCACGACCGCAGGGCCTTCGCCCAGCAATCGCTCGAGATGCGTCAGCGTATAACTCCACCCGTCCACGCTGTCGGAGACGAATCGTTGGAGGACGGCCACGGTCGCCGGCTTGCATGCGTCGCCTATTTTATTCTCGTACGTCAATAGGCCGAGCAACGACGGCACATATGAACAGACCGTTTGGGTCGTCAGGAATTCCAGCATTTCGCTGTCGGGATTGATCCCCGCCTCGGCCTTACGGATCAGTTTCAAGATCACACGCCGCTCGAGCACCACCGAGGTGTTGCTTTGCTCTCCCGAAAGGACCTGCGCCTCGCGCACCGGCATGGATAATTCCCTCTCCCCCTGCGGGATGGATCGGCCCCTTAGACATCCGGCCTCTCCGACCAATTCCCGACTTTGCGCCACATCCTCGTAGAGAGAGACCCAGGTATTCGCATCGTGGGTGGCATCGCAGATCCACTCACGAGAGGACGATGGCGGAAACTCAACGAGGGCATCGGCGTCTCCCGGATCAATCACTGATCGGATCACCAGAGGCATCGCATAACGCTCTGGATGACCGCCCCGATACTCAACGTCCACAAAGGCAAGCAGGCGACGGTCCGTCCCGTGGGACAGCGCGATCGCATCGACGACGTGCGCGGCAGCCAGGGCTTTTCCCTTACCGCCAAACCACCGCTGCCGTTGGAGGAACGCGCTCAACCGCCGGCCTCCCTCTGTGTTCAGAGCAGCCAGGACCTGTTCGATCCATTCCTGTCGCGCGGTCTGCATCATGCACGGTCCGTCAGAAAAAGTAATCGAATTCCTGCTCCCGATGCGACCAACGCCGCACGGCATAAATGACAGCCGGCTCGATCTGCGGGTCCAGTCGAATGGCATACGTGTCGCCCTTCACGAGATCCCGTTGATCGGTCATCAAGTTGTGCAACTGATACATCTCGTCCGGTTGGATGCCCAGCGCGGCGATCGGAATCCGGAGGCGGGCCTCCTGGGCTTGAAAGGGATTCAGATTCACCGCGACCAGCACGGCATTGCGGCAGTCCATCGTCCTCTTGCCGTACAAGAGGACATGCTCGTTGTCCGCTTCGTAAAATTCCAGGTTCTCCAATTCATGCAGCGCGGGATTCTCACGCCTGATGCGATTGACCCTCGCCACATAGTCCGCCAGGTTGCCCGGCCGATCCCAGTCCCAGACCTTGAACTCGTATTTCTCCGAATCCAGATACTCTTCCTTTCCTCCCAGCGCCCGGTTTTCACAGAGCTCATAGCCGCTGTAGATGCCGTACGAGGGCGATAAGGTGGCCGCCAACACCAGCCTGAACTTGAAGGCAGGCCGGCCGCCGTGCTGGAGAATTTCCGGCAGGATGTCGGGCGTGTTCGTGAAAAAGTTGGGCCGGAAATATTCCTTCATCTCGCTCCGCGACAATTCCTCCATATAATCCGTCAATTCCTGCTTGAAGTTGCGCCACGTGAAGTACGTGTACGACTGGGTGAACCCGGCCTTGGCCAGAACCTTCATCATCTTCGGCCTGGTGAAGGCTTCGGACAAAAAGATCACTTCCGGGTGGCGGTCCTGCACCTCGCGGATCAGCCAGGCCCAAAAACCCACCGGTTTCGTGTGCGGATTGTCCACGCGAAATATGTTTACCCCGTCGCTCACCCAGAAGAGAATCACGCGCTTCATTTCTTCCCAGAGCCCGCGCCAATTCTCGCAATAGAAATTCAAATTGTAGATGTCCTGATATTTCTTGGGCGGGTTCTCGGCGTACTTGATCGTGCCGTCCGGCCGCTGGGCGAACCATTCCGGATGCGTCTTCACGTAGGGATGATCCGGCGAACAGTTGATCGCAAAATCCATGGCGATCTCCATCCCCTGCGCTCGCACGGCTTCCTGGAATCGATCGAAGTCCTCGATCGTGCCGAGGCCCGGCTCCACAGCGTCGTGGCCGCCTTGTTCATTGCCGATGGCGTACGGACTGCCGGGATCGGCCGGCGTGGCGGTGAGCGCATTATTTTTCCCCTTGCGGTTCGTGCGGCCGATCGGATGAATCGGCGTGAGGTAGACAACATCGAACCCCATCGCCTTGATGGCCGGCAGCCTCGCCTCACATTCCCGAAAGGTTGCGCTCCGCCCCGGCGTCCTGCCCTGCGGACGGGGGAACAGTTCATTCCAGGCCCCGCAACGGGCCAGTTCACGATCCCACACCACTTCCAATTCATGGTCGTAGAGGGCCCAGGCCCGACGCTCCTGATACTG
>CAYNLM010000036.1:0-27280 GCA_964398045.1 uncultured Nitrospira sp. | reverse complement strand
GCTTTGCCATTCCGTCCAATATGGCGAAGCAAGTCATCGACCAGTTGATCGCGAAAGGCAAGGTCGTCAGAGGTTGGCTCGGGGTCGGCATTCAGCCCTTGACACCCGAACTCGCCAAAAAGTTCGGCGTCGGTGAAGGCGAAGGGGTTCTCGTCAACGAAGTGTTCGAGAAAGACCCGGCGGCCGCAGCCGGCATCAAGCCCGGCGACATCATCGTGAGGATCGACGGCGCCGTCGTGGATTCGCCCAACAAGCTATCGCGGCTTATCGGCGCCCTACCGCCGGGCGCCACGTCGAAGATCGAAGTCGTCCGCGACCTGAAACATGTGGTCCTCGACGTGCCGCTCAGCGAGCGTCGTGATGCAGCCGTCGTCGCGTCGATCCCTCAAGCCAAGACGGAAATGAAACTGGGCCTCGACGTCCAGGACCTGACCGCCGGATTGGCGGAGAAGTTCAAGCTCCGCGAGCCAAAAGGCGTCCTCATTACGAAAGTGGAACCCAGCAGCCTGGCTCAGGCCGAAGGACTCCGAGAAGGCGACCTTATCAAGGAAGTCAATCGGGTCGAAGTCGCCACCGTGGGCGAATTCACGTCCGCCATCGCGCGGGTCCGACGCGGAGATACGGTGCTCCTTCGAGTCCTCCGGGAAAACCGCGCGTTCTACGTCGTCCTGAAATCCACGGACTGATCTGTTCAGTGCACTGCGACGGCGTGCCGCTCGGCCTTGTGCTGCTCGATAATCTTGCCGGCCAGTTCCCGCGGGACTTCCTCGTAGCGGGCGAACTCCATGACATAACTCCCGCGCCCACCCGTCATCGCGTTCAGCACCGGCGCATACTTGAGGAGCTCCGCGAGCGGCACCAGGGCCTTGATCTGTTCGGCATGGTCATTGGCGCTGACCGACAGGATGCGTCCCCGCCGTGCATTCAAGTCACCCATCACCGCGCCCACAGTTTCCGTCGGCACGTCGATCTCGACCGTCATCATCGGTTCGAGCAGCACCGGATGCGCGTTCTCCATCGCTTTCTTAAACGCCATCGAGCCGGCAATCTTGAACGACATTTCCGATGAATCCACCACGTGGTAAGACCCGTCATAAACCGCCACGCGCACGTCGACGACCGGGAACCCGCTGAGGATGCCGTCGTGCATCGCCTCCACGACGCCCTTCTCCACGGCGGGAATGAAATTTTTCGGAATCGCTCCGCCGACGACTCGATTTTCAAACACGAATCCTTCGCCGCGAGGCAGCGGAGCAATGTCGAGCCAGCAATCACCGTATTGACCATGGCCCCCCGTCTGCTTCTTGTACTTGCCTTGCGCCTGCGCAGCCGCTTTGATCGTTTCCCGATAAGGAATTTTTGGCGTGTGGAGCGTGACATCCGCGCCGAACTTGCGATGCAGCTTTTCCAGTGCCAGGTCGATATGGAGCTGCCCGAGCCCGCTGAGCACCATCTCTTTGGTCTCGCCATTGCGGGCGAATTCCAACGTCGGATCTTCTTCAATCAACTTGTGAAGACCGAGGCTCACTTTGTCGATCTCGGCTTTGGACTTCGCTTCAATGGCGAACGACAACACCGGGCGCGGGAGACCCAGCCCCGGATAGCAAATCGGGTCGCTGTCCTGGCAGAGCGTATCGCCGGCTTGCGTATCTTTCAGTTTTCCGATCGCCACGATGTCCCCCGCGGTCGCGCTCGAGACAGCCGTGTGCTTCTTCCCGAATACTGCATAAAAATGCCCCAGCTTCTCCCGCACGTGCCTGGTGGCATTCATGACCGTCGAATCCGCCTGAACGGTCCCGGACAGCACGCGGCAGTAGGAGAGACGGCCGACAAATGGATCAATCAGGGTTTTGAACACGTAGGCGGAGAACGGCTCGTCCGGACTCCCCTTTCGTTCACAGGTCTGACCGGTTTCCGGGTGCAGACCCTGAAGCGGATGAGCCGCCTGGCGGTCCGCCGGGGACGGCAGCAGAGACACGATGGCATCGAGCAACGACCAGACCCCCACGTTCCGTGCAGCGGAGCCGCCATAGACAGGAAGAAATTGCTTGGACAGGATGTCCGCACGAAGCCCTTGAATCAACTCGTCCCGGTTCAGATCCCCCTGCGCCACATATGTCTCGAGCAGCCGTTCGTCGCTCTCCGCCACCGCCTCGATGAGTTGCTTGCGCGCCGCTTTCAAGACCGGTTCCACATGAGCTGGAATCGACGCCTCTTCCACCTTCGGCGAAGAAGGCCCAGACCGGATCAGCTTCTCATGGAGCACGTCGACCACAGCGTCCATCTGTGGGCCCGCCTCGACCGGAAGGGCCATGGGAATCGGCATACAGTCCAACTGTGTGCGACAGACCTCCAGCGCGCCGTCGAGAGAGGCCCCTTCCCGATCCAATCCGTTTACAAAAACGAGACAAGGCAGGTGAAGCTCTTTGATGCGCATCCACAGACGCGCCAGCTCTGTCCGGACGCCGGCGCTCTCATTGAGTACAATAATGACGGCGTCGACGGCCCGCAAGGCCGCCAACGGTTCTCCCAGCAGACTGAGGGCCCCGGGGGGATCAAGCAGATTGATGGTGGTGTCATGCCAGCGAAAGTGAAGCAGGCTGGTGCTGGCTGAACTGCGATGGTGAAGCTCTTCGGGTTCGAAGTCGGAAACGGTGGTTCCCTGAACGACTGAGCCGAGGGTGGTGATCGCTCCGCTCACATAGAGCAAGGCCTCGCTGAGGGATGTCTTGCCTGCGCCGACGTTGGACACAATCGCGACATTTCTGACGGGCTCCACACGGGTCTCTTCCATGGCGTGCCCTCCTCATTGAGTGGACGGTGTTTAAAGCATCGCGCTCCTGTTATATAACCGTGGCGTCAACGTACGCACCTAGTCGCTCCCCTGTTCCTTGAGCCATCCCTGGTCCGCGAAACTCACGTAGCGTCCATCCCCAGTGATGACATGATCCAAGACCCGAATCCCCAGCACCTTGCCGGCTGCCACCAATCGATCGGTCAGCTGCCGGTCTTCCAGGCTCGGCGTCGGATCGCCGCTCGGATGGTTGTGCAGAAAAATCACCGCCGCCGCCGACTCGCGGACCGCGAGCGCAAACACTTCACGCGGATGGACGATGCTCAGTGTCAAGCTCCCTTCGGAGACGGTCGATTCTTTGACCACCATATTCTTGGCGTCCAGCAGCACAACTTTAAACACCTCATGCTTGAGATCGCGGAGCGCCGGATGAAAATGCTTAAAGAGATCGCCGCTGCACGAGACGCGGGTGCCGGTCGAGAGCGGTTCCGCCATCGCCCGCCGCCCCAATTCGACCGCGGCTTTGAGTTGAGCCGCCTTCGCCGGTCCGATACCCGGAATCCCGCACAATTCTTCAACTCCGCACTTCGCCAACCCTGCTACGCCTCCGACACGATCGAGGAGTTCGATGGCGACCTGCACCGCGGAAGAATCGCGCCGGCCGGTTCTGAGGAGAATGGCAAGCAGATGCGCCTCCGAGAGCGCATCCGGACCTTTGGCCAGCAGCCGTTCGCGGGGTCGTTCGGTCTCCGGCCAGTACGTAATTCCCTTTCGATGCCCGTTGACCGTCATAAAACCCTCTCTGCTATGCACAAAAAAATGACACCTCGAACGTTTTTGTACTAGCCGCCCAGTCTACTTTTTCCCCTTCAGACAACTACGTAGCTCTAACTCATTGAAATGTCGCATCATGACAAATTGGTGCAGCTCTTGCTTGATTGCGGCACCAGCTGTACACGTCGCCACCTGGGAGGGATCAATGGAATGTCCGAAGTGCAAAGGCCTGATGATGCTGGAGCGGTTCTCTGATTTCTTTCTCATTTTCTATGCGTGGAAGTGCATCAATTGCGGCGCGATCATCGATCGCACCATCTCCAACAATCGGAGAAAGAGTTTGGCCGCGCGAGATCCCCAGCCTGTTGCCACTCGCTAAGATCGCCGCAGATTGTTGCACCCGATCCGTCTGGATACGCTGGGGCGTCGTCGGATCGGGTAGGACCAGCGGCGATCACACACGAGCGCCATTATAGTCCTCAACGATACCTCTCCGAAAGACCATCTAGCAAGGGACTCATCTTTCCGCCTTCTGCCCCACACACGTCATCATTGCTTGCCCGGATCTCATTCATCCTCATGTCTTCTTGACCCCTTCAAAAACGCTATGTTACAGTCGCGTGCTCTTACGGATGGCTCATCTAGGGATATGCGCGTTATTGCTGGAACCCATCGAGGCCGGCGCCTCCGGGGGCCGCAGGGGACCGCGCTCCGTCCGACTTCCGATCGAGTTCGGGAAGCCCTGTTTTCTATTCTCGGTAATCGCCTTCCCGGCTGTCGCTTTCTCGATCTCTATGCAGGCACGGGAGCGGTCGGTATCGAGGCATTGAGCCGTGGCGCTCAGCAGGTCACCTGCGTGGAATCGAATCGAGCGGCTCTCACGCTGTTGCGTCGGAATGTTTCGGACTGTGGCATGACGAATCACATAACGGTGCACGCACAAACGGTGCAACAATTTCTCAACCGACCCGACCAGTGGAACGGTCCCTACGATCTCCTGTTTGCCGATCCCCCGTACGCCGTGGTGAAGGATCTCGTGTCCCTGTTCACCGAGGTCGCCGACGAAGCGCTCTTCGCCCCCGACTCCTGGCTGGTGGTCGAACATGCCGCGAAGACCTTGCTCCCGTCTCGACTCGGCCGGTGCGCCTTCCTGCGCGGATACCACTATGGCGACACGGCCCTCTCGATTTTTTCATCCCCGGATGCGACACAGGCATGAAGATCGGCATCTACCCGGGCACATTCGATCCCATCACGCACGGGCACACCGACATTATTACGCGCAGCCTCCGCGTCTTCGATAAAGTGGTCGTAGCCGTGGCGCCGAACCCGGCGAAACACCCGCTCTTCAATTTGGCTGAGCGCCTTGATATGGTGAAGCTCGTCATGAAGGACCTGGGCCAAGTGGAAGTCACCTCGTTTGACGGTCTGCTTGTAGATTACGTGGAGCGGTCGGGTGCCCACGCGATCATTCGCGGATTGCGCGCGATCTCGGATTTCGAGCATGAATTTCAGATGGCCTTGATCAACCGAAAGCTGGCGAAGAAAGTGGAGACGGTATTTTTAATGCCGAGTGAAGAATATTCCTATCTCTCGTCCACCATTATTAAGGACGTCGCCAATCACGGAGGGGCCTTGACCGAATTTCTTCATCCCGAAGTCGCGCGGCGCCTCCAGGCACGCATCCGGAGTCTGAAACCATGAAACTGGCCGCCCGAGTCAGCCGGATCACGCCATCTCCCACGCTGGCCATGACGGCGACCGCGAAAGCCATGGCGGCGCAAGGACTCGATGTCGTTGACTTTTCCTCCGGCGAACCGGACTTCGATACCCCAGAGCCCGTCAAGGCGGCCGCAGAAGCCGCGATCAGAGCCGGCTTTACCAAATACACACCCTCGTCGGGGATCGATGAACTGCGCCAAGCGATCATCGACAAGCTGCACACCGAGCAAGGACTGCGCTATGAGAAATCCCAAGTCCTGGTCTCGTGCGGCGCCAAACACTCGCTGTACAATTTGGCGGAAGCACTGCTCGAAGCCGGCGATGAAATCATCATCCCGACTCCCTATTGGGTCTCGTATGCCGACCAGGCCCTGCTGAACGATGCGACCCCGGTGCTCCTTCCGACGAGCGAAGCCGATGGCTACGCGATCCACCCGGACGACTTGCAGAGGCTGGTGACGCCTCGCACGAAAGCCATTCTCGTCAACAGCCCCTGCAATCCCACTGGAGCGACCTACGATCGAAAGACGCTGGAAGCCATCGCTACAATCGCCGTCCGTCACAAGATCCTCATCGTGTCCGACGAAATTTACGAAAAGGTGCTCTACGACGGAGCCACGCACATCAGCATCGCCGCCTTGAGCCCGGAAGTCGCGGCGCAAACGGTGGTGATTAACGGCGTCTCCAAAGCCTACGCGATGACGGGCTGGCGGATCGGTTATGCCGCGGGACCGAAGGACCTTTTAACCGCCATGGCGAACATCCAAAGCCAAAGCACCTCCAATCCCTGCTCGATTTCGCAGAAGGCCGCGGTGGCGGCATTGAAACTGGGCGGGCCGTTCACCGAGAAGATGGTGGTGGAATTTGATCGGCGGCGCAAGGCAATGGTGGAGCGATTGAACCGCATGCCGGGTGTGACATGCCGCATGCCGGGAGGCGCGTTCTATGCGTTTCCGAATATCGGCGGCGTGCTGGGACGGCGTGGGCCGAACGGTCCGATTCAATCCCCTCACGAGTTGGCTCAACATCTGCTCCAGGACGCGCATGTGGCGGTGGTGCCGGGAGAGCCTTTTGGAAGCCGGCAGCACATCCGGCTCTCCTATGCGACCAGTATGGAGACGATTCAGCGGGGGCTTGATCGAATCGCAGCGGCGTTCGAAAAATTGACAGGCTGACCCACCCCTCTCTTGACTGTTCCAGAGTCGGTCTTATGCTTGAAGCACTCAGAAACATCCGCCGTGGAGGTGTGCCGTGCCCATCTACGAATACCTGTGTCAGGATTGCGCGTATACCTTTGAAGTGAAGCAGAGCATGAAAGAAGATCCGGTGGCCGTCTGCGCCCGCTGCGGGAAATCCGTGAGGCGGATTATTTCGGCCCCGGCCATCATGTTCAAAGGCAGCGGCTGGTATGTCACCGACTACTCAGACAAATTGAAACCGCCGTCAGGAGAACCTTCTGCGCCGGCGACCGATTCCAAAAAAGAAACGGCAGCAGCGCCCGCATCAGCCCCGGCGACATCGGCTGCCGCCGCTACGGCGACAACTGCTTCACCGGGCGGGGGGACAGGCAGTTCCTCGGCGCCGAGCACGCCACCGTCTTCGTCCGGAAGTTCTTCGAGTTCAACGTAGGCGAATCAGCCTACGTCTTCTTTGTGGAGGGTTTTTTCTTCGCCGGCTGCTTGGCCGGTTGCTTCGCGGCGGGCTTCGCCGCGGTTTTCGCCGGGGCCTTCGGAGCCATCGCCTTCACCGCTTTCGCACGAGCCGCATCCAGCTGATTCTGCAGGCTCGTAATCGTGCCCGTCTTCTCACGATTCATCCGGCTCAGATCATCGATTTGCGCCTGCAAATCCTGCTTCGCTTTGGACAGATCATTCACCTGCGACTGGAGTTGGGCCTTTTCCATGGTCAGCGTCTGGTTCTCGGATCGCAGTTGCTCGATTTGCGCTTGCAAGGCCGGCGGCCAGTAATCACACCCGGTCAATCCGATCAGCAGCCCAACTCCGAAGACTACGCCGAGAGACCTGCTTGCCTGTCGTCTCGTTACCACCATCTCCCCCTCCTTCTTTAGGCTGGCTTTAGGCTGGCCGCCACGGCACACTTACATCAGTGAAATGCCACGTGTCTGTAGCACGTTCCGGAGCATCTGTCGAGTCACGGCTCCGTCACGGATCACATGAACCGTATCCCGCGCATCGATGACCGTCGAGGGAAGCCCACCCGGCGTCTGACCCGCGTCGACAATCAACTCGATCTCCTCACCAAACGTCTCCTGGACTTGGCATGCCGTCTGAGCCGGCGCTGAGCCGGCGCGATTCGCGCTGGTCCCCGTGAAGGGTCCGACGTGCTGCAAGATTTCCCGCAACGGAGCGTAGGGACTCAACCGCACGCCGACCGTTCCCGTCCCTGCAGTGAGGTTGCGCGGCACAGAGGGGTGCGCCGCAAAGACAATCGTGAGCGGCCCAGGCCAAAAGGCATCCATTAAAAGCTGCGCCATCGGAGAAACCTCTTGAACGAGCGTGGACAGTTGGACACCCTGCCCGATAAGCACGAGAAGCGGTTTCCCATCATCCCGTCCTTTGAGATGCAGCAGTCGATCGATCGCCTGTGCGTCAAACGGATTGACGCCGAGGCCGTAATAGGTTTCCGTCGGCACCGCCACAATGCCGCCATGGTGGATCACCTGACCCACGGTTTGGCACAGACGAGGAAGTTCAGACGGGATGAAGCGTTCAATCACAGTCATGACTGGTGTTGGAATGTCGGAAGCTACCGTGTTGGAGCAAGGGCGCGATGCCCGATATCGGTGCGGAAATGGCAACCGGCAAAGGAGATGGAGTTGACCACGCGATACGCCTCGCGCTGGGCCTCGGCCAGACTGGCCCCCCGACCGAGCACGCCCAACACGCGGCCTCCCGCCGTGACGATCTCGTTTCCGTTCCGCGCCGTCCCCGCGTGAAAGACCATCGTCGAGGCGCTTGTGCCGACCGGTAAGCCGCGAATGGGAATCCCGCGTTGGTACGATCCCGGATAGCCGCCCGATGTCATTACCACGCACACGGTCATGTCGGCATGCCATTCGACGGCGAGTTGATCGAGCCGATGTTCCACCACCGCCTCAATCACCTCAAGCAGATCCGTTTTGAGGAGCGGCAGGACCACCTGCGTTTCCGGATCGCCCATGCGCGCATTGAATTCCAACACGTACGGCTTTCCCTTCACGATCATCAAACCCGCGTACAGCACACCTTGAAAAGGACACCCGAGGCGGACCGTGGTATCGACGATCGGCTGAAGAATCTCACGCGCGACCTGCTCCCGAAGTGCGGGAGTCCCGAGCGGAGCCGGGCAATAGGCGCCCATGCCGCCCGTGTTCAATCCCGTATCGCCGTCCCCTACCCGCTTATGGTCCTGCGCCGGCAGCATCGGCACCACCGTGGTGCCGTCGGTGAAGGCCATGATGGTGAGCTCTTCCCCTTCAAGAAACTGTTCAATGAGCACCTGTTTGCCGGCCTGACCGAAGACCGCCTTCTCCATCGAGTCGACGATCGCCTGGCGGGCCTGCTCGCGCGTCGGCGCGATGATGACCCCTTTGCCCTGGGCCAATCCATCCGCCTTGATCACCACCGGCAACTCATGGTGCTCCACGTAAGCCAGCGCATCCGCCATCTTCTCGAAACTCTTCGCGCGGGCCGTTGGAATCTTCGCCTGGGCCATCACCTCTTTCGAGAAAATTTTGCTGGCTTCCAGCCGCGCCGCGTTCTTGGTCGGACCAAAAATCTTCAGTTTGGATCTTCGAAACTCATCGGCGATCCCGAGCGCGAGCGGCGCCTCCGGACCCACCACGGTGAGATCGATCTGTTCTTTCAGCACGAAGGCCTTGAGGCCGGCGATGTCGTCCGCCTTGATCGGCACACAAGTGGCCAGCGACTCAATCCCGGCATTGCCCGGCGCGCAAAAGAGGATGGGCTTGCGCGGACTCTGCGCAAGCTTCCACACCATCGTGTGTTCCCGTCCTCCACTGCCGACAACAAGAATTTTCACGCTGGAACCTTACGAAGTGAGACCTGAAGACGAGATGCTTTCCCCCCCCCCATCCCAGCGGCTTGGATGGACGGCTTCTCAAAATGATCATCCTGCAAGGCCGCAGGCGAGTCAAAACCGGAGGCGTACCCTCGGGGGTACGTTGAGGATTTTGGCGAGCTGAGAACGAAGCAGGGGATCATTTTCAGAAGCCGGTTAGTGGCGGAAGTGGCGCATGCCGGTCATAATCATCGCCAGCCCATGCTCGTCCGCCGCTTTGATGATCTCGGCGTCCCGGATCGACCCGCCGGGCTGGATCACGGCGGTAATCCCCGCCTGCGCCGCTGCGTCGAGGCCGTCGCGGAACGGGAAGAATGCGTCGGACGCCATCACGCAGCCTTTCACCGGCATCTGCGCTTTCATCGCCGCGAGCTTCACCGAATCGACCCGGCTCATCTGCCCCGCCCCGATCCCGACCGTTTGGCCCGGCTTCGCATAGATGATGGCGTTCGACTTCACGTGTTTGCAGACTGTCCAGGCGAAGGCACAAGCGGCATACTCTTCATCCGTCGGCTTGCGCACGGTCGGCACGGCAAGCGCGCGGAGATCGGTCAGCTTGCCCAGGTCGCGATCCTGCACGATCAATCCGCCGACCAGCTTCTTCAAGTCATACCCTTCCTGCTTCACCTTCGTCAGTGGACCAATGTCGAGCAGACGGAGATCTTTTTTCCGCTTGAGTTCCGCCAGCGCGTCCTCGGCAAACCCCGGCGCGATGACGACCTCCACGAAAGTCGAGGTGATTTCCTTGGCCGCAGCCAGATCGACCGGCCGGTTGAACGCAATCACGCCGCCGAACGCCGAGACAGGATCGGTTTCCCGCGCCTTGACATAGGCCTCGACCGGCGTCGCGCCCAACGCCACGCCGCAGGGATTGTTGTGCTTGATGATGGCCACCGCCGTCTCCTCGTACTCCTTGGCCAATTCGAGCGCGCTATTCGCGTCGAGAAAGTTGTTGTAGGACATGGCCTTGCCGTGCAGGATTTTCCCCCGCGAGACCGACAGCTCCGTGGAATTGAGTTCGCGATAGAAGGCGCCCTGCTGATGCGGATTTTCGCCGTAGCGCAACGTCTCGGCCAGCTCGAATTGCAACGACAGCACCTTGGGAAACTTCACTTCGCCGCCTTGCACCTGCTTCTCAAGATAGCCGGCGATCACACTGTCGTACCGCGCGGTGTGCTGAAACACTTTCATGGCGAGTTCGCGGCGAAGCGAGCGGGTGACCAGGTTGCCTTTCAGCGCGTCCAGCACGCGGGCATAATCGGCGGGATCAACGACCACCAAGACATCCTCGTGGTTCTTGGCGGCCGACCGCAACATCGAGGGCCCGCCGATGTCGATATTTTCAATGGCCTCATCGAAATGGCAATTGGGCTTCGCAATCGTCGCTTCGAACGGATAGAGATTCACTACGACCACATCGATCGGGCCGATATTGTGCTGCTTCATCTGATCGACATGCGCCGGGACCGACCGCCGGCCGAGCAGCCCGCCATGGATCTTCGGATGGAGTGTCTTCACACGACCGTCGAGGATTTCGGGCGAGCCGGTATAGACAGCCACATCGGTGACCGTGACACCGGCATCACGCAAGGCTTTCGCGGTCCCGCCGGTGGACAAAATTTCCGCGCCCAGGGCTTCCAGCCCCTTCGCCATCTCGACGACCCCCGTCTTATCTGAAACGCTGATCAACGCCCGCTTGATGCTGGCCATGGTTCACTCCTTTAACTCGCCTATCTCTATAGAGTGGTTCGTGTCTTGGAAGGCGGTCGGAGAATAACAAATGGGTCTGGCAAGTTCAAGAACAGGAACTGGACCCGATCATTTTCGGTGCAGGAGTGAGTCCTCTTGCCGAATCTTGTGTAATGTGCTCCGACCTTGAGCCTCATTTGACTTCCCCTCCCCTCGTCACTAGAATCCCGACCAACCTCCATGGCACTGTTCAAGTAGAGGTACCTTCCCGTGGCATCGTCCTTCGTCCATCTGCATCTGCACACCCAATTCAGTCTGCTCGACGGCGCCAATCAGATCGAGCCGCTCGTGCAGCAGGTCAAGTCGTTCGGCCAGCCGGCCGTGGCCATGACGGACCATGGCAACATGTTCGGCGCGGTGGAGTTCTATCGCAAAGCCAAAGACGCCGGGGTCAAACCGATCATCGGCTGCGAAGCCTACATGGCGTTGGGCAGCCGTCTGGCGAAGAAAGACAGCGGCCTCGCGCACAACGACTACTACCATCTGATCCTCCTCGCGCGAAATCTGACCGGCTATCAAAACCTGATCAAACTTGTGAGTAAAGCCTACCTTGAAGGGTTCTACTATAAGCCACGGATGGACAAAGAGATTCTCAAAGATCATCACGAGGGTCTGATTGCGCTCTCAGGCTGCTTAAGCGGTGAGATCCCCTACCTGATCGGCCAGAAAGACATGGCTGGGGCCATGGCCGTGGCCGGCGAGTTTCAGGAGATTTTCGGCAAGGAACACTTCTACCTGGAAGTGCAAGCCAACGGACTCGATCATCAGCGCGTCGCCAATGCCGGCCTGATGGAGATTCACAAGAAGTTGGGTATTCCGCTCGCCGGCACGAACGACTGTCACTACCTGAAAAAGGAAGATTCGCATCCGCACGAGCTCATGCTTTGCCTCCAGACCGGCAAGACTCTCAGCGATCCCAACCGGATGAAGTTCGACACGGACCAGCTCTATGTGAAATCGACGGAAGAAATCGCTCCGGCCTTTGCGGAATTTCCCGGCGCGGCAAGCAACACCTGCCGCATCGCCGATGCCTGCGATCTCGAACTGGCCCTCAACAAGACACACCTGCCTCAATATAAGGTGCCGGATGGCTATACGCGCGAGTCCTACGTCGAACATCTGGCCATCGAGGGGTTGAAGGCGCGGTTGAAAGAGCGGCCCAGCAAGGTTCCCTCCGCCGCGTATGAGCAGCGGCTGCGCGAAGAGCTGATGATCATTTGCTCGATGGGCTTCGCCGGGTACTTCCTGATTGTCTGGGACATTATCCGCTTCGCCCGCTCACGCGGCATTCCCGTAGGACCGGGCCGTGGCTCCGCCGCAGGCAGCTTGGTGGCCTACGCATTGAGGATCACGGATCTCGATCCGCTCGTGTACACGCTGCTCTTCGAGCGCTTCCTCAACCCAGAGCGCGTGTCGCTGCCCGATATCGATATGGATTTCTGCATGGATCGCCGGGGGGAAGTCATCAATTACGTCGTCGAAAAGTATGGCTCCGACCACGTGGCGCAGATCATCACGTTCGGCACACTGGGCGCCAAGGCCGCCATTCGCGACGTCGGCCGTGTATTGGAAATTCCCTATGCGGAGTGCGACAAGGTGGCCAAGCTCGTCCCCAACCAGCTCAACATCACGCTGCAACAGGCGCTCGATCAAGAACCGAAGCTCCGCGAGCTCGTCGAAACCGATACGAAAATCGCCGAACTGATGAAGGTGGCGCAGTCCTTGGAAGGCCTCGCCCGGCACGCGTCCACCCACGCGGCGGGCGTGGTCATCTCCGAAGAACCGCTGACCGATCACGTGCCCCTCTATAAGGGGGCCAACGACGAAATCGTCACCCAATACACCATGGGAGACGTCGAAAAAATCGGCTTGGTGAAATTCGACTTTCTCGGCCTCAAAACCCTGACGATGATCCGGCGGGCGGAGAATCTGATCAACGAAAGCCGCCCCGATCAGCCGCCCCTGTCCGTCGACCAATTGCCGTTCGATGACCCCAAGACGTTCGAGCTGCTCTCGTCCGGCAAGACCACGGGGATTTTCCAGCTGGAAAGTTCCGGCATGCGCGACCTCCTCACCGGCTTCAAACCGGACCGGTTCGAGGACATCATCGCCATCATCGCGCTCTACCGCCCCGGTCCCATGGACCTGATTCCCGACTTCATCAAGCGCAAGCAGGGGAAGATTCCGATCACCTACGAGGTGCCGGAATTGGAACCGATCCTGAAGGACACGTACGGCGTCATCGTCTATCAGGAACAGGTCATGGCCATCGCCAACAAGGTGGCCGGCTTCTCGCTGGGGCAAGCCGACATTCTCCGCCGCGCCATGGGCAAGAAGAAGCCGGAGGAGATGGAAAAGCTGCGCGTGAAGTTCGTGGACGGCGCCAAGCAGAACAAGATCCCGGAGAAGAAAGCCGAGAAGCTGTATGAGCTGATCCAGAAGTTCGCCGGCTACGGGTTCAACAAATCGCACGCCGCCGCCTATGCCGTGGTCTGCTATCACACCGGCTACTTGAAGGCCCATTATCCGACCGAATTCATGGCCGCGCTCATGACCAGCGATATGGGCAATACGGATAAAATCGTCGGTTACTTCACCGAATGCCGCGATCTCGGCATCAAGGTGTTGGGACCGGATATCAATGCGAGCCAAAAGAACTTCGCCGTGGCCGACGGCGTCATCCGGTTCGGCTTGGCGGCGATCAAAAACGTGGGCGAAGGTGCCGTGGAATCGGTGCTGGCGATCCGCGCCCAGAGCGGTCCCTTCAAGTCGTTCTTTGATTTCTGCCGCCGCGTCGATCTCCATAAAGTGAACAAGCGCATGCTCGAGGGATTGATCAAAGCCGGCGCCTTCGATTCCACCGGGGCCAAGCGGTCCCAGCTGATGGCCGTGCTCGACCAGGCGGTCGAAGAGGGCGCGGCCGCGCAGCAGGAACGGGATTCCGGACAGACGAGCATTTTCGGAGAAGAGCTCAACGGCCACGAGACCGCGACGCCCATCGCCGCGCCGCCGCTGCCCCAGATCGCGGAATGGGATCAGGCGCAACGACTCAAGTACGAACGGGAGCTCACGGGCTTCTACATCACCGCACATCCCCTCACGCGGTATGAGGCGACGATCAACGCCCTCTCGACCGCCACGACGGCGACGTTGGCGGAACTCTTCGACGGCAAAGAGGTGAAGATCTGCGGCATCATCGCCACCGTGAAATCGATGCTCACGAAGAAGGGCGACCGGATGGCCTACCTGACCGTCGAAGATCTGCAAGGCACCGTCGAAGTGATCGCGTTTCCGGACCTGTTCAAGGCCGCCGGCGAGTTGATCGCGCCGGAGCGGCTCGTGCGCATCACCGGCACCATCGACCGCGGCGACAAAGGCACGAAGATTCGCGGCAGCAAGATCGAGCCGTTGGGCGATGTGCAGACGCAGTCGATCAAACGCATTCGCATCCGGCTGACCGATCAACCGGAAGTGCGGGAGCAACTGCCGCGGCTGCTCGCCATCTTCAAGCGGCACCCCGGCCAGACGACGATTTCCATGACCTTCCGAACCGACGGGGTATTGGAAGCCGAGACGGCGCCGCTGCCCAACCTGGCCGTAAGCCCGAACGAACACTTCGTGGCGGATGTCGAGGAAGTGCTAGGCAAAGGCGCCCTTTCTTTGCTATCTTAGGCACGTTATGTGGGGTATGATCGTGCCGGACGGACCCTTCGCACCTCCACTGTCATTCAAAGAGGTCTATGCGCGACTATCTTGAGTTTGAAAAACCGATCCGCGAAATCGAAGAAAAAATCGAGAAGCTGTCGGCCGCCGGTTCCGGAAAATCCTCGGCTCAAGACGACATCCGCAAGCTCCGCACCAAACTCGCGCAAACCGAGCACGAACTCTATCAGAACCTGACCCCGTGGCAGCGGACCCAGCTCGCCCGCCATTCGCAGCGTCCCAGCACGCTCGACTATATTCATGATCTCACGCAGGGCTTCCTCGAATTCCATGGGGATCGCGCCTTCGCGGACGACCGCGCCATCGTGGGTGGATTTGCCCGATTCAACGATCGGACCGTGATGATCATCGGGCATCAAAAAGGAAAGACGCTGAAAGAACGGATGCAGCGCAATTTCGGCATGCCGAATCCGGAAGGCTATCGCAAAGCGCTGCGCCTGATGAAGATGGCGGAGAAGTTCAACCGGCCGATCATGACCTTTATCGACACCCCCGGCGCCTACCCCGGGATCGGAGCGGAAGAGCGCGGACAAGCCGAAGCCATTGCCCGCAATCTCTTCGTCATGTCCCGATTGACGGTCCCGATCGTTTCCGTGGTGATCGGCGAAGGGGGGAGCGGCGGCGCGTTGGCTCTCGGCGTGTCCGATCGCGTGTTGATGTTGGAGCATTCGATCTATTCGGTCATTTCCCCGGAAGGCTGCGCGGCGATTCTCTGGGATAATCCGGCCAAGGTTCCGGATGCGGCCGCGGCGCTGAAAATGACGGCAAAAGATCTGCTCGAACTCGGCGTGATCGACGAAATTATTCCCGAACCCCTCGGCGGCGCTCATCGCGACCCCAAAGCGATCGCAGACCGAGTCGCCAAAGCCCTCACCAATCACCTCTTCTCACTGACGGATTTGTCCCCCGCGCAACTCCTCGCTCAACGCGACCAGAAGTACCGCAAAATGGGGGCAATCCAGGGTCTTCACCCCATCGAAGCCTAGCCGAGCGCGCTGCTCCTTCAACATTCCGAGTCCAGAAGACCCGCCGCCACAAATCGCTGCGCAATGGCATGGAGCATGAGCTTCGTTAGCCGGCCCTTAAACGGAATGAGCGCGTCGCCGTCAAGGTACCGCTCCACCGTGTGCGGCAGCTTCCGCCACCAGGCCCGGGCTGACACCTTGGCCTGATCAGCGGCAACAACATCGCCGCAGAGGATTTTGTGAATCTCGCGCTCGAAGAAGCCGACGTGGGTTTCTTCATCTTCCAGAATGGACGCAAGATCCGGACGCAGCGTCGCCAGCAATTTGGCGAATTCCAGACCGAGCGATTCATACCCGTAGAGTTGAACGGCCAGCACCGGCCACTGGCGTGGCACCGCCGGAAGTCGTTCCCGCCCGTGCGAGGCATGGCCCACCATCGATTCAAACCGCCTGAGGTGATCCTGTTCGTCCTCTTCATGCTTGCGTAGGAAGAGTCGCACATTCGGCGGCACGTCTTGGAGCTGTGCTGATCGCACGGCCCACAACGCCATGGCCTCGGCTTTGAGAAACCGTTCCAGCAAGGCCTGCTCGCATGCTGCGGGCAGCCGAATGATCGTCCTATCAGACGGTGATGACGGCATCGTGGCCGGCTATCGTACGCGAGGCCTCGCCGGAAACCAAGGGACTCTCCTGCTTACTCAGACATAAAATTGTGCTTCTGTTGTCAGAACGGCTCACTTCTGCGACACTACGTACAGCTACTCACCCGACCGACGGACCATCCGGGCACCAGGGACGTACGCCGGTCCAGCACAAGGCTGACACCCATGACACGCATGACTGTTCTACCTGATGCCTTTCACCCGCAGCGGTTCGGTCCAGGTTTGTGCATCATCGCCCTGCTGGCCGGTGCCGGTTGCGTCAGCCAACAGACCTACGACAGAACGAGAGCCGAGGCGGACGAACTCACCCGCACACTGGAGGCCGAACGAGCCGACCTCACGGAACTAGACCAACGTATCGTCGCCCTGCAGACACTGAACAAAAAGGAGGACGCCGCCGCCACGGAATGGCGGGCAGCCATCCAACGCGAATCGGAAACCGGCCCGATGCTCCGGCAACGCGCCGAGGACAAACTGGCCGCCCTGCAGACGCACGTGGCGCATCTGGTGCAGCAAAGCCGAACCTTGGGGGGCGAGATCGCGGAGGCAAAGCAAGAAGGGGCGTCATTACAAGCTCTGGTGACCCAATACAAGCAAGAACTGGCGGAAGAAGCCCGGTCGTTTTCCTCACGGCTCGCAGCAATGCCGAGCATGCCGGCCCCGGCCCAGCCGCTCCCTCCGGCCGCTTCGCCGGTCTCGCCGATCACTCCTACAGCGCCGCCGCAGCAGAGCGCGCAGGCCGCGCCCGCGTCTCCCGTGAAACCGACCGCCACATCCCGTCCCGCCAAAAGCGGTCCGGCTCAACCAGACGACTCCTGGACCGGCATCATCAAGAGCTGGGTGTCCAGCGTGTGGGAGTGGATCTTCGGGTGACGGCAGCGGCTTCTTGCCGAATGTGGCGGGGGCAGAGGGTCATCTCGCACAATCGATCACCCACTCGCTGCATATGATGCCCGGTGCCGCAACTTCAACTATCGCAGCACGGGCCCCACAAGATCGGCTCATCTGAGGGAGAATCGTTGATGAGGATGCACACTGCTGGGATCATCGTAGGGATGCTGTTGCTCACAGGCTGTACCGGCCTACAAGGCCCGCCGGATGATCTGATGACACGCGTGCCGGTCGTCGAAGTCGGCAAACCGGAGCCGGCGGACAAGCACTATGTGCTCTACGTTCCCGCGGGTAAACCTGTGCCGGTCCATCTCACGGTGAAAGGACCGCTGGTGGTGAAGCCGGCGGAGACCACGGCGCACATTCAGCTGAACCACAGTCTCTACATTTATAAGGAGTGGTCGAGCGTGGACGGAATCAACTGGACCCATCAGGCTTTCGATGGCCGGGTCTCGTTCGGCCTGTCTGCAAAAGGGGGCATGATTGATATTCACGTCAGCCGCGCCGATTAGCGGGGCTCCGTTTCTGACCTGTTACTCTTTGTGGCGGATGCAGTGACGACGGCGTTGGCAGTAATTGGCGCCCCAGAGGGAGGCGCGGGTGCAGCCTTCTGCGCATGAGTCACCCTCCTTCAGCGAGGCGTTGAAAGAACTCAAAGCGATTGTGTCCATCGCTCCAGAAGCGCCTATCCCACGCCGCCGCGCCGCGCTGAGCGTACGCGACCGATCCAAGCGGGTCGTCCGAGCTTGCGATCACCAGACTTGGAAACGGCAGCCGACCCAAAGGCACTCGTTGCACCGGGGATGATGCCAGTCTCGTTGTTCAACCCGCCGCCAGTGCGGATGCTGCGCTTCCCAGATAGTTTGCCAATGCCCCGGCCCCGAATCGCCGATGCCCGGCACAATCAGTGCGGGCACGTCTGCGAGCGGCTGCCCCAACGTCGCCTCCTCCGTCTCACGCAACACTCGTGACGCTCCCGTCTTACTTCTCACGCCTTATCCCGCTCGTTCAGCCAGGCCACCGCGCCGGCTCCGGCCGCGCGGCCGCTGGCGAAACAAGCGGTCAACAGAAAGCCGCCGGTCGGCGCTTCCCAATCCAGCATTTCACCGGCGCAGAAGACCCCCGGCAGGTTGCGGATCATGAGTCGAGCATCGAGCGCTTTGAACGAGACTCCGCCGGCCGTGCTGATTGCTTCCTCCAACGGCCGCGTGGCGACCAGTCTCACAGGCAAGGATTTGACGGCGGCGGCCACACGCACCGGATCCGTGAATTCCTCTTTCGGCACGATTTCACGCAGCAGCCCCGCCTTCACTCCGGCTATCCCCGCGCGGCGTTCGAGATGGGTAGCCATCGTCCGCTTCCCGCGCGGCTGGGACAGATCCTTGATGAGCCGTTGCACATCCCGGCCGGGTGAGAGATCGAGTCGGATCGTCGCAACGCCTTTGGCGGCGATCACATCGCGCAGCGCCGCTGAGACCGCATAGATCACGCCGCCCTCCAGCCCGGTCTCGGTTATCATGAATTCGCCCGGGCGACGCAGCACGTCGCCGCCCGTCGTCTTCACGACAACGCCCACCGTCTTGACCGGATGTCCGGCGAACTTCGTGCGAAAGTGGTCGGTCCACTTCACGTCAAAGCCGCAGTTCGCGGGGCGCAGCGGCGCGATCGGCACCTGGCGCCCGGCCAATATCGGCACCCAGGCCGCATCCGACCCCAGCTTCGGCCAACTCCCCCCGCCCAAGGCGAGCACGACGGCGTCATAGTGAACCGTCTGCGTCCCCTGGGGAGAGGTGAATTGCAATCTTCCTTGGTCATCCCACCCCTGCCAGCGATGCCGCACATGGAATTGCACCCCGGCCTTCCGCAACCGCCGCAGCCAAGCCCGCAACAGCGGCGCCGATTTCAGATCCGACGGAAATACGCGACCGGACGTCCCGACAAATGTCTCTACACCAAGAGTCCGCGCCCACTGCCGCACCTCCTTCTGCCCGAACGCGGTAATCAGCGGAGCGACTTGATCACGGCGCGTCCCATAGCGGGAAAGAAACGGCTCGAGCGATTCCGAATGCGTGAGGTTCAATCCGCCTTTCCCGGCCAAGAGAAATTTTCGGCCGACCGACGCCATCGCATCGTAGAGATCGACCTGGGCACCGCCTTCAACCGCCGCTTCCGCCGCCATCAGTCCGGACGGTCCTCCTCCGATAATTGCGATCTTCAGTCACGACCTCCTTGTGTCACAGCGAGATACCACTTCGGCTTCATGCGCCCAAAGTCCCGCCGCACATGCGTCCTCAAGCTGCGCTTGCTGTCCAACACGTAACGCTGCCCCTTCTCTCGCACGCACACCACCCAATGCCAATGGGCTCGATCTCCCTCTCGATGCCACTTGATCGCCAGCAGCGCGCAATCGGGCAGCGCCTCCCAGGAGCGAAATGGTTGCCTGGCGGAGGAGACGCACCGGCCGAACCGTGCCAGCAAGCGGCGCACATAGGCCGTATCCGACCACAGGCGGTTGTCCATGGCGGAAATACCCACCGAGGCGGCGACTTTCTTTGCTTGATCATACGATACGCCGGCGATCGCCGCGACGCTCGCAATGCCGCAGCCGGTTCGTTCTTTCTGAATGACCGGCTTCATTACACCGCCATTTTCATCTTGCGGCCCCCGGAAATCGTGAAGCCATGGCGCGCGTAAAAGGCGAGGGTCCGATTGAAGGGCGGTAACGGCGGCGTGGTCACTTCCAACCTGGTCCAACGCTTGGTTTTGGCGAACCGCTTCACCTCGTCCAATAACGCCGCTCCGATCCTTTGCGACCGATAGGCAGGACGTACGAACAGTTCTGAAATCGTCCCGAACGCTCCTTCTGCATAGAGCGCATGCCCTTCATATGCCGCCACAAAGCCAAGGACCTCCCCCGAATCCCGTGCATGGGCAAGCCACATGAACGAGATGCCGTCCGCCAACCATCCCCTTGCCCGATTCTCTGTGGCCATCGGATCAAAGCCAAAGACCGGCTCATCAAGAGCCGCCATGATTTCGCCCAGCAACTCGCCGACCATCTCGGTGATGATCGGCGCATCGGCCGGCTGCGCCAGTTCGATCTGGATGTGCATCGCCGGACCCTACCGGTAGAACCGGTATAGGTCAAGCCGCCGATTGGGGGAGGCAACCGCTCGTCGCAAAAGGAACGAATGGATGGGATGGAGTGTTATTGCGTCCGGCCCAAGAGGCGGGCCACCGTCTCGAGGAGTCGGGACATGGTGACCGGTTTCATGAGCGTTTCATGGGCGCCAAGGAAACGGGCGACATCGCAGTAATCGATATCCTGCTGGCCCCCGGAAATGGCGATAATCTTCACCGCGGGAAAATCTCGATGCAGTGTCCGCGTGACTTCCAGGCCGTCCATGTCCGGCATGAGAATATCCGTGATCACCAGATCGATCGGACGTTCCCGCAACAAGCGGAGCCCGCTCTTGGCGGATGCCGCCTCCACCACGCCATACCCGGCCCCTTCCAAGACCTCGCGAAAGAAGCCCCGCACCGCCGGCTCGTCATCAATGATCAGGATCTCGCCCACCGACCCCTCCCTGCAGCCCAGCTCTCACCCTTGAAGAGCGCAATCTGTTGTAGAAGGTGCTTGAATCGAGGGCTACTGGCGACCACGCCAGGGGCCGAAGAGACCCAAAGCGGGGGATTACGGAAAGGCTAGGACAGTCCGATCCGCTCGATGCGTTGAAGATCGTCGGGGGCCAAGGTGAATTGATCGGATTGCAGATCCTCCTTCATATGTTGTGGATTCGTCGTCCCGGTCAGCGGGAGCATGCCGATTTGCATGGCAAACCGGAAGACCAACTGCGCCAGGCTCATCCCATAGCGCGCCGCCATGGCGCGGATATCCGGATCGACGAACACCTCCCGATTGGCCGTGAGCAGCGAAAAGCCTTGGTAGATGACGCGGTGCCCGCGGCAGATCTCGCGTACGTCTTTGTCCCAGCCCAAGGCGGCATAGCAGCGGTTCTGCACCACCATCGGCTTATGCTTCGCCCGCTCGCAGAGCAGGGTGAGCTGTTCAGCCGACACATTGCTGACGCCGATCATCCCGGTCTTCTTCGATTCATAGAGTTGTTCCATCGCCGACCACACTTCCCAATCTTCAGCGCCCAACCCGCGCCGATGATAGGGGCCATGGAGCACATAGGAGTCCAGATAGTCCGTATGCAAGTGCTCCAGCGAGTTGTGAAACGATTGATTGACCTGGGTCGTGAGGTCGGCCTTCACATCGTACGGGGTACGATGGTCCTGGCCGTTCACCGGCGTGAACTTCGTTTGGAGAAACAAGGTATCCCGTGGGACACCCCGGTCTGCCAGCGCCACCAGCGCCTCCCCGACCCGCGCTTCGTCGTAGTGGATCAATTGATTCGCCGTGTCGATCGCCGTGAAGCCGGCCTCGACGGCCTGCAGTACCAGCGCCGTGGTGGCTTCCTTCTTCCATGCCGTGCCGTACATGAAGGAGGGAATGGGTACGTCGTTGTATGTGATCAAAGTCATACAAGCCCTCCGGGTGACTCCTTGTACCATACACAGATCCGTATGGCGGTCTCAACGCAGGAATTGATAGAGTGCTGACGGACAGGCGTATCGCGCGCAAACGACAGGCGCGCCTCGCTTCCTGACAGACACCATCGGCTATCAGCTCTTGCTCCTCAGAAAGGAGACCGATCATGACGCGGCGCAGTACAGTCCCGTCGGTTCTGATGCTTGGTCTGATGTTGGGATCCGCCATGGCCCCGCTCGATCACGCAAGCGCGCACCGTGAAGTGTTCACACCGGAAGAAAAAGACCGGTTGAAGGTCGCAGAGCGGATTTATCTGGAGGCGCTCGCCCTCACCGATCGTGGCCCAGCCGATACCGCCGGGATCGTCTCCACGGCCACCGCGCGCCTCAAGGCCCTGGGCTACTGGGTCACCACTGATCCGGCCCAGCCCAACGATGTGGCCGTCAAAATGAAGTGCGAGGAACGGAAAGTCTGGGAAGGCACTGTGACCTCCGGCGGCGATGCCGACCAACTCGACGCGGCGGCCCGCCTCTGGAAAGGGCCGGCCTGCCAGATCATGTACCGCATGAATAGCCGTTGGTCCGACTGGCGGCATGAAGTGCGCGGCGAGGCAGGTCACGGAACATCGGCCGAAGCGGACAAGGCCCAGGCCGGGACCAAGGCGCTCGCCGACTTGACCGCCCGGCTGGCCGACGATCCATTTCCATTTTTGCTGACCGCAGCCTGGGGGCAACCGGCACGACTACTCGCCGCCTTGGACAGTCCGGCGACAACGCCCGCCCAACGCGCGACCATCGTCACGCTCCTGGGTAATATGTTTGCCGTCGAAGCCATCCCCGCGCTCAGCCGAACATTGAACGAGAACGACCCGGCGCTCGTGCAAAGCGCCGCCGTCGCATTGGGCGCGATCGGCCATGAAGACTGCATTCCTGTTCTCTTGGCTCAGCTCAAGCAGGACAAGCCCGACGTGCGCCTGGCTGCCATCAAAGGACTGGGTCGCCTCGCGCCGCTGCATCCTAACAGCGAGATCGTCCCTGCCTTGCTGGCCCAACTGCCGAAAGAGCCGGTTTCCGCGCAGACCGAGATCGTCCGTGCGCTCGGCAAGACGACCGATCGCCGTATCCTCGAACCGTTGCGGACATTGAATCGATCCGTGCAGCAACAGACCCGGTCGGACAGCAGTCCGGAATGGAAGGAACTCAGGCGCGCCCTCGGCCAATCGCTCGATCAGTTCGACGGTGTGCATACGGAAGAGTGAGCCAACCGGCCGTAAGAGCTGCCATGAAAGGCATGAAGTGGACCGTCTATATCCTGGAGTGCGCCGATAAGAGTCTCTACACGGGCATCACCACCAACCTGGCCCGGCGAATGGAGGAGCATGCGGCCGGCACGGGCGCGAAATACACGCAACGCCGCGGGCCGTTTATCGTCCGCTACACGGAGCGGCATCGCACGAGGAGCGCGGCGCTTACACGAGAAGCCGCCATCAAGTCACTGGATCGATGTACGAAGCTGGCGCTGATCTCAACCGTTGGGTGCTCTCTCAGGGACGATTCGAGTCGGCGATGATTTTATTGATGGTTACGTAACGGCGGATGCCGACGGCTACACAGAGAACCCCGCCTGCCAGCGACACCACGCCGAGCGCCTGGACATAGGGCAGATCCAACCACCAGACGGCCGGCACGCCGACGATGAAAAAGCCCAGCGCCGTTCTGATATAGGCCAGGAGCGTGCGCTCGTTGGCGAGTTCAGTCCGCTGCCGGGCCAGCCGATCGCGAATCAGTGTGTCAGTCCCATCCGACATATGGATTGCTTCCCCGCATCTCATCGTAAGGTCTGAAGGGAGGCGTCTCGACCACATCATCCAAACTTCTGAGCGAGTCGTCAACTCTTACCCGGGACAGTCTGTGCCGAGTGGAGCAAGTTGTCTCGGCAAATGACTGGATGAATCGGGCATGATTCCGCCGCTGCGGTGGAATCGCGTCACTGCTCCGCCTTTTCCTCGCATGACGATTCATGCACCGTTGGCATGCTTTTGGCGAGACCCTTCCTCAACGGACGGATATGCCCCCATCAAAGGAGGCTGCAATGACACAGCGTAGACTCGTGATTGCCATGATAGTCGGACTCGCGTTGGTCTTTGGCGGGACAGCGTGGGCCAAGTCGGAGACCAAGGAAAAGCTGCAGATGTCTCAGAACGCAACCGTCACGATCGAGCAAGCCATCAAGGCGGCCGGCGACAAGGTGCCCGGCAAGGTGATCGAAGCCGAATTGGAGAAGAAACACGACAAAGCGGTATGGGAAGTGGAAATCGCCACCGCCGACAACAAGATCATGGAAGTGCATGTCGATTCCATGTCCGGCGCGATCATCGACGTCGAAGAGGAAGGGGCGCAGAAAGGGAAAAAGAAATAGCTCGAGTTCCGCCGTTCGGCCGCTTCTTTCCCATGCATGAAGCGGCCCCGGAACACCTTGATCGATCTCGACAACCTGTCCGAGCAGGAACTGGAACAGCTCCAGCGGTCGTTTCTTCGCCTGGCCAGACAAAAAAAGTTGGAGCGACGGCGGGCGTGAAGCCGCCGTTCACAACTTCTTCCGGATGAACCACACGGCCACGGCGACAAGCAGCCAGGCGGCGGTCGCCGCACCCAAGACCACTGCGGGTGAATGATCGGAGGCCCACTGCCAGACGAGCAGAGCGAATGCGAGCAAGCCGACACTGCCCATCGCGGCCCCCGCGGCGTCCGCGCCGGCAGCGCATCGTGCCAGATGCCGGCCATCGAGGCCTTCCTGCTCCTTCTTCCTGGCCTCGTGCCGCTCGATCAACGTGCAGGCGCGCCGATCCTGGCGATCGTCATCTATTTCATGCTGCCGCCGGCTTAGCATCCGGGGGAACCGATGCCTGAGCCGCACGAGCGCGATTCGTTTTAGCCCATATCACGCAGGAGATGGTCGGGATTGCGGTCGCGCGCGATGGTCTTCATGAGCTGATCACCGAAGAGCACGACGATGCGGTCGCGTTGATCTTTGACGATCATCGACGCCGAGGGAGCCTTGAACGTATTCGGATCGCCATCGAGCCAGGCGCTGCAGGTGAAGGGCAACTGATCGAGCACCGTGTCCACTCGGTATTCATGACGGAGCCGGTATTGCAGGACGTCAAACTGGAGCCGTCCGACCGCGGCCACCAGCAATTCCAGTTCATTCAGGCTGCGCATGATTTGCACGGTCCCTTCCTGCGCCATCTGGTGCAGGCCCTTGTCGAAGGCCTTGCGTTTGCCCACATCGGACGGCCGGATGCGGGCGAAAATCTCGGGCTGGAATTGCGGCAGCGGCTTGAAGTTGAAGCCGCCGGTCAGAGAAATGGTGTCGCCGATGGCAAAGAGGCCGGGATTAATGATGCCGATGATGTCGCCGGGGAAGGCCTCCTCGACCGTGCTTCTGGCTTGGGCCACCATGCTATGAGGGCGGGACAGGCGGACGTCTCGGTTCAGACGATGATGCTTCACCACCATGTCGCGCTCAAACCGGCCTGAGCAGACACGGAGAAACGCCGTGCTGTCTCGATGCTTCGGGTTCATGTTGGCCTGAAGCTTGAAGACATACGCGCTGAAGGGCATCTCGATGGGATCCACGGAGAGTTCGCGTCCATCGTCGGCATCCGCCGGCCTGGCTCCCGGACTCGGCGCCAGCGTCACGAAAGCGTCGAAAAAATCTTCGATGCCGAAATTCGTGAGGGCCGAGGCAAAGAACACCGGTGTGACCTCTCCCCTGAGAAACGGCTCGCGCGAAAAGGGATTGCCTGCGATGTCGAGCAATTCCAAATCGTGTCGCACATGGGCCATGACTTCTTCCGAGACACGGCCGCTCCGCCCCAAGTCGGCCAGCGTGAAATCATCCACCCCCACCTTCGTGGCCCCGCCGGGGGCGGTTTTGCTGAACAGACGCACCGCGCCGTCGGCGCGATTGACGATGCCGGCAAACTCACTGCCTGATCCTACCGGCCAATTGATCGCGCTGGCGTGAATATCGAGCGCTTGCTCGACTTCCGTCATCAAATCGAGCGGCGGACGCCCCGGCAAATCCATTTTATTGATCAATGTCAGCACGGGAATACGTCGCAGGCGG
This sequence comes from uncultured Nitrospira sp., assembly GCA_964398045.1. Lineage (GTDB taxonomy): Bacteria > Nitrospirota > Nitrospiria > Nitrospirales > Nitrospiraceae > Nitrospira_D. The sequence continues at coordinate 1,234 of CAYNLM010000036.1, read as the reverse complement.
CAGACCGCGAACAGCTTGCGCGTCTGGGCCTCGACACCCTTGGCCGCATCGATCACCATGATCGCGCTGTCCGCCGCAGTGAGCGTCCGATAGGTATCTTCGGAAAAATCCTGGTGGCCCGGCGTATCCAGCAGATTAATGACGGCATCCTTATAGTGGAATTGCATGGCCGAGGCGGTGATGGAAATCCCCCGCTCCTGCTCCATGCCCATCCAATCGGACGCCGCCACCTTGCCGCCTTTCCGCCCCCGCACCATACCGGCCGTGCGGATCATGCCGGAGTAGAGCAACAGTTTCTCCGTCAGCGTGGTCTTTCCGGCGTCCGGATGGCTGATGATCGCGAACGTCCGGCGCTGCGCCGTGGCGGCGGCCAATTCCCCTTGCAGTGATGTATCCATGGGCATAATCGATGCGCAGCATACCACAGGGAGATGCACGGCTTGTAGCCGATACACAAGGCGCACTGCCATTTCGATCAGCGGCTAGGATGAGCCTCAGGATGTTGACAGGCCTGACAAGTGGGCGCACTATTAGTGAGTTTTTTAGTGAGGCCGCGCATGGATCCGGGGTAGTCTTGGGCAACCCCACGAAGCTGAGTCGGTCCGGTACACAACGATGCCCTCACGGCAGGAATGCGCCGTGAGGGCATCGTTGTCTGCACACTTCTTTACCTGTAAGCCTCTCGGTCAACCTTGTCACAGGAGGAGTGTATGAGACTGATGATCCGTCTATTGATCGGACTGGCTGTCTGGTGGCCCGCGTCGGCTTTCGCGGAAGGGGCCGGCGGAAGCTATCGCGGGATTGCCTCCATCTACTACACACTCATGTGGGCGATCTTGTGCTACGGCTTGTACGATACCTTTGGAAAGACCGCGTTCTATGTGGGAGCCCCGATCCTGGCAGTCGGCATTTATATGATGTTACCGCCGGTCTAGCATTGGCCGGCGTATGCGCTGAGGGAGACGCATCGGTCTCTCTCAGCCGCGTGCTGGCGGTAGAGGATCAGGCCACGAGCGGAAAACTCGTCTACGGCGGGACAAAATGTCTCTGCATTCCTCCCCGCTGATCTTACTGCGGCTTGCGCATGTCCATGAAATTGTCCCGCCGCCGCAGGTTCGTGTTTTGCAGCCCTCTCCTGAATAGCCGGGGGTAAACGCCCGCCTGCCGGGCTTCTTATATTTTTATATGAAGTGTAAGCACGTGATGACTCCGCATCCCTCGACCTGTACGCCGC
>CAYNLM010000035.1:11044-27404 GCA_964398045.1 uncultured Nitrospira sp. | reverse complement strand
TGCCGGGCGCGCATCCGCTAGCGTTTCGAAGGTGGTTTTTCTACAGGCTCGTTAGGCCCTTCTCGGAGATTCCAACATGATTCGCACAGACAGCCAACCCGCCAAATTCCAGGCACAGTTCACAAACGGCGTACAGGTCTCGGTGTCCGACACTACACCGGACAAAGGGGGAGGAAATCTTGGCTTCCGCCCGCACGAGCTTCTTGAGGCCGCCCTGGCCAGTTGCATGAACATGACCCTGCGCATGTATGCCGAGAAACAGAGCATTCCGCTTTCGGGCGTATCCGTCGCTGTTTCCCTCAATCGAAACAACCCAGATGGGCTGTTGTTCGAGTACACCGTAGAGTTTCATAGCTCGCTGTCGGAATCTCAAAAGGGCCAACTCCTGTCGGCCCTGGAGAATTGTCCTGTTCGCAAGACGCTGTCAAAGCCGCTGCACTTCAAGCTCCGCGACCGATGATGGGGCCTGACAGTGCGGTCGAACTCGGCACGCGACAAATCGCCGCGTGCTCCGGCCCTTAAAACGAACGTTGGCCAAGCATGGCCAGCTTTATGTATTATGTATACTTTCAGAGGGGAGGGAGAAACGATGATCCGAACAGTTGAAGCCGTGATCGATGAGCACGGTAATGTGCGCCTGCTAGAGCCCGTCCATCTTCCTGCAGCCCGGCGAGCACTGGTCATGATCTTGGAAGAACATCCGGTGGCCGGGGTGCCCGAAAGTGCGCTGCTCAGTGAAGCGGCACTGGCCGAGGACTGGAACCGGCCGGAAGAGGACGAAGCATGGTCACACTTACAGCAGGTGCAGTAGTCCTCGTCCGCTTTCCCTTTTCTGACTTATCACAGACCAAACTGCGTCCGGCTGTGGTGCTTGCTGACGCTGGTCGGGGCGACTGGATTCTATGCCAGGTGACAAGCAAGCCTTACGGCGACACCCGGGCAATCAGGTTGGAAGACACCAGCTTCTCCGCTGGGTCGCTGCGAGTCCTGAGCTATGCCCGTCCCGGCAAACTCTTCACCGCCAATCGAGATCTCATCGTCTCGGAAGTTGCCACACTGAAATCGCAATCTTTGAGGCAAGTCGTCGATGCTGTGGTGGACCTCCTCCACGCCGGCAGCTCGTAACGATGCGGGGGTGTTTGAGGAGACATGCTTTAACAAGGCGATGGAGAACGACGACAAGACAATGCGCGGCTCATCGCCGCGTTAACTCTCCCTGCTCAGAATAACACCTGCGTCTACTTTCTTGCGGCTGTCGAGCGCCGGTCCTTCTCTCCTCCACCAATCCCTCCCAAGACAAGAATAGGGAGCGGCCAGGCTGTCGTTCACTGCGCGTGTCGACGCAGCTCTTCACACATCCCCCTTCTCTTAAATCGGGCAGCTTGGTTTGATCCTTACGTGCGCGCAATGTTCTCACCCTCCCCACCCTGGACGCGCAAGAACGCGTCCTACCCCAGGCGAGCACCACCTTCGCAATGGTCCTTCCAAGTTCGTCTGCTTATTGCTTCACAGGGCGGCTTGGTTGATCCTCGAATGCGCGCGTCGAACGACCACGTCGTTCCCCTTCAGCACAACTATAAATGGGGAGATGTGGGGGTTCCGCGAGCACTGGATCAACTGGGCCGCCCTTGCCCAATCTTACTTTCCGTCCCCTTCCATAATCGCTCGATATTCCCTTTGTGCTTCATCGCGATGAGACCGCTGACGATCACGGAGAAGAGCACAAACGCGACGGTTGGATGCAGGACCGACGCAACGAGAGGAAACAGGCCGAACGCGGCGAGTGCGCCGCCGGATGAATAGCGCCAGATCGCGACGGTGCCGAGCCATGTCGCCAATAAAATGACCCCGATCAGCGGCGCAACCCCCAGCACAGACCCGAGCGCCGTCGCCACGCCTTTGCCGCCTGTGAATCCCAGAAACGGCGAAAAGAGATGGCCCAGAACCGGCGCCAGCGCGACGAGCAGAATGGCCCATTCTTCTTGTATCAACTGGGTCGCGGCAAAGCCCATCACCCAGCCTTTGCCCATGTCGCCGATCAACGTCAGGATGCCCGCTTGCTTGCCGGACACACGCAGAACGTTGGTGAAGCCGACGTTCTTGCTGCCGACCATCCGCGGATCGGGCAAGCCCATGGCCTGTGAGACGACCACGCCGAATGGAATGGCGCCGAGCAGATAACCGGCGACCGCCATCACGACCGTCAACCAACTGCTGTCCATCAAGTTCCGATAGAGAAAGGAAGGAATAACCGCAATGCGCTCAATCAAGCCAGGGAAACGTTGAGCCTACGCGCCGCTGTCTGGTCTTTCACGCTTCACGCCTGACGTTTCACGCCTAACGCCTAGAGCCCCTTGGCCACAACCTGTTTCCAAAAGCTCCACACATACCGACCGCCGGACACATAGCCGAGCATCAGCGACAGATACAGCGTCGCGCTGCCGGCCAAATGCAGATTGCCGAGCTCCGCAAGCCCGGTGCCTTCGAGGATGAGCATGACGATCGCCACGACTTGCAGCGCCATCTTGTACTTGCCGGTCGTCTCGGCCGAAATGATGATGCCTTCGCTGGCCGCAATGGCACGGACGCCGGTCACGGCGACTTCCCGCGCAATGATCAAAATCGCCACCAATGCGCTGACCCGATCGACGTTCACCAACAAAATCAGGGCCGACAGCACCAGCAGCTTGTCCGCAATCGGATCGAGCAACTTGCCGAGGGTCGTCACTTGGCCGGATTTCCTCGCGAGATACCCGTCCAGCAAGTCGGTCACCGCCGCGACCACAAACACCATCGCCGCCATGAGAGAACGATCGGGAGTGGGCGTCGCGAACAGAATCACGAACACCGGGATCAACAGAATCCGGGTGAACGTCAGAAGATTGGGAAGATTCAGCGAATCCTGCCCGATTTCCTTCCACATTTCCAACACGCGATTCATACGTACGTTTGTACCTGATCGGAGGGAGACAATCAAACGGAAGACATGAGGCGGAGGAGCTAGACGATGCCGCTCTTGAGGAGATCATGGAGATGAATGACGCCGCGGATGTTCCCGTCGCCCTCGGTCACCACGAGCGTCGTGATCGAATACCGCTCCATCATTTCCACCGCTTTGGCGGCGAGATCGTCGCCCGTGATGGTCTTGGGATTGCGTGAGGCCAGCTCACCGGCCGTGGCTTTGGCGAAGTCGCCTCCTCGCTGAATGAAGCGGCGCAAGTCGCCGTCCGTAATGATGCCTGCCAGCTTGCCGCGCTGATCGGCGACGGTGGTCATGCCGAGTTTTTTTGCCGTCATCTCCAACATGGCGGCGGTGCCGGCGACTGATTCCGCGACCTGAGGCAGATCGGCTCCGGTGTGCATGAGATCCTTCACCCTGACAAGAAGGCGGCGTCCGAGCGTCCCACCCGGATGAAACCGGGCAAAATCTTCTTCTTTGAATCCCCGTTTTTGCAGCAAGGCTACGGCGAGCGCGTCGCCCAACGCGAGTGTCGCCGTGGTGCTGGCGGTCGGCGCCAATCCCATCGGACAGGCTTCTTCGGCCACGGAGACATCCAGGGCGACGTCGCTGTTCTTGGCCAGGGTGGAATTCATGCGGCCGGTCAGCGACACGATGGGAATGCCCATGCGCTCGACATACGGCAAGAGCTGCAGCAGCTCCTGCGTTTCCCCGCTGTTGGAAATCGCGATCAGGGCATCGCGGCGGGCCAACATGCCGAGATCGCCGTGCACGCCCTCGGCTGGATGGAGAAAGAACGACGAGGTGCCGGTACTGGCCAGGGTTGCGGCAATCTTCTGACCGATGAGGCCTGATTTCCCCATGCCGGATACCACCACCTTGCCTTTACACTGGGCCAGCACATCGACCGCTTTGGCAAACTTGCTGTCCAGCCGGTCGATGAGCGCCCGAACTGCGCGCGCCTCGATTTGAAGCACGCGCTTGCCGTCGCCCAAACTCCCCAGGCTCTTCACGACCTTGGGGACCGGGCGAGCCGCTGGTTTTAGTCTCTGGGTTTTGCCGCGTCGCATATGCGCAAGACCCGTTCGAGCAAGGATTTCAATTGATGCAATGGCACCATGTTGGGGCCATCGGAAAGCGCCTCATCCGGGTTCGGATGCACTTCCATGAAGAAGCCATCGACCCCGACACCCGCTGCCGCGCAAGCCAATGGCTCGACGAATTCACGCTGGCCGCTGGATTTCGTTCCCCCGCCGCCGGGCAGCTGCACACTGTGCGTGGCGTCGAAGACCACCGGATAGCCGAAGCTGCGCATGATGGGAAACGACCGCATGTCCACAACCAGATTGTTATAGCCGAAAGAGGAGCCGCGCTCGGTGAGGATGATGCGCCGACTCCCGCACTCCTCGACTTTCTTCACGGCGTTGCCCATCTCGGTGGGTGACAGGAACTGGCCTTTTTTCACATTCACCACTTTCCCGGTGTTGGCCGCGGCGATCAGCAAATCCGTCTGGCGGCACAGAAAGGCGGGAATCTGCAACACGTCGACGACCTTCCCGGCTTCCGTGGCCTGCTCTTCCGTATGCACATCGGTCAACACGGGCAGACTGAGTCGGTCTTTCACCTTTTTCAGAATTGCCAAGCCTTTCTCAATGCCTGGCCCGCGGAAGGACTTGATCGACGTTCGGTTGGCTTTATCGAAGGACGATTTGAAGATGTAGGGCATACCCAGCGACTTGGTGATCTCGGCAATGCGCCCCGCCGTGTCCAGCACCAACTGCTCGCTCTCGATCACACAAGGACCGGCAATCAGAAACTGCCGGTGACCGGCGCCGACCGTGAATGAGCCGATTTGCACTTCGTACGCCATAAAGCCGAGGTTCACGTTAAGGCTGAGGTCGAGATTAAGGTCCTCGACGAACCTTAGCCTTAGCCTCAGCCTTTACCTATTGACCAAGTTTTCTACGCAGCGCCGCCCCTACGAAACCGCTGAAGAGCGGATGCGGATGGTGCGGCCGTGAGCTGTACTCCGGGTGGAACTGGGTCGCCAAGAACCAGGGATGGTTCTTCAACTCGACAATTTCAACCAGTCGGCCGTCCGGCGACAACCCGCTGAGCACCAACCCTTTGGCCGTCAATTGCTCGCGGTACGCGTTGTTGAACTCATACCGGTGCCGATGCCGTTCGCGCACTTCGCTGACGCCGTACATCTTCTGCGCCAACGTGCCTTCGCCCAGCTTGCAGAGATACGCGCCGAGCCGCATGGTGCCGCCCTTGTCGCTGACGGCCTGCTGATCCGACATCAGATGGATGACGGGATGCGGGGAGCGCTCGTCAAACTCGGCGCTGTTGGCGCCGGTCAGGCCGGCGACGTTCCGCGCAAACTCGATCGTGGCGCATTGCATGCCCAGACAGAGTCCCAGGAAGGGAATCTGGCGTTCTCTTGCATAGCGGATCGTCGTAATTTTTCCTTCGATCCCCCGGTTGCCAAACCCTCCGGGAATCAGAATCCCGTCGGCTTCCCGCAGGATTCGCTCGGTGCCCTGCCGCTCGATGTCTTCGGATTCGATCCAGTTGATGTTCACCTTGGTTTCATGGTCGATCCCGCCGTGCACCAACGCTTCCGCGAGACTCTTGTAGCTCTCCTTCAATCCCGCATACTTGCCGACCAAGGCCACGCTCACTTCATGCTTGGGATGCTTGATCTTTTGCACCATCGCATCCCATTCACGCAGATTCGGCGGACCGGTTTCCAGATGCAACTGGCGGACGATCAGTTCATCCAACCCTTCCTTGCGGAACACGATCGGCACTTCATAAATCGTATCCACATCCTTGGCGGTAATGACGGCGTCTTTCTCCACGTTGCAAAACATCGCGATCTTGCCCTTGAGCTCGGGGGGAAGATACCGGTCGGTCCGGCACAACAGGATATTCGGCTGAATACCGATTTCGCGCAGCTTATTGACGGAGTGCTGTGTGGGCTTGGTTTTCAGTTCTCCGGCCGCGCCGATGTACGGCACGAGCGTCAAATGGACATACAACACATTTTCGCGGCCGACGTCATAGGGCATTTGCCGAATCGCTTCCAGGAACGGCAAGCTTTCGATGTCGCCCACCGTGCCGCCGATCTCCACGATCGTAACGTCCATCCCCTTCGAGATGCGCATGATGCATTGCTTGATCTCGTCCGTCACATGCGGGACGACTTGCACGGTGCCGCCGAGGTAATCGCCGCGCCGCTCTTTCGTGATGACGGAGTGGTAAATCCGGCCGGTGGTGTAATTGCTCTCCTTCGTCAAGTTCAGAGAGGTGAACCGCTCGTAATGGCCGAGGTCGAGGTCGGTCTCGGCGCCGTCGTCCGTCACATAGACTTCCCCATGCTGGTAGGGATTCATGGTGCCCGGATCGACGTTGATGTAGGGGTCCAATTTCAAGAACGTGATCTTGAGGCCCCGGCTTTCAAGCAGATTCCCGATCGAGGCCGAAGCGAGGCCCTTTCCAAGCGAGGACACGACCCCGCCGGTGACAAAAATAAATTTGCTCATGGTTGCCCCCCTGTTCGGCGACCGCACCACTCGAATGCGCATGACCCGTTCACCGGATGGGCACCGCCCGCCCGAGATTCAGTTCCCGCTTGATGGCTTCGAACTGCTGCAATTTCTCGGTCACGAGTGCGACGTCTTCCGGCGTGTCGACCCGCAAGGACGCATGCTTGGTTTCCCAGACGCGAATGCGCATCCCTTGCTCCAATCCACGCAGTTGCTCAAGCTTTTCGGCGTCTTCCTGCGGGCCGGTGGGCAACGCCGCAAAGCGCAGCAGCGCATCTTTCGTGTACATGTACACACCGAGATGGATGTAGTGCAAGCCGCTGACGACGCGGCGATCCGGATCATCCCTAACCAGCGGAATCGGCGCGCGGGAAAAATAGAGCGCGTAGCCCTTGGCATCGGTCACTACTTTGACGACGGCGGGATTGCTCAGATCGTCGGTCGCGTCCATCGCGCGCTTGAGCGTGCCGATTTCGGCGCCGCTATGAATACAGGGTTCGATGAGATCGGCCAGCAATTCGGGATTCAGCGGAATTTCGTCGCCTTGGAGATTCACAAAAAATTCGCCGGCAAACATCCGCGCCACGGCGGCCACTCGATCGGTGCCCGTGCGATAATCCCCGGTCACCATCAGCACCCGTCCGCCGAACTGCTCGACTGCCTGCTTGATCCGGTCGTCGTCCGTGGCGACCAGGACATCCGAGACCATCCGGCAAGCCACGGCCCGCTCATAGACATGCTGCACCATGGGCTTCCCGCCCAGTGTAACCAGCGGCTTCCCCGGAAACCGAGACGATCCGTACCGGGCCGGGATCACCACCGTGACCGATCGTGAGCGCTTAGTCATGCTCCAACGCCTCGGACAATTGCTGCGGTGTCACGGTCGCGGTGCCCACCATGCCGACGACGATGCCGGCGGCGTGATTGGCTAAAATGGCTCCATCTTTAATGCTGGCGCCGGTCGACAAGGCCAAGGCCAGTGTTCCAATCACCGTATCGCCTGCTCCGGTGACGTCATACACCTGACGTGCTTGCGTCGGCAGATGCCAGGAGGCGCCGTCGCCTTCATACAAGCTCATGCCCTTTTCTCCGCGGGTGATCAACACCGACTGGCATCCCAAGCGTTGGCGGATCATGACACCGGCCTGATCGATGGTCTGATCATCGTCCCCATGCACCCCGGCGGCTTGCGTCGCTTCGAGATGGTTGGGCGTGATGACCGTCACACCTTTATAGAAGCCGAAATGTTCGACCTTGGGATCGACCACGACGGGAATCTTCCGCAAAGCGGCGAGTCGCGTAATTTCCGACATGAGGGCCGCCGTCACGACGCCCTTGGCATAATCGGATACGACCACGCAGGAGAGCTCCCGTAAGCGGGACTCGACATAGCGGAGGATTCTTCGCTGCAGAGGGGCTTTCAACTCGCTGCGGCCTTCGATGTCGTACCGGACGATCTGCTGGTTATGCGCGATGACGCGGCTTTTTCTTGTCGTCGGACGGTCGTGATCGATCACCACGCCGCCGCGTCCCGACCGTTTGTTGCCGAGTTCCTTCATCAGCAGCCGCCCGCTCTCGTCCGCCCCGATCACGCCGCAGAGATCCGCCTTGCCGCCCAACGCCAGCACGTTGTTGAACACGTTGGCCGCGCCGCCCAATCGCCACGACTCGGATTCAACATGCACCACCGGCACCGGCGCTTCCGGAGAAATCCGGCTGACGCGTCCCATGACATAATGGTCGAGAATCAGATCGCCGACCACCAGGACTGATGCCTGAGGGAACCGTTGGATGTACTGCCGCAGCGCTTTCGGCGACGGCGCGACGCTGCGCGTACTGGATGCATCTTGTGCCATGCGGGCCTTCCTGCTCCTCACTGAATGGCCTTGCCGAATCGCTCCCATCTTACCCACTCCGTCCAGTTGCCCTGTCCGCTCCAGGACCAATAGATCCGAAACGCTTTCCCGCGGATTTTTTCCTCCCGCACATAGCCCCAGAACCGGCTGTCGAGGCTTTGATCGCGATTGTCCCCCATCACGAAGTACGAGCCTTGGGGAACCGTGACCGGGCCGAAGTTGTCCCGCGGATTGATGGTGCTGTCGATGATGCCGGGATCGATGCGCTGCGTAAAGGCTTTGTCGTCCAGCGGCTCTCCGTTCACGAGCACGACCTTATTGCGCACTTGCACCGTATCGCCCGGCCCGCCGACGATGCGCTTGATAAAGTCTTTCTCCTCATCTTCAGGAAAGCGGAACACGATGATATCGCCGCGCTGCGGCTTGCCGAAAGCCACGATCGTTTTGGAGGCATAGCAATTCACGGGTGGGAAATTCCATTGCAGCTTGCAGTCCGTCGGCCATTGGATCCCGTAGGACAGCTTGCTCACGAGAATGTGGTCGCCGATCAGCAAGGTGGGTATCATGGAGCCGGACGGGATCTTGAAGGCCTGCACGTCGAACACGCGGATCGCGAAAGCCAGCAGCATGGCGACGACGATCGCTTCGGCATATTCCCGAATGACGGACTTGCGCGTGACCAGGCTCGCACTCTGCCCCGCCAGGGAGACCGAAGCCTCCTCCCGTCCCGACGGCGACCCGGAGACCTCATCGAGATTCGGCTGGTTCGGCTCAAGACTCATTCATCACCGACTTTCAAAATGGCCAGGAAGGCCTCTTGGGGCACTTCGACGCTGCCGACCGCTTTCATGCGCTTTTTGCCTTCCTTCTGCTTTTCAAGCAGCTTCCGTTTGCGCGTGATGTCACCCCCGTAGCACTTCGCCGTCACATTCTTCTTCATGGCCCCGATCGTCTCGCGCGCGATCACTTTGTTGCCGATGGCCGCTTGAATCGCGATCTCAAACATCTGGCGCGGGATCAATTCCTTCATTTTTTCCGCCATCTGCCGGCCGCGGAAATATGCCCGCTCCTTGTGAGTGATGAAGGACAAGGCGTCCACCGCCTCGCCGTTGAGCAGGATGTCGATCTTCACCAGGTCGGATTCGCGATAGCCGAGCAGTTCGTAGTCCAGCGACGCATAGCCCTGCGTGCGCGACTTCAGCTTGTCATAGAAATCCAGAATCACTTCGTTCAACGGCATCTCATAACTGATGACCACCCGCGTCGGATCGAGAAAGTGAATATCCCGCTGAATGCCCCGCCGCTCCTGGCAGAGTTTCAGGATCGCGCCCATGTATCGTTCGGGGGTGATAATCGTGGCCAGGATGAAGGGCTCTTCAAAAGACTCGATGCTCGTGGGCGGCGGAAGCTTTGCCGGATTGTCGATCTCAAGCACGTCTCCCTTCGTCGTCAGCACACGATAGACGACCGTGGGCGCCGTCGTGATGAGCGTCAAGCCATACTCCCGCTCAAGCCGCTCCTGAATAATCTCCATATGGAGCAACCCCAGGAACCCGCAGCGGAAGCCGAATCCCAGCGCGAGCGAGGTCTCGGGTTCGTACACGAACGACGAGTCATTCAAGCGCAGCTTGACCAAGGCGTCCCGCAAATCTTCATACTTGGCGGTGTCGGTGGAGTACAGACCGCAGAAGACGAGCGGTTTGACTTCTTTATAGCCGGGGAACGGTTCGCTGGTCGGCTGAACCGCATCCGTAATGGTGTCGCCGATCTTGACGTCCGCGACTTCCTTCATGTTGGCGCAGAGATAGCCGACTTCTCCCGTCAGCAACTGCGTGCCCTTCGTCCGCTTCGGCGTGAACTGTCCGACTTCCATAACCTCGAAGATCCGATTGTTCGACATCACCTTGATCTGCATCCCCGGCCGGACGGCGCCATCCACGATTCTGGTCAGGACGATGACCCCCTGATAGTTGTCGAACCACGAATCAAAAATGAGGGCCTTCAGCGGCGCGTGGGGATCTCCGGAGGGCGGTGGAATACGCTCGATCACCGCTTCCAACACTTCGGGCACGCCCTTGCCCTCTTTCGCGCTGATCGGCATGGCGTCGCCGGCATCGAGCTGCAGCACGTCCGCAATCGACTGCTTCGTGCCCTCGACATCGGCGCTCGCCAGATCGATCTTATTGATGACGGGGATAATGGTGAGCTTGTTCGCCATCGCCAGGTTGACATTGGCGATGGTCTGGGCCTGCACTCCTTGAGTGGCATCGACCAGCAAGAGCGCCCCTTCGCACGCCGCGAGACTGCGCGAGACTTCATACGTGAAGTCCACGTGTCCCGGCGTATCGATCAAGTGCAACGCGTAGGTCTTCCCGTCCTTGGCCCGGTACCGGATCGCTACGGCATGAGCCTTGATCGTAATGCCGCGCTCACGCTCGAGATCCATGGCATCGAGGATCTGCTCTTTGGCCTCTCGGGCAGTAACAGCGCCAGTAGCTTCGAGGAACCGGTCAGCGAGGGTTGATTTGCCGTGATCGATATGGGCGATAATCGAGAAATTGCGTATAAGGCTTTGCAAATCCTAGCTCATTTCTGGGAAAAATCGGTTCATTATAGTAACTGCCCTCCAGGTTGTCAAAGAAATCGCCCCCCCGTATAATCCGCGCCGCGCCCCAGGCGGCTGCCTCGTCGATCATCATGCGTCAGGCGTCAAGCGGCTGAAGACCTGTTCGAGTCTTTGCGATTGACGGTTGACGAACGACGCCCACCCTGAGCGATCGTCGGACATCGATATGGCACACAAACCTACAGCTCGGCAGTTGAAAGAGTGGGATCACCGGTACCTCTGGCACCCCTTCACGCCAATGCAGGAATGGGAGCAGGAGGAGCCGCTCATCATCGAGCGAGGGAAAGGCTCCTACCTGGTCGATACGGACGGCAAGAAGTATCTCGATGGAACGTCATCGATCTGGGTCAATCTCCACGGACATCGTCACCCGGTGCTCGACCGTGCCATCAAGCAGCAGCTCGACAAGATCGCGCATTCCACGCTCCTGGGCCTCTCGAATCCCCCGGCCATTGAGTTGGCTCGCGAACTGATCACGATCGCACCGAAAGGCCTTGCCCGGGTTTTTTATTCGGACAATGGCTCAACGGCCGTTGAAGTGACACTCAAAATGGCCGTGCAATACTGGCAGCAGCGCCATCCGGAGGCGGGCTCCAAGACCAGCTTTCTCCACCTGAAACTGGCTTATCACGGCGACACGATCGGCGCGGTCAGCGTCGGCAACATCGAGCTGTTCCATTCGAGATTCAAGCCTCTCTTGTTTCCAACGCTGGAAGCCGAACCACCCTACTGTTACCGCTGCCCGCTCAAGTTGAGCTATCCATCCTGCAAGATGGCTTGCATTGATCCGATCGAGGACATATTGAAGTCGCGCCACCGGGAGTTGGCCGGACTCATCATCGAACCGCTGATCCAAGCGGCCGCCGGCATGATCGCGCAGCCGCCCGGCTACCTGAAGCGGATCCGTGAACTCTGCAGCACATACGGCGTGCTGCTCATCGCCGATGAAGTGGCGACGGGATTCGGCCGGACAGGGAAGATGTTCGCCTGCCAGCATGAAGACGTGACGCCGGATTTGATGGCCATCAGCAAAGGCCTTACCGGCGGCTACATGCCGCTGGCCGCAACGTTGGCGACGGATGAGATCTATCAGGCCTTTCGCGGCAAGTATGAAGAGTTCAAGACCTTCTTTCATGGCCACAGTTATACGGGCAATCCTCTCGGCTGCGCGGTGGCCCTTGCCAATCTTGAGGTCTTTCGCAGAGAACACGTTCTGAAGTCGCTCGGCGCCAAAATCAGTTATTTGACCAAGCTGCTCGCTCCCTTTGGGCTTCTCCCTCCTGTCGGCGACATCCGTCAGCAAGGATTGATGGTCGGGATCGAACTCGTTCGAAACAAACAGACCAAGGAGCCCTATTCCCTCATGGCCAGGATCGGCCATCGGGTCGCGGCGGCCGCCCGGGAGCGCGGACTCCTGATCAGGCCGCTGGGCCATGTCGTTGTGCTGCTGCCGCCGTTGTCGGTCTCGCGGGATGAATTGGCGAGAATGGTGGAAATTTTGCGCGATTCCATAGCAACATTGCCTGCAGAATGACAGAGGGCGCGACTTTCATTGCGAGAGACACCCTGTGACGACCTGTGATGTGCTGGTGATCGGGGGAGGCGTGATCGGGCTGAGCATCGCCCGCGAACTGCGACGACGCCGGAGCAATGCCCGCATCCTCTTGATCGAAAAGGAATCTGCGTGCGGGGCGCATGCCAGCGGGCGCAACAGCGGCGTCCTCCATGCGGGCTTTTACTATTCCCCCGATAGTCTGAAGGCCAAGTTCACCAAGTTGGGCAACGAACAGCTGACCGCCTATTGTGAGCAGAAGCGCATCCCCATCAACCGATGCGGCAAGCTGGTCGTGGCCAAGGACGCCGGAGACCTCCCTTCGCTGGATGAATTACTCCGCCGCGGCAACGCCAACGGCATCGAGCTGCACGCACTCACCGAGACGGAAGCAAAAGCAATCGAACCTCGCGTCAAGACCTACCAGCGGGCTCTCTTCTCGCCGCGCACCTCCACCGTGAATCCGTTGCACGTGGTAGAGGCCATGCAACAGGACGCCCAGCGGGAAGGCATCCAGATTCGCTTCGGCACGGCCTACGTGGCGAGGAAAGACGGGCATGTGCGCACCAGCTCCGGACCGATTGAGGCCGGCTATGTCGTCAATGCCGCCGGCTTATATGCCGACAAGATTGCCATGGATTACGGATTCTCGGAAAAATATCGCATTCTCCCCTTCAAGGGTCTGTACCTCTACTCGAACGAACCGCCGGGATCCATCCGTACCAACATCTATCCGGTTCCCGACCTCAGAAACCCGTTCCTCGGCGTCCACTTCACCATCACCGCGGACGGCAAAGCCAAGATCGGCCCGACCGCCATTCCGGCCTTTTGGCGCGAACACTATGACGGGTTCAGCAATTTCAAATTGGGCGAAGCGCTGGAAGTCGCCGGCCGGGGTCTGGGCCTGCTGGCCGGCGCGCAGTTCGACTATCGGCGCTTGGCCGTCGAAGAGATCGCGAAATATTCGCGCAGGAAGATGGTGTCCTTGGCGTCGGTGCTCGCCGACGGCGTGACGGAAGAGCACTATGTGACATGGGGACGGCCCGGCATCCGAGCCCAGCTGTTGGACATTACCAAGAGAAAGCTTGAGATGGACTTCGTGCTCGAAGGCGACGACCGCTCCATGCACGTGCTCAACGCGGTGTCACCGGCCTTTACCTGCTCCATGCCCTTCTCGAGCTACGTCTGCGACCGCATCGACAAAGAATGCGGATGACGTCCGCCTTCCTCAGCAGAGCACAATCTCTGCCCCCACGCCGAGATGAAGATGCTGGGCCGCGCTCTTGCCGTTCACGAAGACCTCCACTCTGCCGCTGCTGTTCATGAGCGCCGCAGGCGCGTCGCTGAGTCCTTCGCTGTAACTCGCCACCAATCCTTCCAGGATACGGCCACCGACGCGGAGAGTGACGTCCTGTTTCCCGGTCCATGATCGGAATTCTTGGACATGGCGCGGCGTAAAATTGGAAATGAGATTGCCGAATCGATCCACGTACTCGATCCGGCCCACCAACGTATCGCCCTGTCGATGCGGTTCCCTGATCGGCAGCAGGATGGGATCATGGATGACTGGTCCGAAGGACGAGACCGGCCTTCCCTTCGTCAGCCAAACTGCGGCAGGAGCGAACAGGTCGCGTCCGTCGAAGGTCGCGCCTTCGGCAGCCAGCCGATAGTCGCAATTGTCAATTTGCCTGATTTCCACCTGCGTGCCTTCCCCCAGCACCCGGCTGAGCAGTCCATTGTCCGGCGCCAGGAAATAGGCCTGCGCAGTGGACGCCAGCAGCGCGCGCCGGCCGCTCCCCACGCCCGGATCGACGACCGCCACGTGCACGGTTCCCTCCGGAAAATACCGATAGCAGGAGTTCAACACGTATCCCGCCTCTTCGATCTGATGCGGCGTAATCTGGTGGGAGAGATCGACGATACGGGCTTCGGGGTTGATCGAGAGGATCACCCCTTTCATACTGGCGACGAAGTAGTCGTGATCACCGAAATCCGTCAGGAGGGTGATGAGGGGACCGGCCGCCGGCACTGTAGACTTCTTCGCGCCCACTCTGACTCCTACCGTCTTACATTCACCGATACTCTTGCAAGGACCAAATGGATGACTCTTTTTTGATCATTCATACCATGACCGGACATTACGGAGCACAACCCCTCCGCTTTGCATCGGCGACAACGTCTCCTACTGCGAATATTTCATGGGACAGGTTGATACTGGTCCAGCGCTTGCCGGATTCGTGGAAGCAGACAATCGGCGGCGACGGCATTACCCTCCGGAGAATAATGAACGCGCCCTTCGAGAAATAAAACCGCCGGGTCTACGCGGCCCATACAAGGCGTCAGATCCTCGAAGCCGATCGACTTTTTCCGAAGCACATCGAACAGGAGCGTTTTGGCCGCCCGATCGTTTCCTGTGAAATCTCCCCGGCTGGGGAAATACACGAGAAGCGGCACGGCTCCCTCCGCGATCACCTCCTCAACGAACACACGCAGGATCTCAGCATTGAGGTTCGAGCGCAGACCGTCGGCCTCCTGCGACGACGGCTCGGGCCATCGTGGGAAAAGCGCGAGAAGCAACCGCACCAAAGAGGAACGGTGATACCACAGGTGTTGCCATTCTTCACGCACAAATCCCGGGTCATAGTCGACGTAGGGCAGCCGATCGACCGATTCTACCGCCAGGAGGCGCTCCGGGTCCGGCAGCGGCACATTGAGCAGATTCAGCCTGTCTTCGGACAGTACAAACCGCGGCTTGGCAAACGGGAATCCCCAGTCGGGAAAACTGATGATGGGATAGACCACCAGGGTTCGATAGAGATCGTCGTTGATAAACCCGAGGACCACGAGTATCGGACGCCACGGTCGCACATCCCTGTGGTATCTCAGATACGCCTGGTCTACTCCGTAGCCGTCCACTCCGAAATTCAACACCTGCACGGGGGAACCAAGCTTCCGCTCCAATTGATCTCCCCACGAGGCCTCGTAGGGAACCTCTAGTCC
Organism: uncultured Nitrospira sp.; assembly: GCA_964398045.1. Lineage (GTDB taxonomy): Bacteria > Nitrospirota > Nitrospiria > Nitrospirales > Nitrospiraceae > Nitrospira_D. Next base: position 11,860 of record CAYNLM010000035.1, on the reverse strand, counting down.
GAAGGTAAAGGAGTCGCCGACGATCGCGATTCGGGGGGAGGGCGGTCGATCTACATAGGAGGTGCCTGCCGCCGCGCTGCGGATTCCCTCTCGACTGCTCATGTACAAGCCGTCCTTGCTCGTGCGGCTGGCTCCTACGGTCCACCCCAACAGAGGATCCGACACGAAATAGGAAATATTGCCCGGCGCGTTGCGGAGTAGGTCGCGGTTCGCGGCCACCACGGCCTGCCACTCCCGCGGGACCAGTCTCCTGTTCATAAAGGTCATTCCCTGAGGACCGGGCACAGCCCCAATCCTGACGACAGCCTCCCCGACTAGAACCAACAGGACCAGGGAGAGGAGATTCATCGCCAGAGTCAGCTGAAACACCCGCCGTTGGGTTCCGTCGCTCAGGCTGTACAGCCGGAGCAGCCCTGTTCCCGCTGCAAGACAGCCCGCAAGAGAGACAGCCAATAATCCGCGGTGATGGCTCCACCCCTTGTAGAGGATGAGGGCCAGCAGAACAAGCACGCCTTCCAAGGCGGCGAGCAAGGCCCACACGGCCGCTACCTGTTTCGACCCATGCGTTCCAGACATAGATTCGGTATCGTACAGCCGCCCGCGAGCGGCCCATCGATCAGACGGCCCCTGCTCCAGCGAATCGGCGGTTGTGACAGGGAATACGCTCTCCTGAGCCGAGCGTGAAGAACTCCAGGGATCTGGCGTCCTTGAGCAAGACCTCCAGTTGTTTGTGGCTGATGAAGAGGATCACCCCTGTGATGCTGGCGACGAAGTAGTCGTGATCACCGAAATCCGTCAGGAGGGTGATGAGGGGAC
>CAYNLM010000035.1:0-10944 GCA_964398045.1 uncultured Nitrospira sp. | reverse complement strand
CGGCCGCCGGCACTTTAGACTTCCTCGAACTTGATCTCCACCACTTCGTACTCCACCACTTTCGCCGGCGTCGTCACTTCGACAAAATCGCCGACCCGCTTGCCGATCAGCGCGCGCCCGACCGGCGACTGCACGGAGATCTTGTTGAATTTCATGTCGGCCTCGTCCTGGCCGACGAGTGTATATTGTTTCTTCGACTGAGATTCCTGCTCAATCACGCAGACGGTCGCGCCGAAGACAACGGTGTCGCTGTTTCGGCCGGTGATTTCGACCACCCGCGCATCGGCCAACTTCGTCTCGATTTCCGCGATGCGGGATTCGATGAACCCTTGCCGCTCTTTGGCCGCGTCGTACTCGGCGTTCTCGCTCAAATCGCCATGGGCGCGGGCTTCCGCAATCGCTTCGATGACTCTGGGCCGCTCGATCTTCCGCAGCCGATCGAGTTCGGCCTTGAGCGCGTCATAACCCTTCTTGGTAATCGGTGTCGGCATGCCGTACTGGGCTCCTCCAATTTAGACGCGATGATACTCCTGCAGGGAACGGATGGACAGATCCTTTTTCGCCACGGCTTCCATGGCTAGGACGGCGGCCACCGCGCCGCGCATCGTCGTATAGTAGGGAAGTCCCTTCTGTAACGCTTCCCGCCTGATCGAGACTGAGTCCGTGTGCGCCGAGGCCGTCCGCACGGTGTTGACCACCAAGGCCACTACGCCGTTCTTGATGTGATCGACGATATGGGGACGGCCTTCCTTCACTTTGTTGACGACGGCGACTTCCACGCCTTGTTCTTTCAGATAGCCGGCCGTACCGCTGGTCGCTTGCAACTGAAAGCCAAGATTCTGCAGGCGCTTCGCCACGTCCAAGGCCTCCGGCCGATCCTCTTCTTTCACGCTGATGAACGCCGTGCCGAACTTCGGCAGCGAGGCCCCGGCGCCCGCTTGCGATTTGGCAAAGGCCCACCCGAAGTCGCCGTCGATGCCCATTACCTCACCGGTGGATTTCATCTCCGGCCCCAGCAGCACATCCACGCCGGGGAACTTGTTGAAGGGGAAGACGGCTTCTTTCACGGAGAGATGCGCCGGCTGCACCGGCTTCGTGAACCCCAATTCCTTGAGCGTCTTCCCGATCATCACCTTCATGGCCAGCTTCGCGATCGGCACGCCGATGGCCTTGCTCACGAACGGCACGGTGCGGGATCCCCGGGGATTCACTTCCAGCACGTACACCGTCTTGCCTTTCACGGCAAATTGCGCGTTCATCAATCCCACCACGCCCAGTTCCAACGCCAAGGCTTTCATCTGCCGCTCGATTTCATGGATGATCGGCTTTTCCAACGTATAGGGCGGCAGGGAGCAGGCCGAATCGCCCGAGTGCACGCCGGCCTCTTCGATATGTTCCATGATGCCGGCCACCACCACGGTCGTGCCGTCGGAAATGGCATCGGCATCCACTTCGATCGCGTCGGCGAGGTATTTGTCGATCAAGACCGGATGCTTCGGCGAGGCCTTGACTGCGGAACGCATATACTCGAGGAGATCCGCCTCATCGTAGACGATCTGCATGGAACGTCCGCCCAACACGTAGGACGGTCGCACCATGACCGGATAACTGATGTCCTCCGCAATGCGGATCGCTTCATCCACGGATCGCGCCATGCCGCTCTCCGCCTGACGTAAACCGAGCTTGTTCAGCAAATCGCGGAACCGCTCCCGGTCCTCCGCTCGATCGATGGCGTCCGGACTGGTGCCGAGAATCTTCACGCCGGCCTTGGAGAGCGGCAACGCGAGCTTCAAGGGCGTCTGCCCGCCGAACTGCAGCACGACCCCGATCGGCTGTTCACGGTGAATGATATTGAGGACGTCTTCTTCCGTGAGAGGTTCGAAGTACAGTCGATCCGACGTATCATAGTCGGTGCTCACCGTTTCGGGATTGCAGTTTACCATGATCGTCTCGACGCCTTCGTCCCGCAAGGCCATCGCGGCGTGCACGCAACAGTAGTCGAACTCGATGCCCTGGCCGATCCGGTTCGGACCTCCACCCAGAATCACCACCTTCCGGCGATCGGAGGGGCGCGCTTCGCACTCCGCCCCGTACGTCGAGTACAGATACGGCGTATGCGCTTCGAATTCCGCCGCGCAGGTATCCACCCGCTTGTACGTCACCGACCTGTTCTTGGCCGCCTTTCCCGTGCCCATCCGTGCCTTCCGCACCGCAGCCGCTTCGACTCCGAGCAGGTAGCCGATCCGCTCGTCGGAAAAGCCCAGTTCTTTCGCCTCCCATAGAAGACCGTCGGTCAACGCAGCAGAAGCTTTCTCCGCATTTTTCGCCAGCGTCTGCTCAAACATAACGAGGTCCCTGATTTGCTCCAGGAACCAGGGATCAATCTTGGTAATGGCGAATAATTCATCGTTCGTCACGCCGAGCCGGATGGCGTCCGCCAAGTACCAGAGCCGTTCAGGCAACGGAGTCTTGAGCGTGCGGAGGATTTTTTCCAACGCGTCCTGCCGATTGAAGTCGGCCGGGGCGCCTCGATCGATCCCCACCCTCGACGCCAATCCGTTCAGATCCAGCTCCAGCGAACGGATGGCCTTCTGCAACGCTTCCTTGAAGGTCCGCCCGATCGCCATCACTTCGCCGACGGATTTCATCTGCGTCGTCAAGGTCGGATCGGCTCCCTTGAACTTCTGGAACGCGAACCGGGGAATCTTGACGACGACGTAATCGATGGTCGGCTCAAACGACGCCTTCGTGACGCCGGTGATGTCGTTGGTAATCTCGTCGAGGGTATAGCCCACGGCCAGCTTCGCCGCAATCTTGGCGATCGGAAAGCCGGTCGCTTTGGACGCGAGCGCGGAACTGCGGGACACCCGCGGATTCATCTCGATGACGACCATATCGCCGTTATCCGGATTGATGCCGAACTGGATGTTGGAGCCGCCGGTATCGACGCCGATCTCCCGAATAATTCGAAGGGCCGCATCACGCATGCGCTGATATTCCTTGTCCGTCAGCGTCATGGCCGGCGCCACGGTGATGCTGTCCCCCGTATGCACGCCCATCGGATCGAGATTTTCGATCGGACAGACGATGACCACGTTGTCCTTGAGATCCCGCATCACTTCCAGTTCGTATTCTTTCCACCCGATCACGGATTCCTCGATCAACACCTGGCTGACCGGACTCATGGCCAAGGCCCAGTCGATCAACTTTTCGAACTCTTCCCGGTTATAGGCGATGTTTCCCCCGGTCCCGCCCATCGTGAACGAAGGCCGGATAATGGCCGGGAAGCCGACCTGCTCCAGAATCTTGATCGCTTCGTCCCGCTGGTGCGCCGTCCCGCTCTTCGGCACCCGGAGTCCGATTTTCTGCATGGCCAGCTTAAAGGCCTCGCGATCTTCCGCCTTATAAATCGCTTCCGCTGAGGCGCCGATCAATGTGACCCCGTACTTGTCCAGCACGCCGCGCTTCACCAATCCAACCGTCGTATTGAGCGCCGTCTGCCCGCCCATTGTCGGCAACAGGGCATCCGGGCGCTCCCGCTCGATGACTTTTTCAACGACATCCAAGGTGATGGGCTCAATGTAGGTGCGATCGGCCAGCTCCGGGTCGGTCATGATGGTGGCGGGATTACTGTTGATGAGAATAACCTTGTACCCTTCTTCTTTTAGGGCCTTGCAGGCCTGCGTACCGGAGTAATCAAATTCGCAGGCTTGACCGATCACAATCGGCCCTGAACCGATCAAGAGTATCGAGCGGATGTCTGTGCGTTTCGGCATGAGGATCCTTCTCTGAGTCAGCTGGCCTGCGGCATGGGGCCGATGAGAGGCCGATAGGGGGCCGGAGCCGGTTGCACGCCGCCTCCGGGACCGTGGTAGTGCTGCAGCGCGTCGGGCAGCCAGGCTTCGATCTGATTGATGCGGGTCACGTCCGACGGGTGCGTGGAGAGGAATTCGGGAATCGCCTGCTGCGATCGGAAGCAGAGCTTGCCGATCATTTGCCTTGGGCAGCCGCTCATCCGCTCCCAGAACGGGACGGCTTCGCGGGGATCGTAGCCGGCTTCGGCCATGAGGCGAAGCCCCACATAATCCGCCTCTGATTCCTGTCTCCTGTTAAACGGCAAAGACACGTTCATCCCATAGGCGCCTAAGAATCCTCCGATTGCTCCGGCCCCGGTGTTACCGGCGGCTCCGGAGGCTGCCGCACCGATCGCTCCCAACTGCACGATCTGATCGATAATGCTGCGGCTCATGCGCTCCACCCCGTGACGCTGAAGCGCGTGCGCGATTTCGTGGCCCATGACGGTCGCCAATCCCGCTTCGCCTTTCGTCACTTTCAAAATGCCGGTGAACACCGCCACTTTTCCTCCGGGGAGACAAAAAGCGTTGACCATGTTGTCTTCCTCGATGACGGCAAACTCCCATTGATAATCCGGTTTATTGGCGGCCTTGGCGATTCTTTGCCCGACGCGCTGAACCATCTCGGTGACCTCCGGGTTCTCACTCAGGCGCGTTTGACGCAAGACCTCGCGAAAGGCTTGAATGCCGAACTCCAGCTCTTTCTCCTCTGAGAAAAAAATCAGCTGATCGCGCGCAGTCCCGGGGGCTCGGTAACAGCCTCCCAGCGCGCTCAACAGCCCGAGAGCAGCGCCCGTGCCGCAGACCGCATACAATCCGGCCAATCCGCGAGCCCCCAGAGCCAGCAGAGAACGGCGGGAGACGGGAGCCGCGAAGAATTTGGTGATGTGGTGATCTGGTGATTTGGTGATTGACATAAGGACGTACACGAGGTTGAGTTAGTTGATCATTCCCTTCACTCAATCACCAAATCGCCAAATCACTCATTTTTTTGTTACGGCATCCACAGGTACATGAACTGCGGCGTGCCGCCTCGGACGAACGACAACAGGTCGAAGTTCCCCAAGGCGGCCAACGGGCCGGGCGCCGTCAGTTTGGAATAGACGTTATTGGAATACTCGCCGGGACGGCGGTACATCACGACCCGCGCCTCTGTCAGGCCGGCCTTCTTTTTCGCCAACTCCACCGCGTCTTCCAAGTAGCCGATGTCATCGACAAGCCCCGCCGCCTTGGCTTGGTCGCCCGTGTAAATGCGCCCATCGGCCAGCTTCCTGATCTGCTCCATCTGAAGATGGGGCCGCCCTTCCTGCACGACGCTCAGGAAACGCTGGTAAAAGGAATCGATCAGACTTTGAAAGATGGCGCGTTCTTCCACCGTCATGGTTCGGAAGGGCGAACCCATATCCTTGCGCGGTCCTGAAGTCACGGCAGTGGCTTCCACTCCGACTTTTTCCAAGAGGCCCCGGGCATTCATCGTCAACATGATGACCCCGATGCTGCCGGTCACGGAAGAAGGATGGGCCAAAACGGAGTCGGCGGCGGCGGCAATATAATAACCGCCCGATGCCCCCACATCCATGATCGAGGCGATGACGGGGACTTTACGATTGGCTTTGAATGTCTTCAGCTCGTGGTGAATGATATCCGATGCCGTCACGGTTCCGCCCGGCGTATTGATGCGCAACACGACGGCCTTCACCGCTTCATCCTGGGCGGCCCTGTTCAATTGCTCCTTGACGCCGGCGATGAGACTCGGCGTCGGCACGAATCCATCCCCCTCCTGGGAGCTGATCACGCCGGACACTTCCATGAGCAGCACTTTCGCTTTCCCCGTTCCGCCGACCTGCGTTTCTTGCAGCGGCCCCGGACCGGGGAACAGCGGAAAATTGAAGGTGCATCCCGTCATCGTCATCGCAAGCAGCAGCATAAGCACGGATCGGCTACGCATGGTGTGTCTCCATCAGGCGAACAAATTCATCAAACAGATAGGCCGAGTCGTGAGGACCCGGCGAGGCTTCCGGATGATACTGGACCGAAAAGACCGGCTGATCCAGGCACCGCATGCCTTCAATGGACTGATCATTCAAGCTCACATGAGTGACGGACAGCTTCCCATATGTCGTCTGGACCACCATCGGTTTCTCAGGCACGCCGGCCATGGGCGTTGGAATCTGGACGGCAAAATTATGGTTCTGCGAGGTGATTTCCACCTTCCTCGTCCGGAGATCGATCACGGGATGATTCGCCCCGTGATGCCCGAACTTGAGCTTATACGTCTTGAGGCCGAAGGCCAGCCCCAGAATCTGATGCCCGAGACAAATCCCGAAAATCGGGCGACGGCCGATGAGCGCCCGGACGGCTTCCATCGCATAGGGCACACCCTCCGGATCACCGGGACCGTTCGACAGAAACACGCCGTCCGGCTTCAAGGCTTCGACTTCGGCCGCCGAGGTCGAGGCCGGCACCACGGTCACCTGACATCCCACATCGACCAGCCGCCTCAGAATATTTTCCTTCACGCCGAAATCATACGCAACTACCCGCCAAGGACGCCGCGCAGCCGGCTTTGGCGTGCCATTCGGTGTCCAGGCTCCCGATCCCTCTTTCCATTCATAGGATTGCCGGCACGTCACCTCCGCCGCCAGGTCCCGCCCGATGATGCCGGGAGCATCTTTGGCTTTGAGCACGGCACGAGCAGGGTCCAGGTTGACGTGGGTAATGACCCCCTGCTGCGACCCATGTTCCCGCAAGTGTCGCGTCAACGCTCTGGTATCGAGCCCTTCGATCGCCACGATCTTGGCTTTCGTCAGATAGTCGTGAATCGTCTGCTGGTGACGCCAGTTGCTCGCGAGGCGGCTCGCTTCCATCACCACAAATCCCTCGGCCCAAATGCGCCGCGATTCGATATCTTCCGACGTGACGCCGTAATTGCCGATGTGCGGACAGGTCATCGTGATGATCTGTCCTTTATAGGATGGATCAGTGAGCACCTCTTGATAACCGGTCATGGCCGTGTTGAACACGACTTCGCCCACCGTCTCGCCTTCGTAGCCGAGCGCGCGCCCCTCAAAGACCGCCCCGTCCGCAAGAGCCAGCAACGCCCGTTTCATACTCCCTCCGAATGACTGATCCACGTGCGGACTCTGACTCCTGCCAAGAGAAGCCCCAGGCCGAGATTCACCATATACAGAGAACGCACCGGCATGTGCAGTCTAAAAAACGCCTCCAAGGCCTCTTTCCTTCCTTCTCCTGCTTTCAAGGCAAACGCCTCGGCTTGGCGCGCGGCGGCTAATGGATGCAGGTAAAAAATAATCATTCCGGCGATCAGCACCATCATCGCGAAAAGCAGTGCCTCCGTACGGCCGACGGCATACCGGGAGGGAGCGCGCCGTGAGCGCCAGGCCATGCCTCCGGCCAACACGATGATCGCGCCCAGAACCAGGCGGTTGTATCCCTCGAACGCACGGGTCAGAAAGAGGCCGCCGGAATCCTGGCCACCGAACGTATTGAAGACCGCCGGTAAGACCGCCGCAACCAGCACCACCAATCCTCCAATCCAAATGCCCAAGGCGACCCACTCACTCATCAGACTCATCACCAGCGTCCATCGCACTTTGGGATCCACCTATCGCTCGGCTCCGTCGGATCCAAACACGATACGTCCGCCTGCAATGGTCGTTGTGACTCGCCCCTTCACCTTCCATCCGGCGAACGGCGTGTTGCGGCTTTTCGACCGGAACTTGCTCGGATCGACTTCCCACTGTTCATTCGGATCGACCAGCGCGACGTCGGCATCCGCGCCGACCGCCAAGGTGCCTTTCTTCAATCCAAATGCCGCAGCGGGGGCGGAGGTGAGTTTCGTCACGGCTTGTTCCAACGACAGCACCCCTTCCTCCACCAATCCCAGCGTGAGAGACAGCGCCGTTTCCAGCCCGACGATCCCGAAGGGCGCTTCCGTGAAATCCTGTTGCTTCTCCTGTGTCGCGTGCGGCGCATGGTCCGTGGCAATCACGTCGATCGTGCCGTCGCGCAATCCCTCTTTGATCGCCTGGACATCGGCCCACGTCCGCAAGGGAGGATTCATCTTGGCGTGCGTATTGTAGCCGCGCACCACTTCCTCCGTCAGGGTAAAGTGATGGGGACAGGCTTCCGCAGTGACTTTGATGCCCCGCGCCTTCGCGTCCCGCACCATGCGGACCGATCCCGCCGTGCTGATATGGGCCAGATGCAGCCGGGCACCGGTCAGTTCGGACAACGACAGATTGCGCGCGACCATCACATCTTCGGCCGCCGCCGGGATGCCGGGCAATCCCAGTTCGGTGGAAATCAGGCCCTCGTTCATGCAGCCGCCTTCGGCCAGGTGAATGTCCTCGCAGTGATCGACAACCGTGAGATCGAAGGCCAGCGCATATTCCATCGCCCGGCGCATGACCAGACTGTTCATCACCGGCTTGCCGTCGTCGGAAATCGCCACGCAGCCCGAGCGGCGCAGATCCCCTATTTCAGCCAGTTCCTTTCCTTCAGACCCTTTGGTAATGGCTCCGATGGGGAGCACATTGGCCAGCCCCGCCAGCCGGGCCCGCTCCAGCATGAACTCCGTGACCGCCTGATTGTCGTTCACGGGATTGGTATTGGGCATGCAACAGACGGTTGTAAACCCGCCCGCGACAGCAGCCGCGCTGCCGCTCTGAATCGTTTCCTTATATTCAAACCCCGGCTCTCTGAAGTGGACGTGCAAATCCACAAGACCCGGCAGCACCAACTGCCCGCCGGCTTGAATGACCGTCGCTCCGGCGGGAGCGGACAGATTCGGCCCCACCGCCGCAATCTTGCCCTGATCGATCAAGACATCTGCCATGCCGACAAACCGGCCCGGGTCCACCACTCGTCCGCCCTTGATGAGAATAGCCACGATGCTCCTCGAATTTGGTGATTGAGTGAACCGGTGATTGGGCGAAGTGGATGATGATCGCCAGTGCTCGGCACTTCACCCAATCACGAAATCACAAAATCATACTTTTTAGCTGCCCGACATCAGATACAAAATGCCCATGCGCACCGCCACGCCGTTCGCCACTTGGTCAAGGATCACGGACGAAAGACTGTCGGCCACGTCCGGCGCGATTTCCACGCCCCGATTGATGGGGCCAGGGTGCATCACGATCGCACCGGGCTCAGCCAGTTTCACCCGATCCGCCGTCAATCCATAGAGACGGGCGTACTCCCGGATAGTGGGAAACAGCGCCCGCCCTTGCCGCTCCAATTGCAGACGCAGCATCATGATGACGTTCACCCCGCGCAACCCCTCGTCCATGTCGTAATAAACTTTCGTTCCAAGTTTCTCCACTCCGGAGGGCATCATCGTCGGCGGCCCCACCAGTCTCACCTCGGCCCCGAGCTTGGTCAGCGCATGGATATTCGAGCGGGCCACGCGGCTGTGCGCCACGTCTCCTACTATGGCAACCCGCAATCCTTCAAAGCTCATCCCCCGTTGGCGAATGGTGTAGAGATCCAGCAACGCCTGCGTGGGATGTTCGTGCCATCCGTCACCGGCGTTGATGACGGACGATTCCACCCCGCGAGCCAGGGTCTCCGCAGCCCCGGCGGAAGAATGGCGCAGCACGATGATGTCGGCCTGCATGGCTTCGATGTTGCGCGCGGTATCCAGAAGGGTCTCCCCTTTCACGACACTGCTCGAGGAGGGGGAGAAGTTGATGACGTCCGCGCTCAGCCGCTTGGCGGCCAACTCAAACGATGTCCGCGTCCTCGTGCTCGGCTCAAAGAACAAATTGACGACGGTCCGTCCGCGCAGGGCCGGCACCTTCTTGATCTCACGGCCGGTGACTTCCTTGAAGGAGTCCGCGGTCTCGAGAATCAGCCTGATTTCATCCACCGATAAGGGAGCCAGGCTCAGCAGGTCTTTACGTTTGAGACTCATGGCATCCTCCGAGTCAGGATTTCAGGATGACGACGCGGTCATCCTCCCCCTGTTCTTCCAATAACACCTGAACATTTTCTTCGCGCGAGGTCGGCAGATTCTTGCCGATGTAATTGGCCTTGATCGGCAGTTGGCGATGGCCGCGATCGACCAGCACCGCCAGCTGAATCTCAGCCGGCCGCCCAAGGTCCATCAGTCCATCCATCGCCGCGCGAATGGTCCGGCCGGTAAACAGCACATCGTCCACCAGCACGACAATTTTGTCTGATACGTCAAAGGGCACCGACGTCTTTCGAAGGATGGGTTGTTCTTTCCTCAAGGAGAGGTCGTCGCGATACAAGGTGATGTCCAGTTCGCCGATGGGTATCTGCACGTTTTCGATGTCTTGAATGCGTTTCGCCAATCGATGCGCGAGATGCACCCCGCCGGTTCTGATGCCCACCAAGGCCAGGTCCTTCACGCCCTTGTTGCGCTCCAGGATTTCATGCGCAATGCGGGTGAGCGCCCGGGCAATGTCGCCGGCGTCCATCACGAGTTTTTCTTCCTGCCTTGAGCTACTCTTCACGCTTCACGTCTTTTTGCAGACATAAAAAAACCCTCTCGCCCGTGAGTGGGGAGAAGGTTCGTAGGGACTGACCGGCACAGGCCGGGACGGATGTCATCGTAGGCTCCTTGCTCACCTCACAGGATGAGCGTTAAAGGCAGCGTCATTTTACTGGGGCATATGCCGCCTGTCAAGTTCCGGAACCCCCTTCCAGAATGCGTCCGCTCTTTCGAGCGGACGCTACCCCTTGGTCCACCGAGCCTCCCGCGCTGGAGTTTTGTTTCAATCCTCGTCCGCTCTTTCGAGCGGACGCTACCACGATTATTCGAGTCCTCGTACTCGTATGAATTGTTTCAATCCTCGTCCGCTCTTTCGAGCGGACGCTACATCACCGTCTCCCTCTCGTCTCTCCGATCGCACCAGTTTCAATCCTCGTCCGCTCTTTCGAGCGGACGCTACATCAATGAGCTGACGCAAATTATACACGACACAGTTTCAATCCTCGTCCGCTCTTTCGAGCGGACGCTACCGATGGCTTTGGCAATTTCGTTCACGCACGCGTAGTTTCCATCCTCGTCCGCTCTTTCGAGCGGACGCTACCTCGGTGC
>CAYNLM010000034.1:0-27483 GCA_964398045.1 uncultured Nitrospira sp. | reverse complement strand
GCCTTATCCTTCTCGATCGGAATGTTCGGTTGACCGATCGCTTCAAGGACGAGCCGGAGTGTCTCGTTGGCCCGAACCAAGACGGAAGTAAACGCCCGATCGAACTTGAATCCCCGCAGCTTGTCCCCGGCATTCTTGGCTTCTTGAATGCCTCGCGGCGAAAGCGGCACATCGACCCAGCCGGTGAAGCGGTTCTCCAGATTCCATTGCGATTCCCCGTGACGCAGCAACACCAAACGAGCCATGAGGCACTCCTCTCGATTCCTCTCGATTCAGGAAAGACTTGCCTGATTCGAGGACCAAGAATACTGGATCGTATCCCCAAGTCAAGCGGTTGCTTTCAGCGGAAGCGGGCAGTACCATCCGCCCGATTCTTCGCGCAGATGATGTCACCTATGACGACTTCCCAATCTTCCCACATGCACTGGCCTGCGCTTGAAGCCTGGTGGATCGGCATGAGCGAGCGCCTGCAGGTCGCCGATCGGGCGCAGGCGTTTTTCAAGGGAGCGCAAGCAGGACATCTCTTTGATCGCATTGCGCAAGTCGGCGGGCGGGTTGAATACATTCTCTTCGTGCTCATGCGCTATTGGGTGCCGACCGTCCTACCGCCGCCGGGCCGTGAACGGCTGACGAAAAACGATCCGGATTACTGGATCGAGTCCGAACAGATTCTCAAAGCCGCTGCCGTCCGCCTGCGAGAGTTGAAGCCGCTGATTGAATTGCTGACGACACCCAGCCCCCTCTCCGAGGTCCCGCCGGGCAAGAGCATCAGTCCCTCTCCCGTCGCGGAGCTTGAACTGTCCAGCATCGTCGAAGGGATCGCCGAAGCCGCCGGCAGTTACGGGGGCCCGGACTATACATCGATCGTCAAAGCGTTTGATCCGGTCCCGCTCCGGCAAACCCAACCGTTCAAGCACAACAAGAAACACAGCGCCGAACTGTGGGTGGTCTTTCTGCTGCGCGAACATTTCCGCAGCCTCGGTCTCGGCAAAGACCGCTACTGGCCGCTCGTCGCCCCGCTCTGCACGGCGGCGGGCATTCTAAATCAAAACGCACAGGCCTACAGCCCGGACGAACTCAAATCCTGGTGGCAGAAAAACTGGCCGCGCACCTATACCCAGTTGGAACAGAAACAGGAAGCGACCGATTCCGGCGGCGCCGCCTATGAACAGGACTTTCAGTGGTTCCAGGCCTGGATCACCTGGCAGCGAGGCCAAGGTGTCGGTGGAGGATAAGGGGTAGCCGTCAGTAATCAGGAGCTAGGCGTTCGTCATCGCCGCCGGTTTGGCGGGTTTTCTCGGCAGCTTGTCTTTATCCAGCGGGCCTTCCTCGATCATTTTCACGAGTGTCGCGAAGAAGATGATATACAACACGATACCGACCCAGATGACGTAGGGTTGCACGCCGCCTGCTTCTTTCAATGCCGCCTCCTGCGCGGCGTGATTCATGCCGACGGCTTTCTTGATCTCCGCAATCTGCTCCTTGCAGTGCCAATAGTACAGGTAGTTTGCCGTGGCGCCGGCCATGATGCTCCAGACGAGGCCGACGGTGATGTCGCCGGTAAGGTAGGTCGAGAGCATCGGACCGACGGCATAGACCACGGCGTGCAAGTACATCTTCCGGTAGAGAAACCACAGAAACGAAATAAACAAGAAGGCGGGCCAGTTCCAGCTGAGCGCGAACTTGGGCTGCCCGTTCGATGAAAATTTCTTGAACTGAGCCAAATACCGATCGGCATGGGGGCCGATGAACTGACGCCACAGAGCTTCTTCGCTCTGATATACCGTCGTGGGGCTTGGGATGTCAGCTAGGGTCTCAGCGGTTGCCGTGTTCGAGGCAAGGGCGGTTCCGCATTGATGACAGTAGTTGGCGTCGTCGGGATTCTGTTGGTGGCATTGGCCGCAGATCTTCATGGGCGCGCAGCTTAACACACTCTGGATGGAGAGCTGATCGTCAAGAGCCAGTCGCTGCTCAGCATTGACTCTTTTGTTTTCAGCTGCTTGTAGCCTGTTCATATTGCTTTCATGGTGACCCTGTGCTAACTTCCCTTTCTTTCTAAGGGGATACGTTTGCCATGCCTACTGAAGAACTGAAAGATGATGCGGCGAAGTACTTGATGCAGACCTATGCGCGCCAGCCGGTGTCGATCGTGCGAGGGCGGGGTTCCAAAGTGTATGACATGGAAGGCCGGGAGTACGTCGACTTTGTCGGCGGGATCGCGGTCAATATTCTGGGCCATGGCCATCCGGATTTGGTCATGGCGATTCAGCGCCAAGCCGCGCAACTCATCCACGTCTCAAATCTCTACTACACGGAGCCACAGGTGAAGCTGGCGCAAATGCTGGTGGATCATTCGTTTGCCGACCGCGCGTTCTTTTGCAACAGCGGGGCGGAGGCGAATGAAGCGGCGATCAAGCTGGCTCGGCGCTATGGCCATGAAAAACATGGAGCCGGCCGGTTCGAGATCATCACGATGAAGAATTCGTTCCATGGCCGCACGCTGGGTATGATCGCCGCCACGGGACAAGAAAAGGTCCAAAAGGGTTTTGAGCCGCTGATGCCGGGATTTGCCTATGCGCCCTTCAACGATTTCACAGCGATTGAAAGCATGGTCAGCGATAGAACGACTGCGATCATGCTGGAGCCGATTCAGGGTGAAGGCGGCGTCCATGTGGCGGATCAGGAGTGCCTGAAAAATTTGCGGGAGCTCTGTACGCAGAAAGATATTCTGCTCATCTTTGATGAAGTCCAGACCGGCATGGGCCGGACCGGCACGCTCTTCGCCTATGAACAGTTGGGAGTCGAGCCGGATATTATGACGCTGGCGAAGGGGTTGGGCGGCGGAGTGCCGATCGGCGCCTGTCTTGCGAAGGAATCGGTTGCGGCGGTCTTTACGCCCGGCACCCATGCGTCCACGTTCGGCGGCAACCCGCTCGCCTGCGCCGCGGCCTTGGCCGTCTGCCGGGTGCTGCTGGAAGGCCGCATGTTGGATCAGGCCAAGCGGATGGGCGAGTATCTCGCGAAGGGACTGGTGGACTGCAAAGATCGCCATCGCGTGGTCCGGGATGTGCGCGGTCTCGGGCTGCTCCAGGGCATGGAGTTGGATATCGATGCCAAGGCCGTCGTGGCCGATTGTTTGGCGCGCGGGGTGCTGATTAATGCGACGAGCGATCGGGTGCTGCGTTTCGTGCCGCCGCTCGTGATCACACAGCGAGACATCGACAAATTGATCGACACACTCACGGCGATTTTCAATCACCGGCTGCTGACCGGGAAGGACGCCCATCACTGATGGCAGGCAAGGCTCAACAGAAACCTCGCTCCGCCGACTATGCCAAGGATCTGCTGGACGTGGCCACGATGCCTCGCACGCAAGTCGAGGCCTTGTTGCGGTTGGCTGCCTCGTTGAAGGCCAAACAGCGACGCGGCGTTCCCCATTGGCTGCTTCCCGGCAAAACGCTCGGATTGCTTTTCCAGAAACCGTCTACGCGGACAAGGGTCTCCTTCGAAGCGGGCATGAACCAATTGGGCGGTCACGCGCTTGGCCTTCCCATGGGAGATATTCAATTGTCACGGGGAGAAACCGTGGCCGACACGGCGCGCGTCCTGTCACGCTATTTGGACGGCATCGTGATACGCACTTATGACCATGCGATCGTCGAGGAATGGGCGTGTGAAGCCACCATGCCGGTGATCAACGGATTGACCGATCACAGCCATCCTTGTCAGGCGCTGTCCGATCTGCTCACCATTCAAGAAATCAAAGGCCGCTTGAAAGGCCTCACCATCGCCTATGTCGGCGACGGCAATAACGTGGCGAATTCATTGATCGAGGCCGCGGCAAAAATGGGCATGCGGATCGCGGTCGGGTGTCCGGTCGGTTATCAGCCGGACCAACACGTGATCGATCGGGCGCGGCTCGAAGCAGAGAAGACCGGTGCTATGATCGAGGTCATGGAAAATCCCCAGGTGGCCGTGAAGGAGGCGGACGTGGTCTATACCGACGTGTGGATCAGCATGGGGCGCGAACGGGAACAGGCACGGCGGTTGAAGACGCTCGCGCCCTATCAATTGAATGCGCGGCTGCTCCAACAGGCGAAGTCGAACGCCATCGTCATGCACTGTTTGCCAGCCCATCGTGGCGAAGAAATCACGGCGGAAGTGCTCGATGGTCCGCAGTCGGTGGTCATCGACCAGGCAGAGAATCGGTTGCACATGCAGAAGGCGATATTGGTTCAACTTCTTGCGAGCAAGAAAGGCGCGAAGTAGAAGCTGATGATGAAGCAGAAACCGATCAAGAAAATCGTGCTGGCCTATTCGGGCGGACTCGACACCTCCGTCATTCTGAAGTGGCTCCAAGAAACCTATCAGGCCGAGATCATCGCGTTTTGCGCCGACCTCGGACAAGGGGAAGATCTGCAGGCCATTAAGGCGAAGGCGCAATCGCTGGGCGTGAAAAAAGTCTACGTCGAAGATTTGCGGGAAACGTTCGTCAAAGATTATGTGTTCCCCATGCTGCGCGGGAATGCCTTGTACGAAGGGTGCTATTTGCTCGGCACGTCGATCGCTCGACCATTGATCGCCCGCCGGCAAGCCGAGATCGCGCTCAAGGAAGGCGCCGAGGCGGTGTCGCACGGCGCGACCGGAAAAGGCAACGACCAAGTGCGGTTTGAAGTGACCTACACGGCCCTCGCGCCAGATTTGAAGATCATCGCGCCGTGGCGCGAGTGGACCATGCGGTCGCGGCGGGAGTTGATCGAATATGCCGATCGCCATGGCATTCCAGTCACGGCCACCAAGGCGAAGCCCTATAGTATGGATCTGAATCTCTTCCACGTGAGTTACGAGGGAGGCATTCTCGAAGACCCCTGGGAATCGCCGCCGGACGAGATTTTCCAGATGACGGTCTCGCCCGAGAAAGCCCCGAATAAACCGCTTGAAGTGGCCATCGACTACGAGGCCGGCAACCCGGTCGCTGTAGACGGCAAGAAGATGAGCCCAGCCACGCTGCTGGCACACCTCAATAAGCTGGGCGGAGCGCACGGGATCGGCCGGGTCGATCTGGTTGAGAACCGCTATGTCGGCATGAAGTCGCGCGGGGTCTATGAAACGCCGGGCGGAACGATCCTTCATGTCGCGCATCGTGGACTGGAGTCCCTCACGATGGATCGGGAAGTTCTGCACCTGCGGGACAGCTTGATTCCACGATTCGCCGATCTCATCTACAACGGCTATTGGTTCAGCCCGGAGCGGGAAATGCTTCAGACGGCCATTGACGAAGCGCAGAAGGATGTGACCGGCACGGCGCGGGTGAAGCTGTATAAAGGAAGCTGCACATTGGCCGGACGGAAGTCGAAGAACTCCCTCTATCGGCTCGACATCGCCACGTTCGAAGAAGATGAAGTCTACAACCAGAAGGACGCCGAAGGCTTTATCCGTCTGAACGCGTTACGGTTGAAGATCAGAGCGCAACGGAAGAAAGCCTCGTCCTGATGGCGCCAGGGAAGCGCAAGACGAGGCCGCGTGCAGGAGCCAAGAAAGCCTGGGCCGGCCGGTTTCAGGAGCAGACGGACCGGCTGGTGGAACGCTTCACCAGGTCGATCGCGGTCGATCGCCGGCTGTACGCGCACGACATCGAGGGCAGCATCGCCCATTGCCGGACTCTCGCGAAAGCAGGGGTGCTCACGCGGCGTGAAACCGCTACGATCATTCGAGGATTGCAGCGCGTGCGGCATGAGTTGGAGCGGGAGCGCTTCACGTTCCTCCCGGAAGACGAAGACATCCACATGGCGATTGAACGGCGGCTGACGGAACTCATCGGTCCGCTTGGAGGCAAACTCCATACGGGGCGGAGCCGCAACGATCAGGTGGCGCTGGATGTGCGCATGTATGTGCGCGATCGTCTGACGGCGATGATCGACCGGCTCACGGAATTTCAGCGGGTGCTCGTGCAGCAGGCCCGGATCAATCGCGACGTGGCGATGCCGGGATACACGCATCTGCAGCGGGCGCAGCCCGTGCTGTTCGCCCATCACTTGCTGGCCTACGTCGAAATGTTTGAACGGGACAAAGAGCGGCTGCGGGATGCGCGGACACGCGTCAACGTCATGCCGCTGGGATCCGGCGCGCTCGCCGGTTCGAATTACCCGGTCGATCGGGAATTTACTGCCGCGCTGCTCGATTTCCCCGCCGTGACGCAGAACAGTTTGGACGCCGTCTCGGATCGTGATTTCATGATCGAGGTGGTCGCGGCGTTGTCTGTGCTCATGATGCACCTGTCGAGAATGAGCGAGGAGCTGATCCTGTGGTCTTCCCAGGAATTTCATTTCGTCGAGTTGCCCGATGCGTTTTGCACCGGCAGCAGCATGATGCCGCAGAAGAAAAACCCCGATGTGCCCGAACTCGTGCGAGGGAAAACCGGCCGGGTCTACGGTCATCTGATCGGCTTGCTGACGACCCTCAAGGGCCTCCCGATGAGTTATAATCGGGATCTTCAGGAAGACAAGCCGGCTCTGTTCGATGCGGTTGACCAGGCCGACAGCGCCGTGGAAGTCATGACGGAACTGATGCGCCGGCTGACGGTCGATCGGGAAGCGCTCACGCGAGCGCTGAGCGGGGGCGGGATGTTGGCGACGGAGATAGCCGATTATCTTGCGGCCAAGGGCGTGCCGTTTCGCGAAGCCCATACGACTACCGGGCGCATCGTGCGATGGGCGCTGGACCACGGACGAGAGCTGGGTGAGCTTTCGGTCGAGGAGCTGCGAAATTTTTCCGCCAAGTTTGAACCATCGGTCTTGCAGAGGCTTACCGTTCGAGGGGCGATCGATCGCAAGGCTCAGATCGGCGGCACGGCCTCCAAACAAGTGGAACGCCGCCTGCGTGATTGGGCCAAGGCGCTGGGGTGAGAGGCGTCTTGATGCGGGATTGGCGGGCGTACATCATGGTGGTCTGCACGATCGGCGGATGCGGAACCGTCGGGCCTCCCGTTCCACCGGAAAATGTCGGCATCGCGCCTCTAATGGAACAGCAAGACAAACAGCGGGCTCAGCAGGGAGTACAGCAGGCCCCCGCGCTTGACAGTATGCAGACGGAAGGACCACAGTTGGTGGAACCGCCGGGGCAAGACGAAAACTTGCCGCCGCTGAGACCAATCGGCGGACGATAATATCGTCCATCACGACAACGGCGCCGCGTCGCTCCTGTCATCCGACAGGGCGCGCGGTATGAGGAGGGATCAGATGAAGCTCATCCAGCCGACACGGGTTGCACAGGACCAGGGACGCACCGCAGCCAAACGGCGGTTGCTCTTAGTCGATCCGTATCCTCGAAACAATCCGTATCATCTGACGGCTGCCGAGCGCCGCGCCGTGTGGTTTCCCAAGCTGAGCCTGCCGACGATCGCCGCCTATACGCCCGAATCATGGGACGTCGATCTCGTCGACGAAGCGGTGGAAGATATCGACTTTGATGATCCCTGCGAGATGGTCGGACTCTCCATCATGACCTGTTACGCCCCCCGGGCCTACGAGATCGCCGCGGAGTTTCGCAAGCGGGGCAAGGTCATTGTGATGGGCGGCGTCCATCCGACCTACTGTCCGGAAGAAGCGCTCCAGTACTGCGACGCGATTGTCTGCGGAGAGGCGGAGGACCTCTGGCCCGAATTGGTGGCGGATTATGAGGCCGGGCAGATGAAGCGTGAATATCGGATGACCTCCTTCCCGTCGCTGGAAAACTATAAGAGTCCGCGGGTGGAATTGCTCAGTCCCGACGCCTACATGACGCGGCAGTGCAGCTTTACGACGCGCGGGTGCCACTTCGATTGCGAATTCTGCAGTGTCTCGCCGTTCAACGGCAAGACGACCAGGCGGCGTCCGGTCCAGGAAGTGGTCAAGGAAATCGTGCAGGTGCAGCGGTGGGTGCGCAGCGAGCTGATCGAACGGATCTCCACCGAGCCGTTCTGGCAGGCTTTGAGGACGACGTTGCGCATTCGAGTCGGCATCGAGGACGGCGGCATCGTCGCCTTTGTCGACGATCTCCACAACAGCAATCGCGCGTACTGTCGGGAACTGTGGGCCGCGCTGAAACCCTTGAACATCAAGTGGGGCTGCCAGTCCACCCTGTTCCTGGGCGACGACGAAGAGATGGTGAAGCTGGCGGCGGAGAGCGGCTGCGTGTCGGTGTTCGTGGGCATGGAATCGCTCGACGAAGACTGTTTGGAAGAAACCAACAAGCCGTTCAACCGGGTGCAGAAGTTCTCGCAAGAGATCAAGATGTTCCACGATCACGGCATCATGGTGAATCCCGGGATCGTGTTCGGCTTCGATAACGACGACGAATCCGTCTTTGAGCGGGCCGTCGAGTTTTTGACCAAGAATCAGGTGGAGCTGGCCTATTTCAACGTGCTTACGCCGTTGCCGGGCACGGCCCTCTTTGATCGCTACAACAAAGCCGGCCGGATTTTCGACCGGGACTGGGCCAAGTACGACGGCAAGCACGTCGTCTTCCACCCCAGCCGGATGACGCCGGACCAATTACAGGAAGGGTTCCACTGGGCGAATCACCAATTTTATTCCTTGCCGAACATCTGGCGGCGCCTGTCCGGGACCCAACAGCGGCTGATCGCTCGATGGGAAATGAATCGTGAATTCAGGAAGTTGGTCAAACGGGCCTGTCCCAAGGGGGAACTGTCGCCCCTGGCCAAGGTCCTCAAGAATCTCCAGACGAAATTGCCGACCTTTGATACGGAGAACCTGATTCCCAGCGCGCTCCACGCCATCAAGCAACGGCTGGATCAAAAGCCGGCCGCGCAAAACCTGGTGCTGAACATCAAAGCCAAGCGGCACGACAAGTTCGCCGCGCTCTTTGTGGATCTGGAAGGCGCGTTGGATCGTCTCAATGCCCAGGAATTATTGCAGCGCCTCACGGACGCGTCGGAGAAAGCCCGTTTGGACGTCATCGTCAACTTCGAGCACCTGAAGCAGGCGACGCCCGATGCGCTGCGGACCCTGATCGATTCCGAGGCGATCAAGGCGGCCCTCCCGCACGTGAAGATCCGCTACCGCAAGTTCCGGGATGCGTTTGAAGCATCGTTGCAGGGATTGTCGTTGTCCGGAATCGAGTTCTTAAGCGAGGATTTTCAAGATGCATGATTTCCAGTATCGCCACGGCGAACTGTACTGTGAGCAGGTGCCGGTCAGCCGGATCGTGAAGGAACTGGGCACGCCGTGCTACGTCTACAGCCACGCCACCTTGGTGCGCCATATTCGCGCCTATGACAGCGCCTTCAAGAATATCCCCCACATCATGGCATTCGCGATGAAGGCGAATTCCAACCTCGCCATTTTACGGTTGATGGCCAAGGAAGGCAGCGGCGTGGATATCGTCTCGGGCGGTGAACTGTTCCGCGCCTTGAAGGCGGGCGTGCCCCCATCCAAGATCGTCTTTGCCGGCGTCGGCAAGAATCCCGACGAAATCCGTGATGCGCTCAAGGCGGATATTTTGATGTTCAACGTCGAATCGCCGGCGGAGTTGCAGGCCATCAACGACGTGGCGGCGTCGGCCGGGAAAAAGGCGCGCGTGGCGTTGCGGATCAATCCCGATATCGACCCCAAGACGCACCCCTACATTTCCACCGGCCTCAAAAAGAGCAAGTTCGGCATTGCGGCCGACCGGGCGCTGGAAGAGTTCAAAATCGCCTCCGTCCTCCGCCACATCGAAGTCGTCGGCGTGCATAAGCACATCGGGTCCCAGTTGACGGAGGTCACGCCGTTCGTCGAAGCGATGAAGAAGATTCTCAGGCTGGTCGAGTCGCTGAAGCAGGACGGCATCAACATTCAATACATCAATATCGGCGGCGGGCTCGGAATCACCTATGCCGACGAAACGCCCCCTCAACCGCAAGATTTAGCCGATGCGATTTCACCGCTCGTGCGGGACCTGAACGTCACCTTGGTGATGGAACCGGGCCGCGTCATTGTGGGCAACGCCGGCATTCTCGTGACGAAGGCGCTCTACTTGAAACAAGGAGAGGCCAAGAGTTTTGTCATCGTTGATGCGGCCATGAACGACTTGATCCGGCCGAGTCTCTATGGCGCGTACCATGAAATCCGCCCATTGAAAGAGGAAGCAGGTCATCGGCCCAAGCACCAGGTGGACGTGGTGGGGCCGGTCTGCGAATCCGGAGACTTCTTGGCCAAGGACCGGGCATTGGCAGAAGTGAAGCCGGGTGAAATGTTGGCGGTCATGAGCGCGGGGGCCTACGGGTTCGTCATGTCGTCGAATTATAATTCCAGGCCACGGGTTCCCGAGGCGCTCGTCAAGGACGGCGAAATCCATGTCATCCGGGCGCGCGAGACCTATGACGATTTGATCAGAGGCGAAACGATTCCCGCATTCTTGACCTAAGAGGAGTCTTTATGTTTACCGGTTCTCTCGTCGCGATCGTCACCCCCTTTCGAAAGGGCAAGGTGGACGAGCGGGCCCTGGCCGACTTGATCGAGTGGCAGATTGCCAAGGGCACAAACGGCATCGTTCCTTGCGGCACGACCGGCGAATCGGCCACGCTCTCCCATGAGGAGCACAATCGGGTCATCGAGCTGACGGTCGAGGTGGTCAAGCGTCGGGTACCGGTCATTGCCGGAACCGGCTCCAACAGCACCGATGAAGCGATCGCGCTGACCAGACATGCGAAAGAGGCCGGAGTCGATGCGGCGCTCCTCATCACGCCGTACTACAATAAGCCGACGCAGGAAGGGCTGTACCGCCATTACAAAGCCATCGCAGAAGCCGTGGAGCTTCCGCTGGTGCTTTACAACATTCCGGGACGCACCGGCGTCAACATCCTGCCGTCCACCATTGCGCGGCTGTCGGCGATCAAGACGGTTGTCGGCGTCAAGGAGGGCAGTGGGTCAGTCCAGCAAGCGTCTGACATTGTGCAGCTGTGCGGCGACCGTCTCACGGTATTGGCCGGCGATGATGCCTTGACCTTGCCGATGATGGCCGTCGGCGCGAAAGGGGTCATCACGGTGACGGCGAACCTCCTGCCCACCGACATGGCCCATCTCGTGAAGGCCTTTGCCGATGGCAAGATTCAAGAGGCCCGGCGGATTCACTTCCAGCTCTCGCCCTTGTTTGCCGCATTGTTTTACGAGACCAATCCCATCCCGGTGAAAGAAGCGTTGGGGATGATGGGGAAGATCGATCCCGAGCTGCGCTTGCCGCTCTGTCCTATGGCGCAGGACACCCGCGACAAACTGGTTCGCGTGCTCAAAGACGCCGGATTGATCTGATCCAGGTGACTGCCGAGGGACATGACGCGATGATTAAAGTCGTGGTTGCAGGCGCTGCCGGCCGTATGGGCTGCCGCTTGGTGTCGCTGGTGCGGGACTCTACCGCCTTGACCCTCACGGGAGCCTTGGAAGGGAAGGGGCACCATGCTCTGGGAGAAGATGCCGGAGAAACCGCTGGATCAGGACGAGCGGGAGTTCCCATCACGGATGATCTCCCTTCTTTGATGGAGCGCGGAGAAGTCGTCATCGACTTCTCGTCTCCGGAAGCGACGCTGCAACATCTGCGGATTGTCGCCCAGCATCGCCGCGCGATGGTGATCGGCACGACAGGATTTTCGCCGGTAGAATTGGATGAACTGAAGTCGTTGACTCGCCGGGTGCCCTGTGTATTCTCTCCCAACATGAGTGTCGGCGTGAATCTGATCTATAAGGTCATCGGCGAGATGGCCAAGACGCTCGGCGACGATTACGACATCGAAGTGATCGAGGCGCATCACCGATTGAAGAAAGACGCGCCGAGCGGGACGGCTTTGAAGATCGCGGAAGTGCTCGCACGCGCGGTCAACCGGGATCTCAATCAGGTCGGGGTGTATGCCCGCAAAGGATTGATCGGCGAGCGGACAAAAGGCGAGATCGGCATTCAGACCATTCGGGCCGGGGACATTGTGGGGGACCACACGATTCTGTTCGGTGGCATGGGTGAGCGGATTGAGGTCACGCACAGGGCAAGCAGCCGTGACACCTTTGCCCGTGGGGCTTTGCGCGCCGCACGTTGGGTGGTTCGCCAGCCTCCCGGTCTCTACGACATGATGGACGTCTTAAGCCTCCGGTAAGCCACTCATTTCCCCTCCATCCATATTTATCTTAGGACAACCTCTATCCGTGCCGTCATCCGGTATCGACTGAAGGGTTATGATGAATGATTGGATGGCGTCGTGCGAACCGGATTCTTGATGGGAGAAGTTACTAACGAGAGGTGCAGCCAGATTGTTTGGGTTGAGGCAAGACGGCGAGCGCCCGGCTTATCACCTGCGCCGCTTCTTCTCAGCTAAGAGCCTGACGTAGAGCAGCTTTGCTGCTTCCGTCCACTGAGGATGGGACGGTGCCCCAGTAAAAGTTGCTTCCGCAGCTTTCTGCTCATCGTAGATCGGCGGTTTTGGTTCTGTCATAGCGGTCAATGTCTAGCCGTCAGAGGCCGAGGCTCCTGGTCCGCTGCTTTCCGACGACCACAGTTCAAGCACGCAAACACTGTGATCGCAAGCCCGGCGTCCAAATCCACTGCCCGTTCCGGTAACATTGTTCCGCGGCACTTATCGCATGTCTTCATGGGCCCAATCTAACATTCGATGAAATGGAAGCATATCCTCCTGAAGTACTGGAGTTGCAGGGGCAGAGTCCCCATGCGGCCCTAGTCCCGTGGGCCCTTTGCGCAGGAAGCTCTAGTAGTATCGCTAGCGATGTGTGCCATGCTCGTACCTTGACAGGTCCCACTCGCTCCCATAGGATTGTAGTCCCGCAAAATATGGCCCACTATGTATAGATTTTTGCTGATCCTCGGATTGCTCGTAATCCTTTACTTCCTGCTCAGGCGGGCTTTGCGTGATTTTAGACAGCGACAGCTCGACGACCGGGGCACCTCCGTGGATCAGGATCAGATGGTGCAGGATCCGGTGTGCCGCACGTTTGTGCCGCGGAAGATTGCATTCGTTGAAAGGATCGGTGGGCAGACCTACTGCTTTTGCAGCCGCGATTGTGCCGCGGAGTTTCAGAAGCAGCAGTCGGGCTAGCAGCCGGAATAACTATAGTCGGAGAGCTTTTCTTCCTTGTCGAACTTCAGCGTGATCTGACATTGGTTGGGAGAAAAGTTAAACAACGGAGGGCCTGATTTTACGCCTGCGATTCGATAGTACGTCCAGGTTTCGCCGCCGAAGAACCGCGAAGCCTTTCCATCCGGCGCGCCCCAGTTCTTTTCAAACCAGGCTTTGTCCTTGCCCTGCAGTTCAGCCGGCTTCAATGACGCTTCGAGGTAGGGATTGCCACCGCCGCAGGCGGTCAGCACAAAGCACAGGGACAGCAGCCAGGCAGATGGTCGCATCGGTGGTCTCCTCTGTCGTCGTATCGGTCAACGCAATCATGCGTCTGAAGTTGACGGATTCTAACGGTCGTTCCGAAACCTGTCAAACCAGTGCCGAAGAAGATTGCAGCTACGTTGACTTCACCATAGAATAACCGATAACGAATCACGTCATTCATCCCGTAGCGAAAGGATCAACCTATGAAGTTCTATCTCGATACGGCCAGCGTCAAAGAAATTCAGGAGGCCGCCAGTCTCGGCCTATTGGACGGCGTGACCACGAATCCCTCCTTGGTGGCCAAAGAAGGACGTGTGTTTCGCGAGGTGCTCGTCGAGATCTGCAATATCGTGGATGGGCCGATCAGTGCCGAGGTGGTCGGCATCGAGGCGGATGCCATGGTCAAGGAGGGTAAAGAGCTCGCCAA
Source organism: uncultured Nitrospira sp. (assembly GCA_964398045.1). Lineage (GTDB taxonomy): Bacteria > Nitrospirota > Nitrospiria > Nitrospirales > Nitrospiraceae > Nitrospira_D. The sequence continues at coordinate 13,696 of CAYNLM010000034.1, read as the reverse complement.
GATCCACAAGAACATCGTGGTGAAGGTGCCCTTGATCGCGGAAGGCTTGAAGGCCACGAAGCGGTTGGCGGCTGAAGGCATCAAGGTGAACGTCACGCTGTGTTTTTCGCCGACCCAGGCACTCTTGGCCGCCAAGGCCGGGGCCTGGTGCGTATCGCCCTTTATCGGGCGTCTGGACGACATCAGCTCGAACGGCATGGAGCTCATTCGCCAGATCGTCACGATTTACAAAAATTACGACTTCAAAACCTATGTATTGGTCGCGAGCGTCCGGCATCCGCAGCATGTGGTGGAAGCGGCCTTGGCCGGCGGGCACATTTGCACGATGCCCTTCGGCATCTTTCAGCAATTGGTGAAACACCCGTTGACCGACCTCGGCCTCAAAAAGTTTTTGGCCGATTGGGACGCCCAGACAAAGAAGTAGAGCGCTGGGCCGCGCGATGCTTTTATCTCAATGCACGGCGTGCGGCGGCAAAGACGGAATAGAACATGGGACGGGTGAGTTTCCCCGTAAACGTGTTTTGTTGGCTGGGATGATAGGACCCGAGCAGCAGGATACCCCACGGCAGCCGATACGAGACGCCGTGTCCGAACTTGGGAGCGGGGGAGGGGATCACGAGCCCTTCAAGCTGGCAGACTTTGAGATAGTGGTCGAACGCAATCTTTCCCAGCGCAATGACGACCTGCTTCTGCTTCAACAGCCGCATCTCTTCCCGCAAGAACCGCCGGCACTGTTCAAATTCATCGGGTGCGGGTTTGTTGTCCGGCGGCGCACAGCGTACAGTCGCGCCGATGTAGCAATCCGAGAGGGTCAGCCCGTCGTCACGATGGAGGGACGACGCCTGGTTGGCGAAGCCGTATCGATGCAGCGCGTCATAGAGCCAATCGCCGCTCCGATCGCCGGTGAACACACGACCCGTGCGATTGCCGCCATGGGCGGCGGGAGCCAGGCCGAGCACGTAAAGCCGTGCGTGCGGATCGCCGAAGCCCGGGACCGGTCGTCCCCAATAGGTCCAGTCCATGAACTGGCGTCGTTTTGTCCGCGCCACCTCGCGGCGATACGCCACCAAGCGACTGCAGGCCGTACAGTCGGCGATCGCGGCGTTCAACACCTTCAGGCTTCGCATGCTGGTCGGCAGTCTACCATGAACGAGAACCGCATTCCGCTTGCCGGTCGTTGGGTGAGCTGCTAGCATGGCCTCGCCGGTTCACCTCTCTCACCTGTTCGTTCAGAGGAGCGCCTGAATGATTGCACCGAAGATGCGGATCGTATTCTCCGCCGTCGTGCTGAGTTTTTGCCTGCTGCTCGCTTGTTCCGCAGCGCGGGCGGCGACGGACCAAACGGACAGCAAAGATGTCTTGAAGCCCGACAACGAGAAGGATCTCATTTTACCTGAACCTCTTGAGGGCCAACCGGAGCCGGAGGATCGCCTGGTGATTCTTCCGGAGATCAAGCGGGAAGGGGAACGGTACTTTCTCAGTTCGTTCAAGCTGCCCGACAAACTCACCTTTGCTGGCCAAACCATTCCGTTGGACAATTGGCAGGTGCGGGAACGCATCGAATATGAGTTTTATCAATTCCTCGAAGATCAGGGCGAAAGCATCATTCTCGCAAAACGCACAGGCCGATGTTTCCCGCCTGCCGAACGGCAACTGGCCGAGGCCGGATTGCCCGACGATCTCAAATATATGTTGCTGGTGGAAAGCAAGTGTGTGGCCGCGGCCTATTCGCGCGCGAAAGCGTCGGGCCCCTGGCAGTTCATCGGATCGACCGGGCGGCGCTATCAGCTCAAGAGCGACGCGGTTCGAGACGAACGCCGCAATCTGGAAATGTCGACGGAAGCGGCCATCAAGTACCTGCGCTATTTGAAAGACTTTCAGCATGGCGATTGGTTCCTGGCGATGGCCTCCTATAATGCCGGCGAAGATCGCGTGAGAAAATTGCTGAAAGAACAGAAGGTGACGGACTATTGGAAGATGCACGGCCCGCGGGAAACGATGCGGTACGTCCCGCGCATCATCGCCGCCAAGGAAATCTACTCGCAACCGGAGAAGTACCTGGGCCTCACGAAGAAGGACCTCTATAGTCCGGTTGAGACGGAAACCGTCATGATCAATATTAAAGAAGCGCAGCGCGCGCTGACCTCCGTGGCGGAAGAGTTCGGGACCTATTATCTCGAACTGCGAATGCTGAATCCGGAGTTCAAGAAGGATATCCTCCCCCGCGGGACCTATCAGATCAAAGTCCCTCGTCAGACCTGTCCGAACCGCTGTTTCAAACAAGACAAGACTCCCTAGCTTCCATCACATATCAATGCCTCTCCGCCTTCCTGCCTCCCCGGTACGACCGCTTCTGCGGAAAATGATTGCCGCAGGGCTGCAGGCGGCTGACCCCTACCAGGCTCTGCTGCGCACCGTTTCTCTCGCTGGACCGTCCCTTCGAATAGGTCGGCGAACCTACGATCTGACGCGATATGATCGCGTGATCGCCGTGGGAGCAGGCAAAGCCTCGGCTCGCATGGCCCAGGCGCTGGAACGCGTGCTGGGACTCAGATTGGCAGGAGGCCTTGTCGTGGTGAAGGCCGGGCATACAGTGCCGACCAAGCAGATCAGAATTGTCGAGGCCGGCCATCCTATTCCAGATCGCGCAGGACTCCAGGCTGCGACACAGCTTCGTGCGATGCTCGCCGGCCTCACCCCACGTGATCTCGTCATTGTGTTGCTGTCAGGGGGTGCATCGAGTCTTTTACCGGCGCCGGCGCCGGGCGTCAGTCTGGCGGATAAGCGGAAGACCACGCAGCTCCTCCTCAAATGCGGTGCAACGATTCAAGAGATGAACGCCGTGCGCAAACATCTCTCGCTGCTCAAAGGAGGAGGGTTGGCCGCCTCCACCAAGGCCGGGATTGTCACGCTCATTCTTTCAGACGTGGTCGGCGACGATCTTGCTTCCATCGGCTCCGGGCCGACGGCTTCCGATCCGACGACCTATGCCGATGCGATCGCAGTGTTACGACAATACAAAATCTGGCGTCTCGTTCCCGAGTCGGTGCGTCGCCATTTGCTGCGAGGGCGGCGCGGTGGCGTCCCGGAAACGTTGAAACCCGGTTCACAGCGACTGCATCATGTTCAGCACCAAATCATCGGCAATAATAGTGCGATGCTGAGCGCCGTGGCCCATGTCGCTCGACAGGGCGGGTTCCGGACCGTCCTTTTCTCAACCGCCTTGACGGGGGAGGCTCAGGATGCCGCGCGGCAATTCGCCGCACTCGCCCGCCGGGCGGCCGGCGGAAGAGATCCGTTGCGGCGCCCCTGCTGTGTGGTGGCAGGAGGCGAAACCACGGTCACGGTCACAGGCCGAGGGAAAGGAGGACGGGCGCAGGAATTCGCCGCCGCCGCGGCCATCTCTATCGCCGGACTTCCGAACGTGTGGGTGGCGGCGATCGGCACTGATGGTACCGACGGACCGACGGAAGTCGCCGGAGCGGTCGTCAGCGGGAATACTGTTTCATGGGCCAAAACAGTTGGAGTCGATCTCAGCCGGGCATTGCAACGCCACGATACCTATCCTGCCTTGAAAGCGCTCAGATCCCATATCTGCACCGGTCCGACGGGAACCAACGTCAACGACCTTTACCTCCTGCTCCTCCTCTAGCTAGTATCCGTGCCGATGGCACGTCCAGTCATCCTTCCATTATCCGATTGCACCGACCCGAAACTTGTCGGGGGAAAGGCGGCTGGACTCGCTCGTCTCTTGGCTGCCGGATTTCATGTGCCGCCCGGCATCTGTGTGACGACTGAGGCCTACGAACAAAGCCTGCAAGCACTGGCCTTTTCAACAGGAGACACATGGCGAAAAGTCAGTGAACTGAGGGGAACCGCCCGACACTCTCTACTCTCGGACTGCCAAACGCGTATTCGGCAGCTCGAACTTTCCGATCTCGCGACGCAATGGGCGGCACAGCTTCGCGCACTGGATCTTCCGTCGGATACACGATGGGCCGTGCGTTCGTCAGCGACCAACGAGGATGCCGGCCAGACCAGCTTTGCCGGCCTCTATCGTACCCGTCTCGGTGTAGCGCTTGAGGAGATCGAAGCCGCGGTCAAGGACCTGTGGGCGTCGGTTTGGCATGAGCGCGTCGTGGAATACATGCTCGAACGTGGAAGCGATCGTACCGCTCCGGCGATGGCCGTGGTGATCCAACCGACGCTCGCCGCCCTGGTGTCGGGAGTGGCCTACTCCATCCATCCCGTCACGGGACGTGCAACCGACGTGGCGATCAATGCCGTCTTTGGATTGGCCGTTCCTCTGGTCGATGGACTGGTTATACCCGACCAGTATGTGGTGCAGATGAACGGCGCAGGGCAGCCGGTCAGGATTCGCAGGCGCCTCATCGCAGAAAAATCAGAGCAACTTGTAGTGGCGGAAAAGGGGCTGTGCCGCCGTCCGGTTTCGGGGACTGTGCGAAAGGAATCCTCTCTCTCGGATGAGCAGCTCTTCGCGCTCGCGCGCACCGCGAAGCGGATTGAACAGACTTTCCGGTATCCGGTGGACCTTGAATGGGTATTCGACGCGCGGCAGCTATGGCTTGTGCAAGCGCGGCCTGTTACCACCGTCCGGCCATCAGCCGAACTCACGAATGACGACTGCGAGTGGACGCGGGCCAACTTCAAAGAAACCATGCCCGACGTGCCGAGTCCGATGGGCCTGTCATTCCTTCACTACTTCATGGACGCCTATATCCTCGCGCACTATCGCCGACTGGGCTGCCGGATTCCCGCGGGGGTCTCGCCTGTCCGCGTCCTGCATGGGCGGCCTTATCTCAACGTGACTCTCTTCCACAGTCTCGTCGGGCAGTTGGGAGGAGAGCCTTCGTTTAACGCCGAACAGATGGGCGGAGTGGAGCTGCGTTCGCCGCCGACGCTGAAGCGCATCGGATGGCCGGCATTGGCGCGAGCCGGATGGCTGATGCTCATGGAGATGAGGCGATGTGTGACACATGGTCCTATCTGGTTTGCCGAGATGAAACGGCAGGCCGTTGCCTATCATCCCGATCGCATCAAGCATCTTTCGCTCGATGAGGTAGCGACAAGCCTCGATGAACTCGGCCGCTGGCTCGATCGACATGAAGTCACCTTCGGCATTGCGGCGGGGGTCGGTCAGTGCTTACAAACATTCAGCCGGCTGTTGCCGCGGTGGCTGGGCCAAGACTGGAGACGGGTCTTCAATGCCGCCTTGCAGGGGCAGGGAACCGTCATCAGTGCGCAGCAGATTGTGCGCTTGGCCGAACTGGTTCAGGTGGCTCGGCGTGAACCGGCAGCGCAACGGTGGTTGCTCGCGGACCCATGGGAGCCCTCCGGGTTTCGTGAAGGGCTCGCTCATACGGAGTTTCTCCGGGCCTTTGAGGGCTTTCTTCACGACTACGGGCATCGCGCAGTCGGCGAATCCGATGTCATGTCCCCTCGAATGTCCGAACAGCCGGAATCCATCTTGACTGTGCTGCGATCGCAACTGCGCGCGCCTGCCGCGCCTGCTCCCTCGGACATTGTTACGCGGCAGGAACAATGCCGGCGGGAGGCCCTTGCGGAAATTCGTCGTCGCCTTGGTTGGAGATGGGACCGGTGGGCGATCTTCCATTGGTGGTACCGGCGTCTGACTCGGTTCTTCGCATTGCGAGAGGCGAACCGGCATCATTTGATGTACTACTCGATGGCCGCGCGCCATTTATTGCTGCGGCTTGGTGAACTGCTCGTCGCGGAGGGACGGTTCGACAGAGCGGACGACATCTTTTTTGTGACTCTCGAAGAGCGCGGGTCTCTTCCGGCGCGAGACCCTCGAGACTGGAAGGCCTTGGTTCGCACTCGCCGTGCCGAATGGGCGCGCCATGCCACCATCGAGGCGCCGGACACCATCCGGGATTGGGAAGAGGCGCTCGCCGGGTTTGCTGATCCTACCGATCCGCGTCGTGATGGAACGTGGCGCGGCCTTCCGATCAGCGTCGGCTGCGCGAGCGGGCCGGTACGGCTGGTGCGATCATCGGCCGACTGGAGCAAGGTGGCTCCCGGCGACATCATAGTCGCTCCGGTGATCGATCCGGGCATGGCACCGCTCTTCGGCATCGCCGGCGGATTGATCGTCGAAATGGGGGGCACACTGTCTCACGGGGCGATCATCGCGCGCGAGTATGGGTTGCCGACGGTGGCGAACGTCGAGCGAGCCATGACACGCATTCCAGAAGGACAGCGGGTGATGCTGGATGCCGGCGCAGGAACGATTCGCCGGGAAGGCGTCTCTCATTCGTCATCCTTAGCACGAGGGGCTAGGGCCGATTGAATCTAGCACGTCCCGGTTCTTGACCTTTTCCAACCATTTGCGTACCCTTCCGCCAGTTTCTCACCTCACATTTTTTCACCACACCGGATGAATACGAGTGTCGTGCGTCGGTGCCCTGGGAAAGAGGCGGGCTCATGAGTGAGACGATCACCCTTATGACAGGTCTGGGGATCGGGCTTCTCCTCGGTGGGGCGCTGGTCGGCCTCTGGGTGACGATGCGTTTGCGCGCGCAGTCGCAGCGGGCGGAAGCCACGGTGGACGAGCTGCGGAAACAACTGGATCGTGAACGGGAAGAGGGCGCCGCGCTTCATCGAGAGCTGGCCGAAGCCCAGCAGGTGCGCGTCGCAGCCGAGACGCGGAGCGCCGAAACGACCAAGCAACTCGCCGATCAAAAAACGCTCCTCGATCAGGCGCGTCAAGAACTGGTGGGTTCATTCCAAGCGCTGTCGGGAGAAGCGCTGAAACAGAACAACGACGCCTTCCTGAAGCTCGCGGCGGTCTCGTTCGAGACCCTCCAAGCGAAGGCCGAAGGTGATTTGGCGCAACGGCAACAGGCCATCGACGGACTCCTCCGCCCGCTGCACGAGTCTCTCCAGCGGTACGACGAGCAGATGCGTCTCTTGGAGCAATCGCGCCAGTCGGCCTATGGCGGCCTGGATCAACACTTGAAATCGTTGGCGGAATCGCATCAGCGGCTGCAGCAGGAGACCGGCAACTTGGTGAAAGCGCTGCGCGCGCCGACCGTGCGCGGCCAATGGGGCGAGATCACGTTGAAGCGTGTGGCTGAACTGGCCGGCATGGTGGACCATTGTGATTTCGTCGAGCAGACCACCGTCAGCGGCGACGAGGGCCGGTTTCGGCCCGACATGGTCGTCCGACTGCCGGGTGGGCGGCAGATCATCGTGGACGCCAAGACGGTCCTCGCCGCCTATCTCGATGCGCACGAGGCGCAGGACGATCAACAACGGGCCGAGGCGTTGCGCCGCCATGCCGAGCAAGTACGAAGCCGCATGGATGAGTTGTCCTTGAAGGCCTATTGGACGCAGTTTGACCGAGCCCCCGAATTCGTCGTGCTGTTCCTACCCGGCGAACAATTTTTAGGTGCGGCGTTGGATCAAGACCCGCGACTGATCGAAGAAGGGTTTGCCCGCGGCGTCGTGCTGGCCACGCCGGCCACGTTGATCGCACTCCTGCGCGCGGTCGCCTACGGCTGGCGACAAGAGCGATTGAATGCGCATGCCGAGGAAGCCGGCAAGTTGGGCAAGGACCTCTATGAGCGCATGGCCGTGCTGGCGGAACATCTCAATGACGTCGGCCAAGCCTTGGGGAAAAGTGTGTCGGCTTACAACCGGGCGGTCGGCTCCCTGGAGACGCGCATCCTTCCCGCCGCCCGACGATTTAAAGAATTAGGTGTGTCATCCGACAAGGACATTCCGCTGCTGGAGCCGGCGGAACTGGTCCCGCGCAAAACGCTGCCGTTCGAAACGGAATAAAGGAGCCTGCATGACCGACGAACAGTCCATGGTCGAAGAATTTCATCGCAAGTTCGACATTCTGGTGCAGGAGCGGCCTGCGATTCCCGCTGCATCAACCCAAGAACTGCGGGTGCGCTTGATCCAGGAAGAGTTCGATGAACTCAAAGAGGCGCTGGCCCAAGATAATCTTGTCGCGGTCGCGAAAGAGATGGCCGACCTCCTGTATGTCGTCTATGGCACTGCGGTGTCGTTCGGGATCGATATGGAGCCGGTGTTCCACGAGGTTCACCGCTCGAATTTGAGCAAGGTTGGTGGCTACAAACGAGCGGACGGGAAATGGGTCAAGCCGCCGACCTATTCACCGGCCCGTCTTGAGCCGATTCTCGATGCGCAAGGAGAGCCCGCGCTGACGGGCGAACGGTCCGTTCACAGCATATCACCTGATTTACACAGCCATTGATGAAGCATCTTCACTGTCCGACTTGTGGAACGCCCTTCGTGCGGGTGACCGCTCATGAAGGCGCCGTGGAGCGCGTACTCAACCGCGTGAAGGTGTTTCCCTTTCGCTGCCAGCTCTGCACGACGCGTTTTCATGCTTTTTGGACCGGGTCGCCGCACGCCACCCAATCGTTCGATCGCCGGCAATACAAGCGGCTGCCGACCTCCTTTCAAGCCAAACTCCTCACAGACAATGCGGTGCATTCTGATAATCGTGTGACGGATATTTCCATGGCGGGCTGTGCGCTTGAGACGACGACTCCGTTACCGCGGGGCACCTTCCTGGAACTCAGCATCAAGCCGGCGTCCGACGAAGAGGAGATCAAGGTCGATACCGCGATGGTCTGCTCCGTGCGGCCGGATTCGATGGGCGTACGGTTCCTAGAATTTCATGTGAACGAGAAGCAACGCCTCAGTCAGATAATCCTCAGCCTGCTCGTCGGTCAGAGCGTCCATCCCAATCCGTACTCTTAACCGAGTCGTTGTGGAATCCCTGAATCCGTTGATCTGTCGATCTGATGATTGCCGGATTATCGGAATCAGCGTCGCCGGGCTGCGACAAGGAGATTGTCGATAAGACGCACGGATCCCAGCCGGATCGCGCCGAGCAGGACCGTGCGGCCGGCCACGGTGGCGAGAGGTTCCAAGGTGGCTGGATTGCAGACTGCGAAGTAATCGATCGTGACCGAAGGCTCGCGGCGGATGATGTCCCGCATGGTTTCCTGAACAGCTTTTCCGTCGCGCAGCCCTCGTCGAATGGCGGCCGCTCCGGCTTGCAAACTCTTGTAAAGAACGGTGGCAATGGTCCGTTCCTCGGGCGAGAGGTAGACATTGCGCGAACTCATCGCCAAGCCGTTTCGCTCGCGTACCGTCGGACGCACCACGATGTCCACACCGAGGTTCAAATCCTTTGCGACCCGCTGGACCAGCGCCGCCTGCTGGAAATCCTTTTGCCCGAAGAGCGCTATGTGTGGCCGGACAATCCCAAACAATTTCGTGACGACCGTCGCCACGCCGGCGAAGTGATGCGGGCGGGCTTCGCCTTCCCATCGGCGGGCGATGTCAGGAACCGATACGACCGTTTGAAATCCTGCCGGGTACATGGCTTGCGCGCCGGGTTCAAAGCACACATCGACGCCTTCGACACGGCAGAGCGCGCGGTCCTTCTCAATCGGGCGGGGATACTTCGCCAAGTCTTCCTGAGGACCGAATTGCGTCGGGTTTACGAAGATGCTGACTACGAGTGCGTCGCACCGCAAACGCGCCGCGCGAATCAACGCGCGATGCCCGGCGTGCAGTGCCCCCATCGTGGGCACAAAACCGATCGTGACTCCTTCACGGCGCAGACGGTCGCTCCACGTCGTCATGGCCTGAGGCGAACGAATGATCTTCATGAGGCGGACGGCGGGCTACAACTCGGTCGTGGTCCATACCGAGTCGAGGGTTGTGGATCCAAGCGTCTGACGACGGCGGTGTCGGTCAGTCGGCTCAATAACTCACCCACTGTTTGATGGAGCACGGGATGCTCCCAGGAAGGATCGAGATCCGCCATCGGAGCGAGCACGAACCGTCGATGCTGCAAACGCGGATGAGGAATCACAAGATCCGGATCGTGGATGACCCGCTGCCCGTAAAAGAGAATGTCCAGGTCGAGCGTGCGCGGGCCCTTGCGATCGTCTTCATCACGACCAAGGGACCGTTCAATTTCCCGGCAGACCATGAGCAAGCTCTTGGGCGTCACGTCGGTCTGCATCTGCACCACACCGTTGAGGAACCAGCCTTCGCCGGGATGGGCATGATCAGAGATCGGCTCCGTCTCATACAGGGGAGACACGGCGATGACTTCGGAATGCGGGAGCAAACTGAGCAGCGTGACGGCGCGATCGCAGAAGTCCAGCCGATTCCCGACGTTCGACCCGAACCCGATGAAGACGGTCTCGCGCATGTGCGTCAAGCGTCATGCGTCAAGCGTCATGCGTGATAAGCGTCCCACGGTTGACGATTGACGGATGACGTCTCTATCAGAAGCCAGCCGTGCGAATGCGTTCCACCGCTTCGGCCAGCCGCTCCTTGGTCGTGCAGACGGTCATGCGAATGTAGCCTTCGCCCGGCGCGCCGAAGCCGTTGCCGGGTGTCGTGACGATACCGGCTTTTTCCAAGAGGTGCGCCGTAAACGACGTGGAGGTATAGCCCTTGGGGACGGTGACCCAGATGTAGAAGGCGGCCGGAGGTGGATCCACTTCCAATCCCAGTTTCTTGAGCCCCGGGACGAGTGTGTCCCGTCGTTCCTGATAAATCTTTCGCAGGCCGTCGGTCACGGAATCATCCAAACCAAGCGCGGTCATGCCGGCTTCCTGAATGGCCTGGAAGCAGCCGGAGTCCAGATTACTCTTCACCTTGCCAAGTCCTGCCAAGACGTCCTTGTTGCCGACCGCGAAGCCGATGCGCCAGCCGGTCATGTTGTAGGTCTTCGACAGCGAATGAAACTCGATGCCCACATCTTTCGCTCCGTCCACTTCCAGAAAGCTCGCCGGCCGCTTCCCGTCGTAGAAGATTTCCGAGTAGGCCGCGTCGTGACAGACGATGACCTGATTCTCCTGGGCAAATTCGGCCACTCGTTTGAAGTAATCCTTCGTCATGATGACCGAGGTGGGGTTGTTCGGCGAATTCAGAAACATCATCTTGGCTTTCTTCGCAATGTCTTTCGGAATCGCATTCAAGTCCGGCAAGAATCCGTTCTGCTTCGTGAGCGGCATGATGTGCGAGACGCCGCCGGCGAAGCTGGTGCCCACCGGGTACACAGGGTAGCCGGGGCTGGGCACCAGTACGATGTCGCCTGGATCGATAAACGCCAGCGGGATGTGGCCGATGCCTTCCTTTGATCCGATCAACGTCAGGACTTCGTTGGCCGGATCCAGCGTCACATGAAAGCGGCGCTTGTACCAATCGGCGACGGCTTGGCGAAACGTCAGCATGCCTTCATAGGAAGGGTATTGATGATGTTTCGGATTTTTTGCGGCCTTGCCCAAGCTGTCCACAATGGGCGCCGGCGTCGGGAGATCCGGATCGCCGATGCCCAGGTTGATGATATCGACACCTTTCGCAATCGCCTTCTGCTTCATTTCATCGATGGCGGCGAATAAGTAAGGGGGAAGCGTCTTGATGCGGGTTGCGACTTCAATGGGGAAACCAGCCATGTGGGATCTAACTCCTTTCGTGGATAGAGCGTCCGGTCATGAGTGATCAGCGCCGTCTCCCTTCTCTCTCCCCGCTGGGGAGAGGGAAGGGGAGGGGAGCCCGTAGGGTACTAGAGGAATGAGTCAGCAATCAACGCTCTGGTGCGAGGAGATAACCGATCAATCGATCGGCAAATTGATGCAGAGTGGGCAGATGCGGAGTCGCGGCGGCGTTCACTTCTTGTGGGGTGAGTCGGGCTTTCATAAGATCAGGCGCACATTCACGGCACAACGAATCGATTCCTGCCTGTTCCATTTCCAAGTGGAACAGAAGTCCATAGGCACGAGCGCCGTAGCGGAAGGCTTGCAGCGGAGCGATGGCAGAACCGGCCAATGGCACACAGTCCTTGGGCAGGTCGAAGACTTCACCGTGCCACTCGAACACCTCGAATGAGTCGGGTAGTGTGCGGAAGACCGGATCGTTCTTCGCCTCCGGAGTGGCCCTGATCGGCGTCATCCCAATTTCGAGCGCCTTGCCCGGCCGGACAGTCGCCCCGAGCGCCTTGGCCATGAACTGACTGCCGAGACAGACACCGATCACCGGCTTGCCCGCATGCAGTGCAGATCGAATGAAGGCCGTCTCTTCCTCGATCCATGCGTCTGCATCGTTCACCGACATCGGCCCGCCCATCACAATCAACAAGTCGCCCGCATCTTTCGGCAAGCCATCCTTGAGAACGAGATGGTGTTCCAGCGTGACGCCACGCTTTTGAAGCGACGTTGCAAAGGCGCCGGGGCCTTCAAAGGGAACGTGTTGGAGACAGCGCGCGCGCATTGACACCAAGACTGACGTATTCGTAGGCTGGTCGCCTCGAGTGCAGAGTGGCAAGAGAAGATTATGGATAACTCAAACAACTAGACTTAGACAAGGACTATTTGGGCGTACCGTTGAAGACATGAGGACGTCCCTCGAGGATGCACGTTTTTTCCATCAGCACATCGATCGGATAGTCCGCGGCCCACAGCAGCAACATGACCTTGAAGTGATTCGGAGGTACTTTAAAGGTTATCTGCATTGCTGGAAGACAATTCTACACTTTGTTCGCTCTGCCAAAGAATTAGATGATAGGAAGCATGGCAAAGAATGGAAATCTTGGTGGACAACTGGCTAAAGCGCCGCAGTCCTTTCGCGTCTGCGGGCGGCAAGATTCTCGCGTGTGGCACCTGTCTGAAGATTCGCCATTCCGAGGGGTCGGAGATGTGTCCACTCTCGACAATGGGCGATCTCTACGAGATCGTGCAGGAATCCGACAAGGTGCTTACGTTCTGAGACCCGGTTAAGTTCAGAGGTCTCAAAAACTGGTTCGTTCGTCCATTTCTCGTCTGGCCTCGTTGTTAGCCAACTTCTTCTCAAGCTTCTAGCCGTTTCCGCTCCCGCTGCGCTACAATCCCCCCATGAAACACACGATCAAATCAGAAGAAGATCTGCGCTGGCTCATCGGCCACACGGGCGGATTCCGAGGCGGCTATGTCACGGATGTCCACATGTCCAAGCGGCGGCTGTTCGACGAGGAAACCGGCCGTGACGTGCTTGCCGGAACCGCCGTGTCGGTGGTGATCCGCTACACATTGCGGGATGTAGTCAGAGTGGCGAAGCTGGCGATGACGGGCGTGACGGATTTTTCCATCTTCGAACAGGAAGGCGCCGATTGCTCGGTGCTCACGGTGATTCAAGCCGAGGCGGCGGCCGGCCGGCTGCGGTTTTGGTTCGATCCGCAAGGAGAACTGTACGTCGTATGCGAGGAGGTGGAGTTCGAGGAAGTCTCGGCTCCCGTCGTCGAGCTGGGATCGGGACAGGAGCTGGCCCGCTGGACGTTTCAAAGCCAGGCCGCCGAAAGGCCGAGCGTGGAACGGCTGCTGGCTGCATTGGATCGCGCAGGCATTCCCTGCGCCTGGCGCGAGGCCAAGCGGAGCAGTCGCGCGCATCCGGCCATCCAATGGCAAGGGGATCTCATTCCCAGCGGCGAGCCGAGCGAGGGGGCGACGAATCGTGTGCGGGTGATGGTGTACGGGGCGCTCGATCAAGAGGGATTCGGCATCATGCTGCGGGTGCAGGCGCCTCAGGGCGGGAAGGGGACCCGGGTTCTCGCCGCCCTCGCGGACCATATCACGCAGTCGTATCTGGGGCGGTGCCTGGTCGGCACGACGATTATTCC
>CAYNLM010000033.1:0-27505 GCA_964398045.1 uncultured Nitrospira sp. | reverse complement strand
GTTGAGGAAGTCCTCGGCGTGGAGGCTGGGCTGGTACGGGAACAGGGGGGGCCCGTAGGCAAAGAGATGTGAGGGAAGTGGGCCCCGTCTTCACGGAAAGCGTGGTAGCTGATCGCGCCTACAGTTGTTCGGCCCGAGGGGTAGATTGGCCGCGGAGGCCAGACCAGCCGACCGTCCGGGTCGGATGCGCGTGGCCCCGCGCGGGTTCTCTTACTGGACCTGCTGTTTCCCCAGCATGGTTTGGGCTTTCGCTTCATGTGTTGCATAGAGCTGTTCCATCTCGTCTGCCATCTTCCTGTGCTCCTGCGCCGACGTCATCAGTGCACTACGGCGGAACCCTTTGGGATCTTCCAAAGGCTTGATCGAAGCAGCCGCCTGTTCATACTTGTCTGCCTTGGTTCTGGCCAGTTGGGCCTGTTGCTGGTACAGAAGTGCCGCGGCAAGATGATCGTCGGCAGTGGTGTGTGACGATTCGAGGCGGCTCCGGAGATCGATGGGAAGCGCATGGTCTCCGGCGAACGAGCATCCGGCGAGTCCCACGAGCATGAACGTGATCAAGGATGAGCGCATCAAGATATGACTGGTGAGTTTGCCGTGAGCTAGGTTGGTCATGGTGCAGTTCCTCCGTGTTTGATGGACCTTTCCTGCCTCGCGTGAGTATCCGACACGATCGTGATAAACGGTATCAGGGGCGGTATGAGAACAGGTCAGGGAATCCCTGAGGTCAGGCGGAATCATTCCCGAGTCCGCACGAGAATAAGGAGGAGTCGGACGGACGGAGTTTTCTAGGACTCGGAGGTGACGAGGCCGGTTCGAATGGCATAGCGAACGAGGCCGGCCACATCGTGGATGTCCAGGCGGTTCATCAGCTCACCACGATGGGTTTCTACCGTCTTGACGCTGACGTTCAGCCTGTGGGCGATATTTTTTGTTGAGTGGCCTTCCGCAATGAGTTGAAGGACCTCTCGTTGGCGCGGGGTGAGGTCTTGAAGGGAATCAGAAGCCGCCGTGCCACCCTGCAGAAAGTTCTGGATCACGTGTTTGGACACGGCCGGAGTGAGGTAGGTCTCTCCACGCATGACGGCCTGAAGGGCGATTTCCAATTCGGCGGGCTCCGCGCCCTTCAGCAGATAGCCGGCTGCTCCGGCGCGCAGCGCTCGCCGGACATACTCTTCGTTGGCATGCATCGAGAGCATAATGATACGAGGCGCCGGAGTCGTCTTGGCCATTCTGGCCGCCGCTTCTAAGCCGTTGAGGCCTTGCATGCCGACATCCATAATCACAACATCAGGCTGGTGTTGCTCCGCGAGTTGCAGTGCGTCGTACCCGTTCCCCGCCTCGGCCACGACCTCCACTCCGCCCAAGCTGTGCAAGAGGGCGCGAAGGCCTGCCCTCACCAGCCGATGATCATCCGCCAATAACACGCGAATTGTGCTCATAAGAGGTCAAGACCTTGTTTGAGAAGAGGGTGAGAAGCCTGTGACGGGCACACGCACATGGATTGCCGTTCCCTGTCCGGTATCCGACTTGATCACGATGGAGCCGTTCAAGGACCGAATGCGTTCTTGCATCCCGATCAACCCCATGCTTTGTCCTTGCCTTGCCGCCTTCAGGAGCGCGTGTTGGACGTCAAATCCCACCCCGTTATCATGGATGAGCAAGAGCAGGCCATTGTCCTCTTGCTGCAGCGACACGCGTACGCGGGTGGCGTTCGAATGACGCATGATGTTGGTGACCGCCTCCTGAATCACGCGGAAGCAGGCGATGGCCACACTTTGGGGCAGCGGGGGAAGAGACTCATCCACGTCCACGTCGATGTGCCAGCCGGCCCGTTCGGCCTGGCGGGTCACATACCAGCGGACGGCCGGCACAAGCCCCAGGTCGTCCAGCAATGACGGGCGCAAGTCGAGCGAGAGGGCGCGGACATGTTGGAGCGTCTGTTCAATGACGTCCGAGCTGTCCTTCAGCGCGCTCATGTCCGAGGTCTGGCCGAGGCGTTGCATGGTTTGGAGATTCATTTTGACGGCGGTGAGGGCTTGGCCGATTTCGTCGTGCAAGTCCAGCGCAAGGCGGCGGCGCTCGTTTTCTTGAACTTCCATCAGTTGCTGTGAAAGGGCTTGCAGGCGCTCATGGGCTTCGCGCAGAGCCTGTTCCGCGTGCCGGCGATTGAGATAAGAGGAGAGACTGTCGGCCAGCGAATTAATCAAGTCGCGCTCTTCGGCTAAAAACGGCCCTTCGGCTTCGGGGGCCCGCGCTTCGCGATAGACCACCTCGATCGTTCCCTTGGAACCATCCGTGGTGACCCAGGAAGCGGTCTGTGTCCATGGGGATTCTGTAAAGGTGGGCGTGGTGACGATCATGTCATTAAACGTAATGCGGGCGACCGTGATCTCCGGATATTGCCAGGCGGGAGGCAGCAACGCGACGATCTGATGCAAGATGTCTTCGATAGGTTTGGCGCTATCTTGCAAGAGGCGCACGGTCCGATGCAGCGCGGTCAGCTCTTTCACGCGTTCACCAAAAAGATGACGGAGTCGTCTCTGTTCTTCGTAGTGCAAGTCGTCCGCCATAGCCTCAGCAGTATGGCGTTTCCGTTGAAGAGACCTGAGAAGGGGAATGTTTCCCCACAGCAGCAGCGCCAATAGGGGGCTTCCCACCCTTGGCCACAGGAGCGACCGGGAATACAACGCTCCGATTGAGATGAGCACTGTGGCGATCGCCGCGAAAAGGACCGGCGCCTTCCGGTTCGGAAGAGAGCACGTCAGGATGAGGGGAAAGAGATAGAGAACCGACCAGGCCACGCCGGACGGCGATAGGAGATCGATCACGAAAATAATGCCGGTGATTCCGGCGACAATCAGGAGCGTCATTCTATCTGTTTTCTCTTCGTCCACTGGCCGTACTGGCCATCTTGATTGTTCCAGCATTGTACCAAATTGTCGATGATCTCAAGGCCTTGAGTCGGCGCATGTCCTTGAGCGTCTTTCCGGAAGGAGAAAATGACCTCTGGGGGGTGTCCTAAGAGGAAATAAGTTGACGTATTTTCCGGGGCTGTGTTACAAGTGCGCCTCGGATGGGAAACAACGGCGTTTCCCACCCTACTAAAAGCTACTACGGCAGGGACAATGACGTCCTCCGGTCTCTTTCAGGTAAAGAGGCCAGAGGGCGTTTTTTTTGATCAAACCGACAGAACACTTTCAATAACCAGGTGCAGATGAACCGAGTCGCAGGAAAACCGATCATGGATCGGGGCGAATGTAAGCCCTGTCAGACCGAAGCCGGAATCAAAATTACCCATTGGGTGCCCATTAGAACGGATATCGCTCACTCTAGCAGGAGGGGATCATGACGATTCGGAAGCGATGGCTCAAGCGCGGCATGCTGTGGAGCGCGGTGGCGCTAGGAGGGCTGGTTGCCTGCGCGATGATTGCGAGTCCTCCCCAGGATCTTATTGCCAAGGACGACCATGCCGCTCTGGCAGCCTGGTACGAGAAAGATGCCGCGCATTTGCGCGAGCACGCCAAGGATATGATCACGATGGCGGAAGCCTATGAAAAAAGACCCGGCCGGAAATCTCGCGGGGTCGTCTCGACCAAGCTTGATTTCGTGGAACATTGCCAGGCCATTGCCGCCATGTATGACAAGGCGGCGGCGGAGGCCGAGGCTCTGGCTGCGGAGCATCGGGCCATGTTGAAGCCTCAACCTTGAATCGAGGGAAACAGGATACGAGAGCGAC
The DNA here is from genome assembly GCA_964398045.1 of uncultured Nitrospira sp. Taxonomy (GTDB): domain Bacteria; phylum Nitrospirota; class Nitrospiria; order Nitrospirales; family Nitrospiraceae; genus Nitrospira_D. The sequence continues at coordinate 23,769 of CAYNLM010000033.1, read as the reverse complement.
AAATGGGGCGGTACGGCGGCAGATACGACGCACAATGGCGTGCGAAGCGACGATGACGTCGGCAGTGACAACACGAGTGGGGATGGGTATCACCAATCGGACGGGAGGGAGGACGTCATCATGCAGGGACGAAGTATCTGGGTCTTGGGCTCCTGTGTAGCGGCGTGGCTGGTGGGCAGTAGCCCGGTCTTCGGCGAAGCACCGTTGCCTGCGCCAGCACCGGCAGGAGGGGCGAGTGTGCAAGAACGACTGGAGACGCTTGAGAAAAAAGTGGATGCGCCGTCGCTGTGGAAGACCTTGGGATTCAAGCTCTCGGGGTTTGTCGACGTGGCCTATACGCAGAATTTCAACAACCCGAGCACGAATCTCAATCAGCTGCATATCTTCGACACGAACGCCAATGCGTTCATGCCGCACCTGGCGCAGATCATGCTGGAACGGCCGGCTGATGCGGCCGGGAGCGGGTTTGACCGGGCAGGATTCCGGGCCAGGCTCAACTTCGGACTCGACGCCCGGGTCACTCGGGCCCGGACGAACTTTCAGCCGGGCACCAGCAATAACGAACTGGATTTCCAAGAACTCTATGCCGAGTACATCGTGCCGGTCGGTAACGGCCTCAAGGTGCAGGTCGGAAAGATCAACACCTTGCTCGGGTACGAAGTAATCAACAGTTGGGAGAATCCAAATTTTTCGCGCACCTTCATGTTCGGTCTGAGCCAAGCTTTCACCACGACGGGCGTGCGGTTCACGTACCAGTTCCATCCCATGGTGACAGCCTCGATCGGCCTCATCAATGGATGGGACAACGTGGATGATAACAACAAGAGCAAATCATTCGAGTGGCTGCTTGCCTTGACACCCCACGAGCGGTTCGGAGTGAGCTTCTACGGCTCCTATGGAGCGGAACAGACGAACAGCCAGGGAGCAGCTCCTGCCACGACGGGGGCCGATCCGACTGCAAAGCGCACGGTGGTGGGTTCGATCATCACATTGAAGGCGACCGACAAAGACACCGTGATTCTGGAACCCTATTACGGGAACGAAGGCAATGCCAGCACCGTTAGCCAATCTCATAATGCCAGATGGAACGGGCTGGGCGCCTATTTGATCCATGACTTCGATGAGCAGTGGAGCGCCAGGTTCCGCGGGGAAATCTGGGAGGACGCGGGCGGAGCGCGAACCTGTACAGGGGGCGTGAATTTCGCCGGCGGGACGAATACCTGTTTCGGCTCACCGGTTGGCGGTGCTGCTGGCGCGGGTGGGATTGCTCAGACCCTCTGGGAGAACACCTACACGTTGCAATACAGGCCGTTCCCATCTCTGATCACCAGGACGGAGTTCCGGTACGACCATTCGAACAAGAATGTCTTCCTGTACGGAAGCCGGCCGGCCAACCATCAAGAAACTCTATCGTTTCAGGTCGTGTACCTCTTTTGAGCAAGGGAGGAAAGGAGAGAATCATGAACAAGCGCTTGCGTGTCATGAGTTGGATTCTGCCCATCCTAGTCTGCCTTGTCTTAACGGCAGGTGCAGCGATTGTCTGGGCTGAGGAGGTCGGAGCGCCGGGTTCGACCGCGCCACCACCGGCTGTGCAGGAGGCACCGGCGGCACCGACGCCACCGCCTCCCAAGATCGACACGGGCGATACGGCGTGGCTGCTGATCTCTACAGCCTTGGTCTTGGCGATGACCGCGCCGGGGCTGGCGTTGTTTTACGGAGGGATGGTCCGTTCCAAAAATGCGTTGGGAACGATCATGCAGAGCTTCATTATCCTTTGCTTGATCAGCATCCAATGGGTGTTGTGGGGATACAGCCTGGCGTTCGGGCCGGACAAAGGCCATCTGATCGGCGGGTTGGAATGGTTGGGATTGAACGGGGTAAGCCTGGAACCCAACGCCGACTATGGCGCCACTGTTCCGCACCAGGCCTTCATGATTTTCCAGATGATGTTTGCGGTGATCACGCCGGCGCTCATCACCGGTGCGTTTGCCGAGCGTATGAAGTTCAGCAGTTTCCTCGTGTTCACATTGTTATGGGCCACGTTCATTTACGATCCGCTTGCGCACTGGGTATGGGCGGTGGGGGGATGGGTCAGAAACCTGGGAGCGTTGGACTTCGCCGGCGGGACGGTCGTGCATATCAGCTCAGGGGTATCCGCCTTGGCCTGTGCACTGGTGTTGAAGTCGCGGTTGGGATACGGCAAGGAACATATGGCTCCGCACAATTTGCCGATGACGGTGTTGGGAGCATCGTTGCTCTGGTTCGGATGGTTTGGATTCAATGCCGGCAGTGCGGTCGCATCCGGCGCGCTGGCGACCAGTGCGTTCGTCGTCACCAATACGGCGACGGCGACGGCAGCGTTGGCATGGATGGCGGCGGAATGGCTGTACCGAGGCAAGCCCACCGTTCTCGGTGCGGCCAGCGGCGCGGTCGCGGGATTGGTGGCCATCACGCCGGCGTCGGGCTTCGTGGGGCCGATGCCCTCCATCGTGATCGGTCTCGGTGCCGGCGTCTTCTGCTATCTCGCCGTCTTGTGGAAGGCCAAGGGTGGCTATGATGACGCCCTTGACGTCGTCGGCATTCATGGAATCGGAGGCATCTGGGGTGCGCTGGCAACGGGCCTCTTTGCGTCGAAGGCCATCAATCCAGCGGGAGCGGATGGCCTCTTCTACGGCAATCCGGCGCAGTTCGGCATCCAGGCGCTGGCCGTGCTGATCTCGGTCGTGTTTGCGTTTGTCGGGACCTTCGTGATTCTGAAACTCGTGGACGGCGTCATGGGGCTGCGAGTCAGTGAAGAGCAGGAACGTATGGGGTTGGACCTCAGTCAACATGATGAACGGGCCTATTCCTAGGCCTGGGGAACCGGAGAGAAGGAGGGTGATGGTGGTTGATCCCGAAGCAGAGCAGACTCGTAACGGTGTGCGTAGAGAGATGTTCCCTGTTCGCGGCCTCACGGCTGCCGCCGTGATAGCAGGAGCGATGGTCCTCTTCGCCGGGTCAATGGCGATGGCCCAGGACGTCACGTCCGGGCAAACGGCAACCGTCGCCGCTCCGATTCTCAAGGTGGACACAGGAGACACGGCCTGGGTGCTCACCTCCTCCGCGCTGGTCCTGGCGATGACGATGCCGGGATTGACGCTGTTCTACGGAGGACTTGTCCGGAGCAAGAATATCCTCGGCACGATCATGCACAGCGTGATCATTCTCTGCTTGGTCAGTCTGATCTGGATTCTGTTCGGCTATAGCTTGACCTTCGGTCCCGATAAGGGAGGAATCATCGGGGGCTTGGAGTGGGCGGGGCTGTATGGAGTCGGAAGCGAGCCGCATCCGACCTACGGCCCGACGATTCCGCATCAGGTGTTCATGCTGTTCCAGCTCATGTTCGCGGCCATTACGCCGGCCTTGATCACCGGGGCCTTTGCGGAGCGGATGCGTTTTTCGGCGCTGCTCCTGTTCTCGGCGCTGTGGTCCGTGTTGATCTACACTCCCGTCGCTCATTGGATCTGGGGCGGTGGATGGTTGGGGCAGATGGGCGCGTTGGATTTTGCGGGAGGGGCCGTGGTGCATATCAGTTCCGGAGCAAGCGCTCTGGTCTGTGCGCTTGTCATGGGGCATCGCAAGGGCTATGGGGTGGAATATATGGCGCCCCATAACCTTCCCTTCACGCTGTTGGGGACCGGCCTGTTGTGGTTCGGCTGGTTCGGGTTCAACGCTGGAAGCGCCTTGGGCGCAAACGGAGTAGCGGGAAGCGCCTTTCTTGCGACGCACACGGCGGCCGCCACCGCCGCGCTTGTCTGGATGTGGGGGGAATGGGTGCATCGCGGGAGGCCGACCGTGCTGGGTGTGGCCAGCGGCGCCATAGCAGGATTGGCGACGGTCACACCGGGCGCCGGGTTTGTCGGGCCGTTCTCAGCGATGATAATCGGCGTATTTGCCGGTGTTTTGTGCTATTTCGCCGTTGTGTGGAAGGGGAGGATGGGCTATGATGACTCGCTCGACGTCGTGGGAATTCACGGCGTGGGCGGAGTGGTCGGGATTCTCGCGACAGGGTTGTTCGCGTCGAAAGCGGTCAACTCCAGCGGGGGCGACGGACTCTTCTTCGGCCATGGAGCCCAGTTGGGGATTCAGGCCATCGTGGTCGTCGCGGTCGCACTCTTTTCTCTCGCGGGCACCTGGCTGATTCTGAAGGTGGTCGATGCGAGCGTCGGCCTGCGGGTCTCACCCGAAGATGAATCCACAGGGTTGGATCTCAGCCAGCACAACGAGCGCGCGTATTCTTAAACGAGCGACGAGGTCTCACTGGATACTCTTGAAACGAACTTCGCGAGTCCGCTGAGGATACTCGCCTAGGAGGATTGGACATGAAACTGATTGAAGCGATCATAAAACCCTTTAAGTTGGATGAAGTGAAAGATGCCTTGCTGGAAATCGGAATCCAAGGAATGACCGTGAGCGAGGTCAAAGGCTTCGGCCGCCAAAAGGGGCATAAGGAAACCTACCGCGGCCAAGAATACACGATTGAATTCGTGCCGAAAGTGAAGATCGAGGTGGCTGTGCAAGACAACCAGGTTCCGCGGGTGCTGGAGACCATCTCGCGAGCCGCCAAGACCGGCAGCATCGGGGACGGAAAGATCTTCGTTCGGGACTTGACCTCGGTGGTTCGCATTCGGACAGGGGAAACGGGGGAAACCGCCCTGTGACGTTGTTGAACGGATCGGACTTGAGAAGTCACGCTTTACACGAGGCTGATGGGGGGTCGGTCGGCGCGCTGTTGTCCGAGCAGCGCGCCGCCATTCACCAGCGCTTGATGGAAGGGGCGTCCGGTGCGGAAGTGGTCGCCGCCCAGACGGACTTGGTGGATGGGCTGATCATCGGGCGCTATCGGAACGCCGCCCGACAGGGCGACGAGGCGCTGATGTCGGCCGCATTTCAACATTGTTGTCTGGTGGCGTTGGGCGGGTATGGGCGTCGGGAGATGATGCCCTATTCAGATGTGGATCTCATGGTGCTGTATCGATCCGAAGCCGCCAGAATCGTTCCCGAGTTCGTGCGGCAGGTCTTGCATCCTTTGTGGGATATCGGGTTCCAGGTGGGGCACAGCGTCCGCACGATTCAGGACTGCATCGGCCTTGGATTGAGCGATGTCACGGTCCGGACATCGATGATGGAAGCGCGGTTTTTAACCGGCAACCCGCAGCTCTTTCAAGAATTCCATTCGGCGTATCTCCGCAAGGTCGTCACGTCCGGCGTAGACCGGTACCTCGATCAGAAGCTCGAAGAGCGCTGGCGCGAATACGAAAAGTTCGGCGGGACGGTCTACCTGTTGGAGCCCAACGTCAAAAAGAGCAAAGGCGGGCTCCGCGACCTGCACATGCTCCAGTGGGCGGGGTTGGCCCGGTATCAGGCTCCCACGATTCGCGAGCTGTCGGACCGCGGAATTCTCTCCCGCCAGGATTATACGACCGTCAGTGAGGCAAGAGATTTCCTGTTGAGAGTGCGAGCCCTTTTGCATGTGCATGCCGGCATGGTCCAGGAAATCTTGTCGTTTGATGAACAGGTGTGGCTGGCGGAGCGGTTTGGGTTCCAGAATCGTCCCCATCTGTTGGCCGTCGAACAGTTCATGCAGCAGTACTACCGCCATACGATGGGACTGCACGAAGCCGCAACCAGGTTTGTCGGGCGGTGCCGATCGCAATCGCTCTGGGCCAAGATCAAGAGTTGGCTTCCGGCGCCGAAGGTGGATACGCACTTTGTGCAGAGCGGCGCGTCGTTGACCGTGCCGACGGAGGAGCGTTCCCGCGTGCTGGAGAGCCCGGCTCTGCTCTTGAGGCTGTTCGATCTGGCGCGGTCGCGGCGATTGTCCATCGACACGCAACTGCTGGAAGACATTCACCGGCATGCGGAGGGCCTGTCCGACCATGGGTTCCGTGACGAACAAGTCAGCCGAACGTTTGTGCGGATTTTGGCCGGCCCCGGGACCGCGCAGACGCTGGAGGCGATGCATCGCGCTCATCTGCTCGAAAAAATCATTCCCGTGTTCGCCACCGTGCGCGGGCTCATGCAATTCAACCAGTATCACAAGTATACGGTCGATGAGCACAGCCTCCTGGCGGTCGCGAAAGCCGAAGCCTTGGCGCAGGACCAGGGGGTGCTGGGCGAGGTCTATCGGGAGATCAAGCGGAAGGATCTCCTGCACCTGGCGGTCCTGCTCCATGACCTTGGAAAGGGACAGGAGGAAGATCACAGCGAGGTCGGGCGCCGGATTGCAGAGGAGACCGCGCTGAGCTTGGGATTCGATGAAGGGGAACGCCGCACCATCATGTTTCTGGTGCATCGCCATTTGCTCATGGCGCACACCGCGTTCCGGCGGAACCCGGACGACGAAAAGGTCGTGTTGCCGTTTGCGCGCGAAGTCGGGACGCCGGAAGTGCTGAGAAAATTGCTCGCGTTAACCGCCGCGGATATTGCCGCGGTCGGGCCCGGTGTGCTGACCAAGTGGAAGGAATCCTTGCTCATCGAACTGTATCTTCGCACCATGCAGGAAGTCTCCGGCGAGCGGGAAGCGGCCGATGTTCCCGAACGGTTGAAGCGGATTGCCGCCGAGGTGATCGAGCAGCCTCCCTTGCAGGGGCAGGGCGATGTCTCTCCCGCATGGATCGAGTCGCAGCTGCGGCAGTTTCCGCTGCGCTATGCGTACGGGACCTCGCCCCGTCGAATTGCCGCCCATCTTGACGCCATCCGCCGGTTGAGTCCGGGCGAGGTCTTGGTCAATTCAGAATTCAACAAGTCCTTAGGCACCTGCGAATATGCCATCGTGACCTTCAATGATGTGATTCCGGGAATTTTCTCCAAGATCGCCGGCGTGATGGCCGCCAACGGCCTGCAGATTCTCGATGCGCAGATCTTGACCCGGCAGGACGGCGTCGTCGTGGACACCTTCCAAGTGGCTGATCCCGACTACAAGGGGGCGCCGCCGCGTGATCGCCAAGAATCGATCGGAGCCTTGATTTGTTCGGTTCTCAAAGGAGAGGAACAAATCGAGAAGGTGGTGCGTCGAGGGACGAGACTGTCTTCAGCCCGGTTGGTCCCGCCGACGCGGCAACCGACCGAAGTGCGGGTCGATAATGAGACATCCGATCGCTACACGATTCTGGATGTGTTCGCGGACGACTGTCAGGGCTTGCTCTATGTCATCACAAATGCGATCTTCGCTCTCGGCTTGTCGGTACACGCGGCCCGGATTTCGACGCGGCTCGATCAGGTGGCCGACGTGTTTTATGTGACTGACAGCGAGGGCAAGAAAATTGAAGAGGCCGGACAGGTTGAACGGATTCGGCGAGGGGTGTGGGAAGAAATCGAAGCATTCTTGGGAGACAAAGCAGCATAACCATTGGCCAGGATTCACTCAGTTGCTGTGTGAGCCTGAAAGGAGGAGGGGATGAACGTTCGTGAAGTCTTAGAGTTCGCCAAGAAAAACAAAGTCCAAATCGTGGACTTGAAGTTCGTGGACCTGATCGGGACGTGGCAGCATTTCAGCATTCCGATCAACGAGCTCACGGAAAACCTGTTCAAGGACGGGTCCGGACTCGATGGGTCCTCGATCCGCGGGTGGAAGGCGATCAATAACAGCGACATGCTGGTGGTGCCGGATCCGGCGACGGCCTGCCTGGATCCTTTCTGCGCCGTCCCGACCTTGAGTCTGGTCGGCAACGTGGTCGATCCGATTACGCGCGAGACCTACGACCGTGATCCGCGCTACATCGCGCAGAAAGCCGAGAAATACCTCCAGAGCACCAAGATCGGCGACATGTCCTACTGGGGGCCGGAAGCCGAATTCTTCATTTTCGATCACGCCCGGTACGATCAGACCAGCCATAGCGGCTACTACTTCATCGACTCGGAAGAAGGCGTGTGGAACATGGGCCAGGAGGGCGTCAACCTGGGCGGCAAGATCCGCCACAAGGAAGGCTACTTCCCGGTGCCGCCGACCGACACGCAACAGGACATCCGCAGTGAAATGATTCTGGAGATGGAGAAGGCCGGGATCGAAATCGAGAAGCACCACCACGAAGTGGCGACCGCCGGTCAGGCGGAAATCGACATTCGCTTCGATTCGCTGGTTCGGACGGCCGACAAGATGCTGATGTACAAGTACATCGTCAAGAATGTGGCGCGCCGGCATGGAAAAACCGTGACCTTCATGCCGAAGCCGATCTTCGGCGACAACGGCTCGGGCATGCACACGCACCAGAGTATCTGGAAAGACGGCAAGCCGCTCTTTGCCGGCAAGGAATATGCGGGCGTGTCGCAGGTCTGTCTGTATTACATCGGCGGCATTCTCAAGCACGCGCCGGCTTTGGCCGCCTTCACCAACCCGACGACCAACTCGTATAAGCGGTTGACGCCGGGCTTTGAAGCGCCGGTCTTGTTGGCCTATTCCAGCCGCAACCGGTCGGCCGGCATCCGCATTCCGATGTATTCTCCCAGCCCGAAAGCCAAGCGCATTGAAGTGCGCTTTCCGGACCCCGGCGCCAATCCCTATCTCGCGTTTTCCGCGATGCTCATGGCGGGATTGGACGGCATCGAAAACAAGATCAATCCGGGCGAGCCGGCCGAGAAAGATCTCTACGATCTCGAGGCGAAGGAAATGGCGAAGATCCGGACCATGCCGGGCAGCTTAGATGAAGCGCTGAACAACCTGGAGAAGGACCATCAGTTCCTGCTCAAGGGCGGCGTCTTCTCCGAAGACCTCATCGAGGCCTGGATCGGCTATAAGCGCACGAAGGAAGTCGATACGATGCGGTTGCGGCCGCATCCGTATGAATTCTTCCTGTACTATGACGTGTAGGTCTTCGATCCCTTCGAAAGTATCGGTTGACGGTTGCCGAAGGAGCGTGGTACAAGAACGATCATGAGCGGAGTTGAGGCAATGGCGCCTTGATGACGCTCTTCAACTGAGGCAACGGACAAAGGCGTCCGTCATTCTACCAAGAGTGGCGGGCGCCTTTTGATGTGGGATTCAGCCGGTCTCTTTAAGAGAGGCCGGACAATTGTGCGGGACAATTCTGATAGGTCGGCGCAGACCTATCGTCTTTGGACAAAGGCGTCCTTTTTCCCCAAGGGAAAAGGACGCCTTTTGTTTTCTCGGTGTTCGATGAAGAGACGCGCGCAACGAAAGGAGCACACCATGGCGGACGGGATCTCGTCTCGGTCACACGGCACAGATTCTCAAGAGGAAAACGGTTCCTCTTCAGCGGAAGCATATTTCGAACGGACATTGGACCAGGCCGTGACCGCCGCCGTGCTTCAGGCTGCGGGGCCGACCCGTCGGCAACTGCTCGCAGGCCTCGGCGCAGCCACGATCGCCGCCTTGATCTCCGAGGCATTTCCTCTGGCGACACTCAAGGCCTTCGCCGCCGATCCCGTGGGGAAACCGGAAAAAACCGATGTGAGTATCGGGTTCATCCCGATCACGTGCGGCACACCGATCATCATGGCGGAGCCGTTGGGGTTCTACAAGAAACATGGGCTGAACGCGTCGGTCAAACGGGCCGCGGGCTGGGCCATGATCCGCGACTGGACGGTCAATAAAGAGGTGGATGCGGCGCACATGCTTACGCCGATGCCGCTCGCGATTACGCTCGGCGCCGGAGCGGTTCCCACGCCGATCTATATGCCCGCCGTCGAGAACATCAACGGCCAGGCCATCACGCTCCACATTAAACATAAGGCGGTGAAGACGGCGGCCGATATGAAAGGGTTCCGCTTCTGCGTGCCCTTCGACTATTCGATGCATAATTATCTCCTGCGCTATTTCCTGGCTGAAGGCGGGGTGCACCCGGACAAGGACGTTCAGATCCGTGTCGTGCCGCCGCCGGAGATGGTCGCGAATCTCAAAGCCGGCAACGTCGACGGCTATTTGGGACCGGACCCGTTTAACCAACGGGCGGTGTATGAAAATGTCGGGTTCATCTTCAAGTTGTCGAAAGACATCTGGGACCGGCATCCCTGCTGTGCCTTCACGGTGACGAAAGACTTCGCCGTCGCGAACCCGAATACGTTTCTCGCCATGTGGCGGGCCATCGTGGATGCCACTCACTATGCGTCCGATCCGGCCCATCGCAAGGAGATCGCTTCGGCGATCGCCCCCACCAACTACTTGAACCAACCGGTGACCGTGCTGGAGCAGGTGCTGACCGGGACCTATGCCGATGGACTGGGGAATATCAAAAAGGAGCCGAACCGCATCGACTTCGATCCCTATCCATGGCACTCGATGGCCATCTGGATTCTCACGCAGATGAAGCGTTGGGGCCATCTCAAGGGCGACGTGAACTATAAGGCGGTGGCCGAGCAGGTGTACAGGGCGGCGGACTGCGATCGTATCGAAAAGGAACTCGGTTATGCGACGCACCAAGGGACGACCATGAAGCACAACATTATGGGCAAGGAGTTCGATCCGAACCAGGCGGAGGCCTATGTGAGAAGTTTCAAGATTCACAGCATGGCGTGAGGAATTCAATGGAATCGATCAACCATACGTTGTCCCCTGAGACCACGGGCCCAAGAGGCGCGAAGACAACGCTCGTCCGTTCGGTCCTGCAGTTCCGAACCGCCTTTCCTGCGCCGGCTTGGTGGGAGCACCGGGGCAAGCGAGCGCGCGGAGGCAGCGGGAAGCAAGGCGGAGGCAGCATGATGGGTCAGGCGAAGGGAAATCCGTGGTTCATTTCAGGGTTTCTGCTGGCGATCTTTCTCCTTGGCTGGCAGTTCTTGACGCTGCAACCGACGTTCGACCCGAAAGGATTGACGGAGGATCAATTGCAGCTCATGGAATTCAACGGCGACATCGTGAAGTTGCCGGATGGGAGCTACGCCTGGAATCCCGAAAAAGAGAAAGTCAAAGGGATCCCCGGTCCCCTGGCGGTGTTGGAGAAGGCCCGCATGGAACTGGCCGAAGCCTTCGTGAAAAAAGGCACCAACGACCACGGCATCGGCTACCTGGTGATCTATACGGTCTCTCGGTTTGCGGGGGGATTTCTCGCCGCCTCGATCATCGCCGTGATGCTCGGCGTGCTGTTGGGTCTGAACCGGGTGTTGTTTCAAGCGATCAACCCCTACATTCAGATTCTGAAACCGATTTCACCGTTGGCCTGGATGCCGCTTCTGCTCTACACCGTGAAGGACCCGAAGTGGACCGCAATTCTGGTCGTGTTCATGGCGGCGCTCTGGCCCACGCTGGCCACCACGGCGTTCGGGGTGAGTTCCTTGCGCAAGGAGTATCTGCACGTCGCCGCCATCGTGCAACTGTCTTGGTTCAAGCGGCTCTTCAAGGTGATCTTGCCGGCCGCTGCGCCGACCATCGTGAACGGATTGCGCATCTCCTTCGGCAGCGCGCTGGTGGCCGTGGTGCCGGCCGAAATGCTCCTCGGCGAACTGGGGGTGGGATACCTGAGCTGGATCGAATGGAACAATCTGGACATCGCCGGGGTCATCTTTGCCATCTTGGTGGTCGGGGTGGTCGGCGTGATTTTGGATTCGGGGTTCAACAAACTCGCAAGTCTCGTGACCTATCAGGAGTAAGCCATGTCATTTCTGGTCGTCGATGATGTGAGCAAATATTTCCCGAACCCGTCCGGCGAGGGACAGGTGTGTATCTTCAGAGGTGCCACGATCAAGATCGACAAGGGGGAGTTCGTCACCGTCATCGGGCATTCAGGATGCGGCAAGAGCACGCTCTTGAACATCATTGCGGGACTCGAAACGCCGTCGGAAGGCGGCGTGGTTCTCAACGGCCGCGAGGCGTCCGGACCCGGCTTGGACCGGATGGTCGTCTTCCAGAATTTCGCGTTGATGCCCTGGATGACAGTGTTCGACAACATCGCCCTGGCGGTCCGCTCGGCCTATCCGGAGTGGAGCCGCGACCAGGTGGCCGCGCATGTGCGGAAATACATCGCGCTGGTGGGGTTGAAGGATGCCGAGAACAAGCGCCCCATCGCGTTGTCGGGCGGCATGAAGCAACGCGTCGGCTTGGCCCGGGCGTTCTCGATCGAGCCCAAGGTCCTGCTGCTGGATGAACCCTTCGCGCAGATCGATGCGCTGACGCGAGGCGTGATTCAGGAAGAGCTGATTCAAATGTGGAACACGTCACGGAACACGGTTTTTATGGTGACCCATGACGTGGATGAGGCGATCCTCCTGTCCGACCGCATTCTCCTGATGACGAACGGACCGGAGGCGCGGATCGCCGAGACGGTGCACGTGACGATTCCGCGCCCACGGTCGCGTGAAACCGTCATCGAACACCTGCATTACTATAAGATCAGAAACCATATCATCCATTTCCTGGTCCGCCATGCGAAACATGGGGCCGGTGACGGAACGTCCCAGGGCCGACCGACGGACGGTGCTCCGGTCATCGTGAATTTTGAGGAAGATCCAGCGGCACGACACTGATGACGACCAGCAATCACTTCACAAGGAGGCGGTGATGGAGAAGGATGCGGTACGGAAGGCGATTAAGGAACGGCGTCTGGCGAAGAAGGTGACCATTGCGGAAGTGGCAAAAGTGGTGGGAAAGAATCCGACGTTCGTCTCGGCGGCGCTGAACGGGAATCATAAGTTCACGCCGGAGGAAGCCAGAAAAGTCGGCGATCTCCTCGGCCTGGATGGAGAGTTGACGGCCTCCTTGAGTCGATTTCCGGTGCGCGCGGATTTTCCCAATACCACCGACCCGTTCAAATATCGCTTGCTGGAAATCATCGGAGTCTATGGAGACTCCCTTCGCGAGCAGGCGAATGAAATGTTCGGGGACGGCATCATGAGCGCCATCGATTTCACGCTGGATATGGAAAAGGTGACCGGTAGCCAAGGGGAAGCCCGCTGCAAAATTACACTGAATGGGAAGTGGCTGGAGTATAAGACCTTCTAGCTCCAGCCGGAGAGTGTGTTGTAGGTGCGGGGACAACGGCGTTCCTGCTGTGTAGCGTAAAGCGATGCAAAGCGGACAACGGCGTCCGTCTCCTATTCGGGAAGGCGGACGCCGTTGTTTTTTATCTGATGACGAACAAGGAGGAAAACATGTACACGACGGATCACGAGCGAATTGCCTCGTTGGCTGCGAACAAACATCGGTTCTTGGAAGTCTCACTGCCACGCTATCTTGTGCTTTCGGCTCTGGCGGGCGTCTATGTGGGATTCGGCATCGCGTTGATTTTTAGTCTCGGCGGGCCCCTGGCCACGGTCGGATCGCCGATGGTGAAGCTCGTGATGGGTGTGTCGTTCGGGATCGCGCTCACGTTGGTGATCTTCGCCGGGTCGGAATTGTTTACCGGTAACAACATGACCGGAGTCATCGGCGGGCTTTCGCGCAGTCTCACCTGGACCCAAGTGGCGCAGCTCAACGTATGGTCGTGGGTCGGCAACCTCGTCGGTTCGCTGGCGCTGGCCTGGTTGGTCGTCCAATCGGGCGTTCTGTCCAAGGGACCGCAGGCCGAACTGATCGGAAACGTGGCGGCCATGAAAATGTCGCTGCCGGCGTGGGAGCTGTTCGTCCGGGGTCTTCTGTGTAACTGGCTCGTCTGCCTTGCGGTATGGACATCCGGGCGGACGACGAACGATGCGGCCAAGATCATGCTGATCTTCTGGTGCCTGTTCGCGTTCATCGGCACCGGATTCGAGCATAGCGTTGCCAATCAGTCGCTCCTTGGTATGGCGCTGTTCCTCCCGCATGAGGCCGCGATCAGCTGGGCAGGTTACTGGTACAACCAGCTCTATGTCGTCTTGGGAAACATCGTCGGCGGCGGGCTGTTCGTCGGTGGTCTGTATTGGCTGGCGAGTCCGTACACCGTCAAGCGGACAGAGGCGAGGGAACTGCCGCATGCCGTCTCGACACGGGAGGCTTACTGACCCCCAGAGTCGAGCCGGAAGGAGGGAACCATGGCGACTACGATTGATCGTGTCGTGATGCCGAATGAAGATCGTGTGGTGCAACAGCTGCGCGAGTACGGCACGAGTTCGCTCGAAGACTTGACTCGTTTGCCGGGGCTGGACTGGGTCACGGTCTTTTCAATCATCGACCGCCTCACTCGCGCCGGCATCGTCGTGCTTGATAGAGACGGGGCCGACTATCGTGTCTCATTGGAGAAAGGAACATGAATAAGATCGAGGCCATCAAGACGGAGCGCGACGGGTTGGCGGTGAAAGAGATGATCGCTCACTATGCCAAAACGGGGTGGGAGGCGATCCCTGATGACGATGTCCAACGTCTGAAATGGTATGGGCTGTTTCTCCGCAATCCCACGCCGGGCTTCTTCATGATCCGCGTCCGGATACCCGGCGGCAGGACGAGCTCGTATCAACTGCGAGCTCTGGCCGGCGTCGCCGGGACATACGGCAACGGTCTCTTGGACCTCACCACGCGGCAACAAATACAGCTCCGGCAGATTCGGATCGAAGACGTTCCCGCGGTCTTTGCCAAAATGGACGAGGTGGGCCTGACCTCTCTCCAAACCGGCATGGACAACGTGCGGAACGTCATGACCTGTCCAGTCGCAGGGTTGAGTCCGGACGAGGTGCTGGACGCGACGCCGATCGTGCGAGCGATCACCGAGGAGATCCTCGGCAACCGTGCCTATACGAATTTGCCGCGGAAGTTCAACGTGGCGGTCACGGGCTGTCCGGACAATTGTCTTCACATGGAAACCCAAGATCTGGCTCTTGTGCCGGCCTATCACGACGGCGGCCACGGCAAGCGCTTCGGATACAACGTATTGGCCGGCGGCAAGCTCGGGTCCGGCGGGTATCGGATCGCCACGCCGCTCGACATCTTTGTGACCGAGGGCGAAGCTTTTGAAGTGAGTCGCGCGATCATTCAAATCTTTCGGGATCATGGATCGAGGGAGAATCGTACGCAGGTGAGGCTGGCATTCTTGCTGGATGAGTGGGGCGAAGGCCGGTTCCGGCAAGAAGTGGAAACGCGAGTCGGAAAGACGCTGTCAACAGCCGGCATCGATGCTCGAAAACCGGTCGAGAAGAGCCATGTCGGCATCTATCGGCAAAAACAGCTCGGCATGAACTATGTGGGGCTCAAAGTCCTGGTGGGCCGCATCAACCACGATGACCTAGCCAAGATCGCAGCCTTGGCGGAAAAGTACGGAACGGGGGAGATTCGGATATCCCCGGCGCAGGCTCTGATCATTCCGAACGTGTCCGATCGGAAGATCGGAGATCTTGACCAAGAGCCGTTGGTGAAGCAGTTCGCCTACAATCCGTCGCCGCTCTATAAGGGGCTGGTGAGTTGCGTCGGTAACGACTACTGCAATCTGGCCGTGATTGAGACGAAAACACGAGCGGTCGAAACCGCCGCAGCACTGGAAGCCAGACTGGGAAGCTCGCTAAGGCCTATTACCATGCACTGGTCTGGGTGCCCAGCAGGCTGCGGAAATCACTTGGTGGCCGACGTTGGACTTCTTGGGAAGAAGGTAAAGGTCGAAGGGAAAGTGGTGGACGCCGTCGATATCTATGTCGGCGGCCGGTCGGGACCCGATGCCAAATTGGCCATCAAGATCATGGAAGATGTGCCCTGCGAGAAGCTGCCGACTGTGCTTGAAGGGCTGCTGCCCTACCATACGAGAGACAAAATGCATCGAGTACGCGGCGGAGGCGTTAAGAAAGCCTCGCTCGGAAAGGAGAATTCGATCACGAATGCCGCATGATCTCAGTGAGCTCTTGAGCCCCGTCCGGGCTTGCGCTATTCTCCGGCGCACAACTCAGGAGGGACAGAATGGCCAAGCGTGTCAGAACCGGATTGCAGCGCGCCGATATTCTCGATCGGTATGTCGAACGATTCAAACAGCAGCTTGTGAGATTTCAGCCGTTCCTCTCGCGCAAACGAGGCGCGTCGTCGTTGGAGGATTTCGACGACGCGGCGGAGGATTTGATCGGGCAGGTGTTCGGCGCCGCGTCCGATGAGCTGGAGGCCTATCTCTATGCGAAGAACGGCGAATCCGCATTGCTCCCGGAAGAAGCACAGGAGAGCGGCACGCATGATGTCGAACGGGAAAGTCTCCAGCAGCGCCGGCAGGTCTTGGAAAGCTGCCTGGCCGATCTGCAGTTGCGTCGCCGGCTGCAGGCCCAGCGACAGGGAAACCGTGACGGCAACGGCAAGCTGCGGGCGACCGTGGAAGAGTACATGTCGCACGACGTGCGCAGCATCCATCGGGCGGCGACGATCAAGGAAGCCGGGCGGCTACTGCAGAAATATAGGGTCGGATCGTTGTTGGTGGACGATGGCTCCCGATACATCGGCATCGTGACGGATTCCGATCTCAGCCGTAAAGCCGTCGCGAAGGGGCTGGATCCCAATACCACCACCGTGATGGCCTGCATGAGCAAGCCGGTCGTCAGCATCGAAGAGAGCGAACCGTTGGAAGAAGCCATGGCGCTGATGAAACGGGAAGGCATTCGACATCTGGCGGTCACCGCCGATCGCTCCATCATCGGGGTGTTGTCGATTTCCGATCTGCTCCGCGCCTACGAACAGCATCTGCTCGGACACACCTGATTCCATCCGTCTCTCACCAGCCACCCTTGCTCCTCTGCTGACCCCTAGAGCGGTTCACGGTCCTCGCCAGGGGTGACCCGAGGCCGGTTCTGCGTACCTCCTCCCTATAGTACCGCTTAGCCGTCCGGCCATTCCTTTATCCACTGGACCAAGGTGTGCCATGAAACACAGTCTGCGCGCATCGTTCGTGCGCTCACTTCTCCCGGTGGTCCTGGCCTTGTCCTCTTGCGGAGGCCCTGGCGACGCCCAACCATCCGCCGCTCCGGCCAGCCCTGGGCCGACGAGCGGATTCAATCATGTGGAGGGATTCAACGGCGCCGTAAGGAACGTCGTCCCGGCCAACGACGGCACCGCAGAGGTGTATGTGCTGGGGGACTTCACGACCTATCGCGGGAAGCCGGTCGCCTCCGTCGTCCGCCTGCGGCCTGACGGAAGCAGGCACGAAGACTTTCTGATGCCGAGCGCCATCACCCATCGGATCTCGGCCATTGCCTCGGCCGACGATGGAAGCGGTGACCTCTATGTCGGGGACTCCACCGTGGAAGGAGCGTCGTTTCCCCTTACCGGCGTCGGTCATATCTGGAGGCTTAACGGCGACGGCACCGTCGATCGGGAGTTTGCATTGGGGACGATCATCTTTGAGTCTGATGCCTTCTCGCCGGCCCCGGTCTTTCGGGCGGTGGTCCGGGACATCGTGCCGGTCGGGGATGAATCGGGCCGCGTGGAGATGAAAAGATGGGGTCAGTTCTTGACCTAGATGAAAAGATGGGAGATGAAAAGATGGGGTCAGTTCTTGACCTTGCACGTTGTGAAGAGCTGAGTCTGCTGCGGGGAAAGCGGTGCTGCTTCGATCGCTTTCTGAATTTTCGAGATTCGCGAAGGGGAGATTCGAAAGCGAATCGCGACCGTCTGCAGCGGTTCATTCGCCACGCGCCTCAACAAGTAGATGGCGGTCTGGTACGCGTCGCGGTGCGAACGATTGAGTACGGCGTCCACGGGAAGTCGATAGGTGGCGGCAACGTGCTGGAGGACTTCGTCTGGAGACAGGCGGGTTGGACGGGTTTGGAGAGCGGGGACGTTGGTCAGCGGCTTTCCTTGCACGAGTCGTTCGATGCGTTCACGGAAATCGGAGCTGCCAAGAAAGATTTGGCCCCGCAGGTCCTTCCACGGCGAAGGCTGCTGGATCCCCTCTGCAACGAAGCGTCGGTAGGCGGTCCGAGCTGTCGCCATGTTGCGATCGAAAAGAGAGAGTGCGGCAGCGACGTCTAGCCAGTCCGGCGCTTCTTGCACACCCGCGGTCGCTCGATAACTACTCCACGCCCACCCTCCTGCTTCTGCCACCATTCCGGCTCGAACCGGATTCAACACGACATAGCGGCAGAGTTCTTGGAGGTAACGCTCCTTTTCCACGAGCAGACTTTTGAACCGGCCTTGCAGCAGATGTCCCACGCGCTGATGGCGGCGATTGAACCATTGGGTGTACGTGCCATGGAGTCGCCGTAAGCCGTGACTAAGATTCGGCTCGGGCATTTCAATCACCAGGTGATAGTGATTCCCCATCAAGCAGTAAACGTAGCAGCGCCAGTGCTGTTGCTGCACCTCGCGCCCGAGTAAGCGGATGAACTGTTGCCGATCGCCGTCATCAAAGAAGATGGGTTGTTGTGCATTACCGCGTGCGGTGATGTGGTAGAGGGCGCCGGGAAACTCGAGGCGGAGCGGGCGAGCCATGAGACGCGACAATACGGTGCAGGAAGTGCAAAGTCAAGAACTGACCCCTATTCTGAACTCAGAACTGACCCCTATTCTGAACTCCCAAACCCGTCAGTGTTCGACAATTTCTTTGCGCTAGGCTGCACCTTTACGGGGTTGGTGCAGCGCTTCCGCCACGGCCCGGGGATTGCGCGCCGCCACACGCAGAAGTGCCAAGGCCGGGCCGTCCGGTGTTCGTCGACCCTGCTCCCAGTTGCGTAGTGTTGCCACGCTGACGCCGATCATCAGCGCAAACTCAGTTTGCGAGGCCCGAAGTTTGTCGCGGACACTTTTTACATCCGCCGGTCGAAAGGTCGTGACACGACTCGGCTTGAGAGTACCGCGGCGAATTCGTCCCGCCTGCCGGATGCTGGTGAGCAGCTCTTTGAACGCCGTCTGATTCATATGAATTCCTCCCGAACGAGCTTGGCAAGTATCTTGAGTTGTGCTGCGGTCAGGTCGCCCTGCTCATTCTTCGCATAGAGGTAGAGCAGATAAAATGTCTGACTTTCCGGTTCCCAATAGTAAATAAGCCGGACGCCGCCTCGCTTCCCTCGACCCGGCGCCGCCCAACGAAGCTTCCGTAGCCCTGCTCCACCCTGAATGATGGCCCCTTGCGTAGGACGGAGAATTAGTGCCAACTGGAGCGCCCGATATGTCTCATCGTCAAGATGACGCCGAAGCGCTGAGGTAAACACCGGCGTCTCCACAAACCGCATGACTCATGCTACGCCAATGACGTACCAGCCTGCAAGGCCGTAGATCATTTTAGGAGTGATGGAAAGGCTTTCTATGACTCAGGCCGGCCTTCAGGAGTGGCTTGTAACGCTACAACGCTCCGAATGTCCGCTCAAAAAACCCCTTCGTCAGCGCCATGTGTTGCTCAACATCCGTCTGCAAGTGCCTCGCTCCCGCCTGCCAATCGTCCGTCGTATAGCCGACGCGGCGGGCGAGGAAGATGAATTCATCGGAGTCGGGTGGGGGGAGGACTAAGTCTTTCGCGTTGCCGCGCACCATGCGCAATCCATCGATGAGCATCCTGATGAACAGATAGGCCTTCCTGAGATTTTCACTGTCCTGCCTCGTTACGATCCCGCTTTCCACCAACCCCGTGAGCGCCTGCATGCTGTTGGGCGTTCGCAAGATCGGATGTTTATAGCCGTGCATGACCTGTAAGTACTGAATGGCGTATTCGATATCGACGAGTCCGCCGGCGCTGTGTTTGACGTTCACCGTGCCGGGCTCGACGAGTTGTTTCAATTGCTGCCGGCGCAGATCCAAGGCTGTGGCCAGATCCCACGGTGCGCCGCTGTAGACGTAGCGGTCACGATGGGCTTCCACTTGCTTGCCCAGCAGGGCGTCTCCGGCCACGGCGCGAAGCTTGATCATGGCCTGGCGTTCGAAGGGAGCGGCCAAGCCTGTGGGGCTGTAGTAGCTGATGATCTCTTCCAGTGGATTGGCGAGCGACCCCTTTCCGCCATGCGGGCGCAGACGGACGTCGAGGTGAAAGATGCCTTCCTGTTTCGCTTCAATCCACTGCAGGAGTTCTTGCGCGAGCCGTTCGAAGTATTCGCTGTTCTCGATGCCGTGCCTGCCGCTGGTGCGTCCCCCGGCGCCGTAGACGAACAGGACTTCGATGTCCGAGGCATAGCCGAGTTCCCGGCCGCCGAATTTGCCCATCCCGAGGACGGCAAAGGGACAGAGTTTCTTGCTTGCGAGGCGAGGCGCGCCGTACAGCTTTTCGAGCTTGGTTTGGCAATCACGCAGGCTGCGGCTCACGATCACTTCGGCCAGTTCCGTCAGCGCCTGTGAAAAGTCGGCGAGGCTGGACGACTCGACCATGTGTTTCATGTCGATGCGGAAGAGCTCCTGATCCTTGAACCGATTCAAAGCCTCTTTACGCGTTGCCTCTGTCTTAGCCTTATCGACCACGCGGTCGAGTTCCTTGCGAAGCGCCGCGTGCGGTTTGATGAGCGGGGCGTCGCGGTAATCTTGGAGGAGCGGCAGCAGATTGCCGTGCTGGCGGCGAAGAAAGTCCTCCCACAGGAAGTCGCTGGTCCCGAGCAGGCGGGCGAGGAGCGGAAAGGTTTTTTTGTCGCTGAGAAACGCGAGAGCCTCTTGCTGGGCCTTGCCTTTGGTGCCCTGCACGGTCAAATCGAGGAACTGATCGAAGGCTTCCAAGGCCTTCGCCGGATCGGGCGCCCAGGTCAGCGCATGCGTGAATTGCTTGATCAGCACCGCGGTCAGGCGCAGATGCTGTTGGTCGCTGGGGTCGGTCAGCTTTTGCCCGTGGCGGTTGCGGACGTAAAACCGATCGTGCAGTTTGCCGTCGTCGATTTCGAATTGCGCCTTGGCGATGTAGGTGTCGCGCATAGCCAAGGCATTGGCGAAGGCATAGAGAAACGCCGGCGTGT
Source organism: uncultured Nitrospira sp. (assembly GCA_964398045.1). Taxonomy (GTDB): domain Bacteria; phylum Nitrospirota; class Nitrospiria; order Nitrospirales; family Nitrospiraceae; genus Nitrospira_D. The sequence continues at coordinate 3,045 of CAYNLM010000033.1, read as the reverse complement.
CGTCCGATCGAATGTCCATGATGGTATCCGTCGGCGACTGGCTGTTGTCGAACGTGATGTGCACGGTGTGCAGGAGTCCGCTGAACGACCCCCGGTGTTTTCCGAGTTGTTCGACCAGATGCCGGTTGACGGCCTGCCGGGCCTCGTCAAACTGGCCGGCGTCGAGCAGCGCAATCATCGCAGTGAGTTCCGCAATGAGCCGGCGGTGGTCATCCGGTCCGAACGACGCGCCGCGCACGGGTTGGACCCGGAAGACGTCGACGATCTTTTTCCGGCCCAGGCCAGGGCGGCCTTTCGGCCTCACGCGAAGGCCGCCGACTCCAGTGGGACGGGCGGAGGCGGACGAGGTTGCTTCGACGAACGTATAAATCTGTCCCTCTTCGATGTTGAGCCCGAAGGCCGAGAGCAGACCACAGATGGTGGCGAACTCGGAAAAATAGTCGTAGGCGACGAGCGTCAGTTCGAAATGTTGGCCCGGTTGTTCCAAGATCGTGACCTCGCAGGGGTGTTCGGGGGTGAGCCGTGAAGCCAAGCGGATGTGTTGGGCGATGATCGGGAGCTCGAAGCGGCGAAAGTACTCCGGGTCCATGCGGCTGAGGAAGTCTTGCAGGATGTCGGGGGCGACGTCCTGGCAGAGCGGCGCGAGGGCCTGGAGAAGGTGTTCGCGCTCGGATTGAAGCGACGACATAGGCGCCAGTATACCGGAACCGCTTCATTGTGTGGAGAAGACCGCGCCAGTATAATGCCGCGCCATGGGCCGTCGTTCGTTCCCCTCGCAATCCCATTCGAAGCCGGCGCCCGTGCCGCCTGTGTCATCCAAGCCTGATCCCGCGCCCGTGCTCCTGGCGACTGAACGCAATCCCGAACGGGTGCGGGCGATTCTCTCGGCCTATGGTCTGCGCGATGTCGAACAGGCCGACCGCAACCTGCAGGCCATGGCGGGTGAGCCTCACCAGCGGCGCCAGCTGGCCGACATTCTGCCCATTCTGTTGGACTCCATCTCAAGGACCGCCGATCCCGATCAGGCGCTCAATCATTGGGAACGGCTGCTGGCCGGCGTGACGCGCTCGTCTTTTCTGGACTATCTGCACAGCTCGCCGCGCATGCTGGATCTGCTCTGCACCATCTTCGGCAACAGCGATGCGCTGGCCTTTACCGTTATTCGTGATCCGATGCTGGTTTATTGGCTGGCGGAGGAGGAGGTGCTCACCAATCCGCCGACGAGGGAGGGAATCGAGCAGGCGCTCCGCAATAGTGTCGACCATCTCACGGTCAAGGAATTGAAGTTGGACGTGCTGCGCCGGTTCAGGCGGCGGGAGATGCTCCGCATCGGCGTCCGCGATCTGTTGCGTCTGGCCAAGGTGCCTGAAACGACCGCCGCGCTGTCGGATTTGGCGAGTCTCCTGATCGATGCAGCCTATGGCATTGTCGATGCCGACTTGCGGCGGCAGTACGGCGTGCCCATGCACAAGAATCGGCAGGGGCGGTGGGTGGAAACCGGATTTGCGGTGATTGGGATGGGCAAACTCGGAGGGCATGAGTTGAACTACAGCTCCGATGTGGATTTGATTTACGTGTACGAGTCGTATCAGGGAGAAACCAGGCAGCCGAAGGGAAGAAGCTTGGGCAAGCCTGCGGCCGTCGGCATCTCCAATGAAGAATACTTCGAAGTGCTCTCGCGGGAGTTGACGAAAGCGCTGATGGAGCAAACGAGAGAAGGGTACGTCTTCCGTGTCGATCTCCGCCTGCGGGCGGAGGGAACACTGGGACAACTGGCGCGGTCGCTGGAGGACTATCGGAAATACTATGCGACGCGCGGGCAGGTCTGGGAGCGATTGGCGCTGCTCAAAGCCTGGCCGGTCGCCGGTTCGGCGGAGGTCGGCCGCTCGTTCCTGAAGATGGTGAAGCCGTTTATTTTCGGGCCGGCGGCACATAAGACGAATCTCGCTGCGACTCTGGCGGTCGTAGAAGATGTGCGGGCGGTGAAGGAAATGATCGACGCCAAGATGGCCGACCGCGGCCACGAGCGGCGCAACGTGAAGCTCGGCACCGGCGGCATCAGGGAAATCGAATTTCTCGTGCAAACGGTGCAGGTGCTTGCCGGCAGGCGCCTGCCGGCGCTGTTAGACCGCAGCACGCTGGGCGGGTTGGATCGATTCGTTCGGCACAAACTGATGACGGCCGAAGAACGGGATGCCTTGACGGCGGCCTATCTGTTCTTGCGCGATGTCGAGCACAAGCTGCAGATGGTCCATGATCTGCAGACGCACGCGCTGCCGGAAAGCGGCGAGGAACTGGAGCGTTGCGCGATTCGGCTGGGATATGCGTGTGACCCTCGTACGAAAGGCGCCGAGCGGTTCCGCGTCGATCATCAACGGCATACGAAGTTCGTGAATCAGTTCTTCCGCTCCTTCTTCCATGAACCGAAGACCTCGCCTCTCCTCAAGGTGACGCTCCGTGCCCTCCACGCGCGCCGGTGAGAACAGCCCTCCCTATTCTGGACAGACTTCATCGTGCTTGTAGAATCGCTTCGTAGAGGTGGCCGGCGGCGCGATCTTTTGTGAGAAATTTCGCGGCGCCGGCCGAGATCATGGCCTGTTCCACTTGGGCCGACTCTTGGACGGAAATGCCGATGACCGCGGTCGAGGGCAAGTCATGTTTGATCTGACGGGTGGCCGCGATGCCGTCCATTCTCGGCATATTGATGTCCATGACGACGACGTCCGGGTGGCGCGTGCGGGCCAGCTTGACCGCTTCCATTCCGTCGCCTGCCTCGCCGACGACTTCGAGGTCTCTATAGGATTCCAGGATGCTGCGAAGTCCCTCCCGTACCATGGCATGGTCGTCGACGAGGAGGACGCGTAGCCGATGGGGCGACTTGTCATCGTTCGTCGACGTCTGCGCGGCCGGCTCTTCCGCCGTGCCCGTGACTGAGGCATGGGGCACGAGCAGTGTGACGCAGGTCCCTTGGCCGGGGGATGAACGCACGTCGACGCTGCCGTTGAGGCTTTCGATCCGCTCTTTAATACTGAACAGGCCAAAATG
>CAYNLM010000032.1:0-27691 GCA_964398045.1 uncultured Nitrospira sp. | reverse complement strand
TTTTGGTACGGCGGGAGAGGATCTGGATCACGCGCCTGATTTCGTCGTCGCGCCCGATCACCGGATCGAGCTTGCCTTGGCCCGCCAGCCTGGTGAGATCCCGCCCGTATTTCTCCAGAGACTGATAGGTGCTTTCCGGGTCCTGGCTGGTCACGCGCTGATTGCCGCGCACTTGTTGCAGTCCGGCCAAGAGGCGGTCGCGGGTGAGCCCCAGCTTCTTGAACACGCCCCCTTCCTGGGCCACGGCCAGCAGAACATGTTCGACGCTGAGATAGTCGTCCTTCAGCAATTTCTGTTCGTCTTCCGCTTTCGCGAGGACTTGGCCCAGGCGGGAGGTCACATGGATCTGGCCGGGACCGGCTCCCGCGCCTTGTACTTGAGGAACCTTCGCCAACGCCTGTTCGGCCACCTGCCGGACGACGGACACCGACACTCCGGCCTGTTCAAGCAGGGCAGGGGTGATGCCTCCTTCCTGTTCCAGCAGGGCGAGGAGCACGTGCTCTACGTCGATCCCCTGGTGGCTTCTCCTTTGAGCAATGGAGGAAGCGGCTTGCAGCGCTTCCTGTAACTTGATGGTCATCCGATTCATATCCATAAGAGGTACTCCAGCCGGGCGCAAAATTGTGGGGTGCTGATTGGGTGATAAGCACGGGACCCCGTAAGTCAACCCGCGCTCGCGCTTCGTTTTCTCCTTGTGACTCTTGACCTGCCCGCCGATCCCGACTAGGGTACCCGCCCATGATGAACGACCTTTCGGCGCTGTTCCACCTCTATAGGCAGGCCTTGCGCGCGACCGGCCGATCCCTGCGGTGCAGCCTGCTCGGCATCGCCGCGCTGGTGGGATTCGCCCTGTTGTTTGTGACCGCCGCCCGTATCGCGGCGCCGCTGGGGATGGCCGGCGGTTTCCTGCTCGGGGCGGTGAATGCCTTGCTGGTCGGCGCGACGCTGCGGCTGATCGAACAAGCGTTACAGGCGGCGCGAACCATTCACGTGCAGGACGTCACGGAGAGCTTCGGGCATTATTTCTGGGACGTAATCGGCGTCGGCTTCGTGCTTTGGCTGCCGACCATGGCCTTGGAGATGGGCGCCCAGGCGAATCCCTACGGCCAGTTTCTGTCATCGGCGGTGTTGCTGCTGGCGTTTCTTCTGCTGAACCCCGCGCCGGAAGTCATCTACCAGGTCCGGCACGATTCGCCGCTGGACGTCTTCAAAACCTCCTATGACTTCGTGATGGAACATTGGATCGAATGGTTTCTGCCCTTTGTGCTGGTGATTCTTCCGGTCGTGCTCTCGCCCAGCGGGCTGCGGGAGTTTTTTGCACTCTCCAGCCGAGTAGGCCGCGGCGCAGGGCTCGATTTTTTTCAAATACTCATCCTGCCTTTTACGCTGCTGGGCGGCTGGTTGACCTACGTGGGCATTCATCCGGACGTGCAATGGTTGCTCGTTCTGCTGCTCACGCCACCGGTCGCGATGGCCATTCTGCTGTTCCGCGGCCATCTCTTTGCATTGCTCCATGGATCGTCGCGGAGACAGCGTTTGTTCGCGCGCTCACTGGATGCCGATCAATAGACGGTGCACGGCCGGCGAAGGCCGATCAGTCGCCGCTCTGCGCCCGACGCGTTGATGAAACCGCAATTCTCGAAGCAACGGCTCATACCACGTAGGAATAGAGTGCTTGAGGCAACGAGTGAAATAGTGTATGGGTTTACATACACTGTATCCTTCCATATAGGATTTCCAGGAATTTAGAGCGTGCGACTCTCGATTTTTTGGCGCTTGGTGCTGACCTCCCTGGTGATTATCGCCGTGATGGGAGGCGTCAATCTCTACGCGCTGTTTCAGTTAAGACAACTGACGGCCATGAGCACCGAGATGGCATCCTATCATTACCCGGCCGTGGAATCGGCGAAACGACTCTTAGGGTCGCTCTATGCTCAACTGAACAGCGAAAAGAAATATATGGCGACCAAGGACAACACGTTCCTGACGAACTTCAATGAAGAAGTGGAAGAGTTCCAGCGCAGCCTGCAACACTTGCGCACGCAGGAAAATACACCCCAAGGACTCCGTCTCCTGCAGGAAACCGGTCGCCTGCTTCAGGAACGCTTGGTGCTGTTTCATGACGAATTTCAACTGGTGAACGACAAGACCCTCACGGCCGTTCCGGGCTACGATAACCGGCGGGATGCGCTCATGGACCGCATGTCGTCGACGATCCAAAGCTACATCGATCTGCACGAAGCCCGCATCAGCGTCGGTGTCAGCGAATCGCGCGCCAGCGCGGCGCAGGCCGAGGCGGTCACCGAGCAGTTGGTCCTGGTCGCGCTCGCCTTTGGCTTGGGCCTCGCCGGCATTGCCAGCTATACCATTTTGCGTCCGCTTCGGCAGCTGCAGGGCCACATCAAGCAAATCGGGCAGGGCAATTTCGGCGTGCCCTTGCAAATCACGGCGCCCGCCGAATTAAAGGAGTTGGTCGATACGGTGAATTGGATGGGGACGAAGCTGCAGGAACTCGACGACATGAAAGCCGAGTTTCTCGCGCACGTCTCGCACGAGTTGCGCACGCCGATGGCGTCCATTCAAGAAGGCACACATCTCTTGCTGGACGAAATTCCCGGGCCGCTCTTGCAGGAACAACGGACGACGCTCCGGATCATGGCCGACAGCAGCCGGCGCCTGATTCACCTCATCTCCACGATTCTCGACTTATCCAAGATGGAAGCCGGCATGATGGAATATCGCATCGTGCCGGTGGATCTGAAACGCGTCGCCGACATCTCGGTCAACAAAGTCCGGCTCCTAGCCGACTCCAAACACGTCCAACTGCTGGTCGAGAATACGGGCGAACGGATTTGGGTGAAGGCCGACGCGCCGCGCATCGAACAGGTGCTCGACAACCTGCTCTCCAATGCGCTGAAGTTCAGCCCGGAAGGCGGCATCGTGAAGATGCAGATGAAGCCGGACCCGAAGGCCGGCGTCCTGGAAGTGGCGGTATCCGACGCGGGGCCGGGGATTGCCCCCGACGACCTGCCGCATATCTTCGAACGGTTCTATCAGGGGAAAACGAAACCCAAACATTCTTCCGCCGGCAGCGGATTGGGGCTCGCCTTGGCGAAGAAAGTGGTCGAAGCGCACGGGGGACGGATCTGGATCGAAAGTGAAATGGGCAAAGGAACTACTGTACGGTTTATCCTACGGTTGACCAAGCCTGGAGGGGCAGGCGCAGCATGAGAGGACATACGCTCACATTCACCATCTTATCTCTGGTCCTGGGAGGCTGTGCCGCCTGGACGGCGCCGACTCCTCTTAACCAACCGTATTTTTCGCTCGAACCGGCAGAAGTGAAAACTTTTCAAGCGCTTGCGCGGAAGCAGGAGGGTCTGGCCGCCAGGTGCAGCGAAACCAACTCCTGCGACCATGTGTACTTTACCCGTGCCTTACTCGGCCTCTACGAAAGCCGTGAAGTCGCGGAAAAATATTTCGGAAAAGTCCTGGCCGTTGCGCCGAAGAGCCATCTTGCTGCGTCGAGCAAAGCCTGGATTCAATTGCTGCAGGAATCAGCCGCCCCTCGGAGCAGATCCTGGGTCCAGGCCGTCATGATTGCTCCCGCCCTTGCGGACACAAACGACGCCCTCACCGAGACAGCCGAACGTCTGGTGCGGGACTTGCTTGATAGGGAAGTGGTGCTTCAGCAGCTCAGGACGACAAAAGATGGGGACTCGCAGACCGTGGAGGGGTTGCAGCGGGAACTGGCGGATCGCGATCGCAAAATTGAGGCGCTCATGTCGAAAAAAGACGGAGCGAAAATCGTGCCCGAGACGCAGGCCGTGCAAAGCCTCCAAAAGCAATTGGCCGAGCGGGAAAAGAAAATCGAGGAACTCTCCACTCAGCTGGAAGCGTTGAAACGCATCGATCAGGAAATGCGTGAAAAGGTGCGGCCGATTCGTCCGCCTTCCATGATTCCCATGCCCACACCGGACGCCACACAGTAAGGAACACCATGGATCAAGAGCAGATTCTTGTCGTTGACGATGATGAAGGCCTCCTGCATCTCCTGAAGATGCGGTTGTCCGCAATGGGATTTTCCGTGACCTCCTGCACCACCGGAAGGGACGCCGTCGCGGAATCGAAGAAGCGGATGTTCGACCTCGCCATCACCGATTTGCGTCTGCGCGGCGAAGATGGGTTGGAGGTGACGGAAGAACTGCTCCGCAGCCATCCCGGCCTGCCCGTGATCATTCTGACGGCGCACGGCAGCATTCCCAACGCCGTCGAAGCGATGCAGCGCGGCGCCTTCGGCTATCTGACCAAGCCGTTCGACGATAAGGAACTGAAAGCCACGATCGAAAAGGCGCTCTCCCAGCAGCGGATGAGCCGCGAGATCCAGCGCCTCAAATCACTGGTCAAGGAACTCTATGGGCTCGAGAACGTCGTGGCGCGCAGCCCGGCGATGCAGCGGCTGTTTCAGCAGATCGCCCAGGTGGCCGACTCGGACGCCACGATTCTGTTGTTCGGCGAAACGGGAACCGGCAAGGAAGTGATGGCGCGCGTGATTCATACGAACAGCCGGCGCAGCAAGGGCCCCTTCGTCGCATTGAATTGCGCGGCGATTCCGGAGGCCTTGTTTGAAAGTGAACTGTTCGGGCACGTCAAAGGCGCGTTCACCAGCGCCCACGGCTCCAAGCGCGGCCTGTTTCAAATGGCCAACGGGGGCACGCTGTTTCTCGACGAAATCGGCGAGATGCCGTTGTCGATGCAGGTCAAGCTGCTGCGCGCGGTGCAGGAACGTGAGGTGCGGGAAGTCGGAGCCGAAACGACCTCGAAGGTGGATGTCCGCATCATTGCGGCCACGAACAAGGATCTCGGGGAGGCGGTCAAGAACGGTAGTTTCCGCAATGATCTCTATTATCGAATCTCAGTCGTGCCGTTGTTCATTCCGCCGCTGCGCGATCGCCGGGACGACATTCCGCTCCTTGCGCAACATTTCCTCAAGATGAGCGTCCAGCGCGCCAATAAGGAAGTAAAAGGATTTACTCCGGCTGCGCTGCATCGCCTGCTGGTCAATCCCTGGCCGGGGAACGTGCGCGAGTTGGAAAACGCCGTCGAAAAAGCCGTCGTCATGTCGCGCCAGGACATGATCACGCCGGACTTGCTGCCGTCGGTCGGAGTCTCGCCCGACGCGCCGCTCAAGCCGTTGACTGAAGCGAAGGAAGAATTCGAGCGCACCTACTTGAAGAACGTCCTGCAACTCACCGGCGGCAATATCTCACGCGCCGCCCAATTTGCCGGCCGCTACCGCGCGGATTTCTACAAGATGCTCAAGAAGTACGGCCTGCATCCCTCCATGACGAAGGGCAAACCGGACCCGGAGATCGAGGAACTCGAGGAAGAAACCGCCCATTTGACGGAGGCGGAGCGGTAAGCAGAATTCAATGACACGGTGCAGAGGAAGGCCGCGTCTCTACGGGACGCGGCCTTTTCTTTATGTGGACGGCTTCGCGGGCGGATTATCGAGCAGCTTCTTGAGGGCTTCCCCCAGCCGATGCAGTGAGAATTCCTTTTCGATGAACTCGGTAACTCCGAAAGCCCGGACCTGCTCTTCGGCCTGAGCAAGCCCCGCTCCGGTCAGGACGATCACAGGCTTCTGAAGGTCAAGCGAGCGGATTTGCCGCAAGACCGTGAGTCCATCTATATGAGGCATTTTCAAATCGAGAATGATGACATCGGGCCGCTCCCGGCGAAACAGCTCAAGGCCCTTCCGGCCATCGTCGGCCAGGAGGACCGTATATCCTTTGCGGCGAAGCATGGTGTCGAGAAGACCGCGGATGCCCGGCTCATCATCGATCACAAGAATTGTCGCCATGATGCCTCCTGGAAAAAATGAGGAAGAATACAACGGGAGGGTGCCGTCTGAGACCTGGCGAGCTCGACAGGGCCGTTTTTCTCTTTTTGGCAATAGGGGTTGCGCTATGCAGGCGAAGCCACAAAGCGGCGGAAGGCTGCGGCAGGGCACAAGCCGGGAGATGCTGCCCCTCATTTCTTACCAACTGTTTACCTTTCGCTTACCCTTCTCTCACTCCCGCCATTCTCAATTCTGTTACTCCTTTCTGTGACAGCAGGCCATCGCTGTGTGGACATGCCAAGCCTAGGCAAAGGAAGTCATCTATGGCGGGTTTCGGCGAACCTATCAAAGCGACCGCGGTTGTAAAGCCGTGGGCTTCACGTTGAGGATGTCATGAACTGTCCGAGGTGCAACGGACTCCTGTTACGCGCAACCTTTTCCGATTTCTTTCGCATCTTCCACGTCTGGCGCTGCTTCAACTGCGGCGCGGTCATCGACCGGACCATTACGGCTAATCGGCAGGAAAGGGTGATGGCTCAGAGCGGGGAGGTGAAAATCATGACCCGCCGCTGGGTCCGCCGGGCTCCACTCCCGGTTTCGCACTGTGATAAAGCGTAAGGCCGCTTGCCGAGCAAGCTCCGGCGAGATTAATGCGCCAACTCGTACCGTACTACGCTGAGCAGTTTTTCTATAGTGAACGGTTTTTGAAGGGTTTGCCGAGCGCCAAGGAGCTTGGCCGTTTGGAGAAAGTTTCCCCGCTCAGTTCCCCCTGACATGGCGATCACCTTCACGTTCAAAAACTCGTGAGCGAGTTCAAGAATGATGTCCAGGCCGTTGAGCTCAGGCAAGAGAATGTCGGTAATAATCAAATCCGCCGGCTTTTGGCGGTACAGCTCCAGCCCCGTCCGTCCGTCTTGAGCTTCCACCACCTCATGTCCCGCCGACTCCAGCGCGACGCGGAGCAGGGTGAGGATGGGTTGCTCGTCGTCGATGATAAGTATTCTCGCCATGTCGCTCGTCTCTGCCCTTATCAGTGTCCTGAGTAAATAACCAACTGGTCCGAAAAACTCAAAGGAAAAAGAACACTACACAGTCGTGCTGTTCCTGTGCGAAGTCGATCTACGGCGGCCTTTGTCTCCGGCCTCACGCGCAAGGGGCGTCGATGGCTAGTGCGCGGGAGGAAGCACTGCGATGACGCGCAGCGGGCCGCCGGTGCCGCCGGCAATCTTCATCGGCAATGCGATCACCTCGAAGGCTCGATCCGGAAGAGCGCGCAGACCGGCAAGATTTTCAAATACCGGCACGTTATGGGAGAGGAGCGCAACGTGCGTCTCGAATCCGGTGGATTGACCGTAATCGATGGAGGCGGTGTCGATGCCGACGGCCTTGATTCGCCGCTCCTCCACCAGCCACACCGCCGCGTCGGGATGCAAGCCGGGAAAATGGAGCGCGCGCACGCCGTCCGGTCCTCACAGATCTGTTCCAAGATAGTCTTTCCGTGACGGCCAGAACCGGGCAAAGCCCGTGTCCAGCAGCACGATCATCCCATCGGGGATTCTCCCGTGTCGTGCTTCCCATCGGCGGAAGTCTTGAATCGTAATGCGGTAATCCCAGCAGGCACAACACCAAGAGCCCACCCGCTAACCGGCCACGCGCACACACCCATGAACGAACGGTTCTTTTCATCTCGTGGGCCCCATCTGGGTTCGAGGAAATGATCAGCGGGAGAATAACCCCAAACGGGGAGGGACGTCAGCAGGTGGTTTGTAAAACCAGCGCCTGCCGATTGAATTGTCGTCTTGCTAATACGGACCAAGCGAACGCTCGATCTTTACGTCCATGCCAACGTCGATTTTGTAGATGTATACAACGCTTTCTTCATGAGAGAGCAAAGACTTACGCAAATCTTCACGCATGGCCGCAGGCATTTTGCCCGAGTTCCGTGGATCCAGATCGCGGATCTCTGAAATAGAGTCATGTGCCTGGGGACTTCGCTTCCCATTGGAGTTACGCGGCGGATGAACGGTGTCGAGCGCCACAGCCGTTACTCGGTCTTTTCCCCGGCTTCCAGACACAGAGAACACTGTTCCATATAGGCAACGCCATGCTCGCTGCAGAAGGGCCGGCCGCATCGGCTGCAGATGATGAACGTCATGCGGACTCGATCCTTTGACTCGCACACATAACAATTCTTCGCGCTCTTCGCCTTTGGCATTCGGGTTCTCCTACTTGCATGACCGTGTCACAATTTCATATAAGTCGTCGTCGGTCGGGTTTGCAGGGAGGGCGCGCTTCGGACATCGGTCGCTCATGGGGTTTTGGGCTTCCACTCACGCGCCAGTTGCTGCGCCTTCCCAATTTCTGCGGGAGTCATCAGCAGAGCAATCCGGTCTCGCCATTTTGCTCCATTTTCGTACCCATGTGCCGCCGCCAGGTTGTACCACATATGCGCTTGCAACAAATCGTGAGAGACGCCACGCGCGGAATGATAATGAGCTCCTAGGTTATACATGGCACCTCCTTGCCCCTGATCCGCCGCAAGACGACACCAACGCAACGCCTCTTGATAATCCTGAAGCAAGCCTCGTCCTATGTCGGACATCACACAGAGTGTGTATTGTGCATCGGAATACCCTTGCGTGGCAGCCAACCGATACCAGCGGATGGCTTCTTGGTAGTCCTGTGGCGCTCCCTGGCCTCTGTGATACCGCACGCCCAGATTGTACTGGTCCTCGGCATTGCCTTGTTCCGCGACTGCTCGAAACTCCTCCACCTTTGCAGCCTGATTTCCAAGCACAACGTAGGGCGCCAGACGCTGATCCATACATGCAGGGAAGGCACACAGAGCTGTCACAACGATGAAAAGTGGGAAGCGTGTCATCACTGGCACCTCCTTGTTTGTTGTGTCGGGGTCACGGCCGGTAGACGTTTCTCCAGTAGACGTTTCTAAGGTGTCGAGATCCCCATGTTATGGACGTCTTTGCCGGCCGAAACCCCGCCGCCTCCGCTCCGCTGCACTATTAGACGCCACTCGTTTGCTCGGTGCAACCTGACTGCAGTGAACAGTCCGGGCGGTAGCTGGCGGTCAGTAAACCTCTAGACGCCAACGCGGACTCGTTTCTTGACGCTCCGCCCTCCGCCTGTCCTCTTCTTGTCGTACAAACTACGACAAGAGAATCAGTCCCCGATCGATAGCACAGCCCCGCCCGGTCGGGTAAAAGTCGCATATGGAGGCATTGATGAAACAGATATTGCCGATTTGCTGCTTCTGCGAGAAAGTCCGTGACGATGCAGAGACCGGGGCCGGCGAGGGGCTATGGCAGGATATGAAGGTCTACATGGTTTCGCGCGGACTGAGGCCGCTGAAGACCGCCTTCGCTTACGGCTGCTGCCCTGATTGCCTGACGGATGACCCACGTGCGATCGCCTTCCGAACAAGAAGGAGCCGGTCAGGCTCATCCATTCGTGTCAAGAAGGAAGCACTGCGATGACCGATCATCGCGCCTGAGCGAGGCTCGTTATTGACGGTTAGTTCCATCCGGCAGCATCACGTCGGCTATCATGCGTCCGCACTTGTCCTTCCCGAATGTCTGAAGAGTGACTTCCTTGCCGAAAACTAACTCGGACGTGGCTTGCTTCGCTCGTTTGCCGAACGCTTGGCCTTTTTCTGGACAGTCGATGCCGTTGAGACGAATACGTTCTGGGTGATGGTCGTGCAAGACTTCGATGGGGTCGTCGTCAATTGATGCCGACGACCCAGACACGTTTACGGCGAGCCTCTTGTAGGCGATCGCCTACCGCCGGTAGTGGAAAGGACCCACCGATAGGCCAAAAGACCTTGTCAGATAAAATGACAAACCAGGGTCTTACCTAGTGCCCAATTGGCGCGCTCAATTATATCGTCGGCTATTCGTCGCTTACTTTACATCTTCATGCCAACGAAGAAAAAGCAGAGGGTTCTAAAAAACCTCGGCGCGGTGAGCGCCGAGCTTCATACCTTATTTAGGTCTAGTGTGTTGCTCACCGAGGCTGAGCAGCTGTTTATCGAAAATCGCTTGATGATGTTGCAGATCGAATACAGCACGTGGGCGAAGAAAAGGCAGAGGCGGTACACCCCCCGCCATACTATGGAAGAATCGACCTCCTTGCCATAGCAATAGGAAATAGGACGACAAGAGCGGCGGCAAAGTCGCGCCAGCGCCTGATCCTTATCGACTCCGTAATAGGTGTGGTACCGCCGCACATGGGCGGTCAGCAGCCATTGCATCCATCGACTCAGATCGCCATCTCGGTACGGCCACAGGGCCAGGTGAAAATGGTTCGGCATCACGCAATACGCCAGAACTCGCATCGGCACGCGGCCACAGGCCTGAGCAAGCAACTCGACGAACGCACGATAGTCACCGTCGCCATGAAAAACCTCCGCCCGCGCGTTCCCGCGATTGATGACGTGATAGCAACGCTCCCCGACTGACGCGCGTGCAATCCGCGACATAAGCCCCATTGTGAAAGAAATATGACTCTGTTAGAAAATATCTGGTTTTTGAGCCCTACGAGGAATGGTCGGGTTCGGCGATGGTCTTTCCTTTTTCCTTCGGATCGATTCTGAGGCCCGTTCACTTGGAACCACAGTTGGTACCATCCCGATCACCGAGCGGTCACAAAGTCGTAGCCACCTCGACTATCGCGCTCGTGGCCTTCGCCGGTTGCACGATGACGCGCGATCCTTCTCCCTGGGTCGAACAACGAACGGCGATCGAACAACTCCTCTTTAGCCAGGCCCTTGAGCGGAGCTTAGGGCAGATGGCCCTTCCGCTTCCTCCTGCCGCTCCGGTCGCCATAGTGGAGGCGAATGCTCCAAGCCCTCCCATTTATGTCAACATGTTGCGGGAAGCAGTGACGAAGCGGCTCGGTGCTCTGGGGTTCCGCGTTCGCAAGGACGACAAGGAGGCTGCCTATCTCGTGCGAGTCGTCGCCCAGACCCTAGGGACTGAACAAGGGGCGCACCAGTTTGGATTACCGTCTATGCAAAGCGCCCTTTTACCAATCGGAACACCCGAGATCTCCTTATATAAGGAGGATCACCTCTATGCGGTGGTACGGCTTTCAGTGGCCGTATTTGATGCAAGGAACGGCCAACACGTTCTTTCCACACCGTGGCACGGGGCAACCACCTATTTCAATCAATATACGGTCCTGGTCGTGATCGGTTTCCGCCTCACGAACGTGGACATTCCTGTGCCCTTTCTCCCACCGATCCAACAGGAGCCCTACTAACTTCCGATGCCGCAGGCCTCTTCGAGTTGCGTTTCCATCCTCCTGCTTATCTTGCCCGTCATGAGCGTGGCTTTGGGAAGCTGTACGTCTGCGGCGACCGGGATTGAAGTCGAAATCCGTCGGCTGCCTTCAATCGTTCAAACCGGAGGAATGCAACCGGACGGAATTCTAGCGGCCGTCGACAGGTTTAAGGATCGTCGGGATGAACAGGGACTGAGGGACCAAGAGCCACGTCTTTGGAAGCAGAATGTGCTCTTCACCGCAGGTGACGGGGATATCGGTGACCTCACAGCGGAAGCATTCGCGATCTACCTGCGACACAAACTTGGTTGGCGGGCATGGGTGGGTAAAGCAACTGCCGCACAGCCGGAAGGTGGGGCTGATGCGAGGATCTCGGGTCGCATTATGGAGCTTGGAGCCACCTTATCCAATTACGGGGCCATCACGACGGTCTGCGTCAAAGTGGAGTTTCAAGTGGATGTAATGAGCCGGTCTGATGTGGAACCCCTCTCCATCACCTTGAGCGCCTCGAAAAGCGCCTGGTTCTTTCGAACAACAAGCGACAGAGTCGAACGGCTTCTGAGCCTCACGCTCATCGATGCGTTCGACCAATTCGATAAACAGACAGAAGTGATTGGCAACCTTGTGCGACTCACGGTTACCCCGAGCCAACCAAAGGCTGATGCACCTCCTCCCTCTACGGCTCGGTGAGAACGATTTCCTGCGCTTTCATCACGGCGTTGTTTCGATGGATCGCGCGTGGCCGTTCACGCCCACCACGGCCAGAACCTTCTCCCCAACCCCGATCCCTTTCCCCAGGAATGTTGCCTCATCGAGCTGCACTTCGATTTCTTGGTTGTCATCAGTGCGGATGACACATCGCCCTTTCTCCCATACTGTGATCTGTCCGACTACAGTGGTCCCGGCGATGACAGGCGGTGGTGCGCCAGCAGAGGGAGGAGAAGGATCTCGAGGAGAAACGGTTGTACCCACATCCGGAGAAGAGATAAGAATCAGCAAGGGGGCGAGTCCATGTATTAATATCGAGCGCATTAGCTTTATACACCCAGAATTCAGGCTTCAAGGGCCACTTTGTGATAGCTTGGCCTTCGGTAACTCGGTTGTCAATGCCTTCACCTGGTGCCGAAGTCCCACCCTGTGAATGCCGCGGATTGGATGAAGGTGCAGAGTAGCCTCTAGCGATATCCGCCCCAAGCGGTCCTAAGCAGACCCCAACTGACCAATTCCTTTCCTACTACGGCTCCCTTGCCTACCTCACAGCAAATTCGAGATCGTATGCATTTCTGCATGCTTTTCTAGGGTTGCGGTTGACTCAATCGAGAGGTAGTACTAAGCTGTAAAAGTACTACAATGACGATGGAGGTAGGCATGTTGGAATCTACGATCACCCGGAAAGGACAGGTCACAATTCCCAAGGCGATTCGTGACCGCTTGGGCGTGAAAGAAGGGGAGAAAGTCCTCTTTGTGATGCGAGGGGAGGAAGTGGTCTTGAAGGTCGTCAAAGGGACCATTCTCGATCTCAGGGGCTCGGTCCAGCCATCAGCGCACCCGGAAGATTTTGAAAAGATTCGTCAGTCTGTGAGACAGGCCGTCGCCAAGAAGGTGGTCGGGCATGGCTAGCCTCTTTGTCGACACCAATGTGTTCCTTCGTTTTCTGACCAACGACGACCCGGCGAAAGCCAAACGAGCCGAGACCCTTTTTCGCGATGCCCTGCGGGGCAAAATCAAATTGGCCACGAGTCTGCTGGTCATCGCCGAGATCGTTTGGACGCTCGAATCTTTTTACAAACTGGAGAAGTCGGATATCGCCGCGAAGGTTGAGAAGATCCTGAATACGCCCAATCTATTCTGTCCGGAAGCCCCGCTGCTCTTCATGGCGCTTGATCTCTATGTCCATGCCAACATCGATTTCGTGGATGCGTACAACGCTTTCCATATGAAAGACCAGGGGCTCACAGAGATTCTCACCTACGATCGCAAGCACTTCGCTCGTATTCCATGGGTCCAGATCGGAGACTTGTGATCGTACAGCGAAGAGTTTCTCGAGTGGATGAGCACCGAAGTGCACTTCCATTTCTTCCCTGCCCAAGTGATCACGCAGGCTCAGAGGTGGCCCCATGTGTTTGGACAGCATGTTCCATTCCTTAAGTGGAGCCTCGCGGTCGTCTGCCTACGCGGCGGTGAGCCGTGTGGGCAGGTTGTCAACATACACTCCATTCGGTGTGTGCCCGTCAAGCGCCCGGTGCGGCCTGGTCTGGTTATAGAACGTCAGGGAGCGCTCCAATCCCTGTTGCGCGGCGCCGACGGTCTCGTAGGCGTGCAGATAGACCTCCTCGTATTTAATGCTTTTCCAGAGTCGTTCCACGAACACATTGTCGCGCCAACAGCCTTTCCCGTTCATGCTGATCTGGATGCCGTGGTCTTTCAGGAATCCGGTGAACTCCCATGAATAAATGTCATGAATAAATGGGGTCAGGTCTTGCAATCATACATGGGGAAGGATAGACTCCCCTCCCATGGCGTGTCTGCTTCGTCTTGCGTTCCCCGGAGCCGTCTATCATGTCACCAGTCGGGGCAATGCCCGGCAGGACATTGTGGCAGACGACCGCGATCGGTCGCAGTGGCTCTCCGTGCTCGCCCATGTCGTCGACCAAAACCATCGTAGCCGATGTCCGCAGCTCAGCCGGGTCGCAGTGGCTCTCCGTGCTCGCCCATGTCGTCGACCGCTACGGGTGGCGCTGTCATGCCTACTGCCTGATGGACAATCATTATCATCTCCTGATCGAGACGCCGCAGCCCAATCTCTCGCTCGGCATGCGCCAGCTGAATGGCCGCTATACCCAAGCGTACAATCGTCGGCATGCGCGGGTGGGGCATCTCTTCCAGGGGCGGTTCACCGCGATTCTGGTCGAAAAAGATACGCACTTGTTGGAACTCTGCCGCTACGTGGTGCTGAATCCGGTGTGGGCCAAGCTAGTGCCGCATCCTCGACAGTGGGCCTGGAGCAGCTATCGCGCGACGGTGGGAGAGACGAGGCCCCCCGCCTGGCTGACCACCGATTGGGTTCTCGGTCAGTTTGGCCAATAGGTGGGACCCGCGCAGGAGCGCTATCGGACCTTTGTGGCCGAGGGGCGTGGGGGCCGCGACCGTGGGAGCAGCTCACGGGCCAGATCTATCTGGGGTCCGAGGAGTTTGTGGCGCAGCACCAGCCCGATCGGGTAATCCGGGATATTCTCCGTCGGCAGACGCAGGCGACGCAGCGGCCGTCGTTGCGCGTGTTGTTTCAGCGGAAAGGCGCGCCTACGCGGCTCATCCACACGGCCTATCGGCAGTATGGGTATCGGTTGGCCGAGATCGCGGACTATTTGGGCGTCCACCCGGCGACGGTGAGTCGCCGCTTGAAGCAGGCGGAGCAAGCGAATGTGTGATTGCAAGACCTTGATGACCCTATAACCTGACGGCGACGGCTTGTAGCAGGATGACGCTAATGTGACAAAAATTGCCTATCTGTATCCTTTATTTCCGCTCAATAGCCCAAACTGTTCCGTTTCGCCTCAGTCGTTTAGGATCGGGCAGCCCACTCGCGCCAAGCTGCCCGTTCGGCATAAGATATTGATGGACTTCAGCATGCCATTCATTTTCCTTATCAAGATACCGATAAATTTGTCCGACAGTACAGAAGGGCATACGCTTTGCTTGACTAGTCTCCGTCTTGAGGTGGTGCTCTCGAATTAACACTCTTTTGAGTTGTCCAGTTTCTAGACGGACCGTATAATCCGCACTGTTAAACATGTCTTTTAGCACGCGACTGGGAACGGCGACGACGGTGTCTTTGGGAGGAGAGCCATGGTTCATGATCAAATTCTTGATCAGCTCAAAAAGTTTGTTGCAGGAGAGCTTGACCATCAGGGTCTAGAGGAGTGGGTACTTTCGCATCTCCAACAAGTACTTGATTCCGGTGAAAAACGAGCTATCGATTTAACCAACGAGCTTGATGCACTTTTCATTGAAGAAGGCGAAGAATTGCGCGCCGCAAATGAAGTCCACCAAGAGATTTTCACGCTCTATAACCGCGAGGTTAGCACGGCTTGGATTGAATGGGGCAGAATGCCAAGTCGAGCAAGCTCCGAGCATACAGTCCACAAAAGCTGGGGCGAACCAGAAGTCATAACAGGACTTAATACCCACCAGATGGTTGCTTAATCTGTTGAGGCAAATATACGACCCTCAGCGGAACTCGCGTCCATCGTTCCCCGTCGATAAGGATATCGAACCACCAGGTCCCTACCTCATCAATCGGTAAATTCATATTAAAAACAAGATCGTGGCCGGCATCTTCAGGCCCTGGCAGATGCACGGCATGGCTCATCTCAGCAAAAATCACATTACTCGGTTTCTTGATCTGCACGTTAACCTGAAAGGTCCCTCTCGCCACACCGGCTTTCAACCGGACCATAAGTCCTAAAAAGTGTGTGAAGGTTTCCATGATCGCTGGCGGAGGAGTTCCAACTGCATTTCGATTCAACTGATCGATGATTCGGACTGCCGTTTTAATCCCGTCCCGTTCTTCGAGCACTCGTTCACACAGAAGTGCCGTAACGAATGGGCCAAGTCGGGGATCATTTTTTAGATCGGTTTCGGGCATGGCAGCGCACCTTTCTTGAGGATGTCCTCCTCTTTCTGCCCCAATGTTACAGCTTTGCTGCTAAACGAAAAACTCGGCCGTAATTAGCGGGGTGGAGACTAGCATAGCAGTTGAAGTCTGCCAAGCTCCCCAGAGGTTCGAGAATTGGGACCACTGGCGGTGCGTATCCGGCGGCTCAATACGATAGAACGTTAAATAGCCGCCGGCCCAACCGAAGGTTGGTGTGGAGCTGGCGAGAGGAATCGAACCTCCAACCTGCGGTTTACAAAACCGCTGCTCTGCCGATTGAGCTACGCCAGCCCGCTGAGGAATTGCCGAAGCGTCCAAAACCGTTCGCACAGTATCAATAGCCCCGAGAGTCTGTCAAGAAACGGCCACATCCGTTCGCACCTGTCGCTGCGCCAAGGTTTGGCTTGCAATGATTGGCGCTTGTGATTATCCTAGGCCGTCTTTCAGCCCTCGCTTCTTAGGTAACCAATGAGCAATGCGCACATTCTCGTCATCGACGACGATCCGGCGGTCCGGGATGTCCTCCAGGAGACGCTGACCCAGGAAGGGTACGCGGTATCCGTTGCGAGCGACGGCGCAATGGGACTGCAACTGGCGAAGGAACATCCGACCCAGATCGCCCTCACGGATTATCAGCTCCCCGACATCGACGGACTCGAAATCATCGATCGTCTGTCGCGTCTCGACGCCAAAATTATCCCCATTATGATGACCGGCTTCGGCACGATCCAGACGGCCGTGCGCGCCATGAAGGCCGGGGCGTTCGATTTCATTACCAAACCGTTCGATCCCGAGACGGTGGCCGTCGTCGTCCGCAAGGCGGTCGAATTTCATCGGCTCCGTCAGGAGAATCATTTGCTGCGCAAAGCGGTGCGTGAGCAATATCAATTGGAACAATTGGTCGGCAACAGCGAGCCGATCCGCCAGGTTTTGGATTTCGTCCGGAAGGTGGCCGACAGCGACAGCACGGTCATGATCCAAGGAGAAAGCGGGACCGGCAAAGAATTGGTCGCCCGCATGCTCCATTTCAACAGCCTGCGCAAAGACCGGCCGTTGGTGCCGGTGAATTGCGGCGCCATTCCCGAAAACCTCCTCGAGTCGGAGCTGTTCGGCCACGAGAAGGGCGCGTTTACCGGCGCCACGCACACGCGCATGGGGCGCTTCTAGATGGCAAACGGCGGCACCATCTTCCTCGACGAAATAGGGGAGATGAGCCTGCCGCTGCAAGTGAAGCTCCTGCGCGTGTTGCAAGAGCGGGAATTCGAACGGGTGGGGGGCAACCGGACGATTCACGTGGATGTGCGCATCGTGGCGGCCACGAATCAGGATCTGGAAAAACTGGTGGAGGAGAAACGCTTCCGGCAGGACTTGTTCTACCGGCTCAACGTCATTCCCATCGTGATTCCGCCGCTCCGTGAGCGCCGCAGCGATATCGCGCTGTTGATCGATCATTTCCTGGCCCGCTTCAACCGCGGCAAACAGACGAACGTGACCGGACTCGAACCGGAGACGCTGCGACTGCTGACCGACTATGAGTGGCCGGGCAACATCCGTGAATTGGAAAACATGATCGAGCGGCTGGTGGTTCTCAAGAAGGAGGGCGTGCTCACGGTCGCCGATCTTCCCGAGAAGATCTACCGCAAACCTGCCGCCGCTCCGGAACTGAAAGAGCAGTTTATCCGCTTCAACGAAGACGGCATCAATCTCTCGAGAGAGGTGGAACAATACGAAAACCACCTCATCGTCGAGGCCCTGCGCAAAGCGAACGGGGTGACCACACGCGCCGCTCAACTGCTGCACCTCAATCGCACGACGCTGGTGGAAAAACTCAAGCGCAAGGGCGTCGATCCCAAATCCCACTCGGACATTCTGCCGAATTGATCCGATCCCTCACGTCAAAGGCTTGACGACGCGCCGAAAGAAGTGACGCCAATCCTGACGCTGTCGGCAAAGTCATTCCTGCTCCAGCAAAAATTTCCTCGTTTTCAGCCATATTGTTCTCGTCGCGCAAAGGGCATGGTCTTTGCTGAACAGCACTGACCGTGGATCTCATGCGCTCACGGTACAGCCCTCTCCTGCTCGCGATCGCCATCTGGATGACCGCGAATCCGCCGGCGCTCGGCGAATCACCCTTTCGTGTTCCGGCCAAGGCAGGGTCTCTCATCGCGGCCCCACGAGCGGCGTCCACGCAGACAGTGGAACCGGTGGAACCTCTCGGCCAACCGATGCCGGACGAAGGCCCACGGGTCGAAGGGCCGCTGCAGGGCATTGATGGACTTGCCTGGCAGGAGGGCCAGGCTGCGTACAAGAAAGGGGCCTGGGCAGACGCTCGCCGTTTCTTCGCGATGCTTGTGAAGCAGTATCCCCAGAGTCCGCTGGTTCCTTCCGCGCAGGCGTTCTTGGTCGAGTTGTCGCTGCGTGACGATTCATCCAACCGCGGCCGCTCCGGCGCCGTTCAAGCCTACAAACAACTCCTCAGAGAACATCCGCAATCGCAGAACGCCCGGCGCGCGGCCTGGCGCATCGCCGATCTTTATCTTGAACAGGGTTGGCACCAGGAAGCGCAAGCCGCCTATGAGCAGGCGATGGCCGGTGCGCTGCACGCGTCGTACGACGGCAATCGCGCGCTCTTGGGCTTGGGTTACACGTACATGGCGATGCGCAAGTGGAGCGACGCCGAACATGCCTTTGTCACGTTGCGCAAGCGGAGCGACCACGAGTTATTGTCTCAACGCGCCACGATCGGATTGGCTCACGCGTTCTATCGGCAGCGGCGCCTGACGGAAGCCCAGGCTTTTTACGATCTCGTCTATCGCCGCTGGGCGAAGCCGTTTCGTCTCGATCCGCTGGCCGTGCAGCGCTTCGCCGCGACGCAGGCGGAGCTGCACCATGACGCCGCCGCGCGCGAGCTCATGATTCTCTTCTATAACCTCTATCCGCGCCATGACTTTGCTCCGACGGCGTTGTTGTACGTGGCCGATAGTCTCGCGGCGGGTTCGCGTCCGGCGCTCGCGGAGTTCTTCTACGCATGCATTCCACCGCTCTATAAAGACACCCTGCAGGACACCATCGCGCGCATGCGCTTGGCCACGCTCCGGACGGATCGCATGAAGCCGGCCGGAGAGAACTGGGTCGGATTGACGGTGGCCGCGATGATGCACCAGGCGCCGATTCCGGACCAAAGCGCGGCGGCCTTTCGGGCGACGCTCGAGGCGATCGCGATGCAACACGCGGACGATCCGGCCGGGACCGAGGCGCTGTTTCATCTCGGACGGCATTATGAAAAAGCCGACGAGATGAGTCGTGCGTTGATGCTGTACAAAGACGCGGCACTCCGCAGCGGGCGTGCCGACGATCCCTGGCCCTTACAAGCCTCCGAACGACTGGCGACGGTCCTCAAGCCTTGGATGGAAGCGGCGCTGAAATCCCACGACGACCTCACCGTCGTCACCCTCTTTCACCGCCACGGCCCGATCGCCGATCAACTCTATGCCCGGTCGCCGCTGTTGCTCGACATCGCCGACGCCCATGGCCGGTTGGGGTTCTCGCTCGAAGCGGTGCGGCTTTATCAACACGTGCTGAAAGGCGCAAGAAATCCGGACCTCCTCGAGCCGACCTTGCTCGGGCTCGGCAAGACCTATCTCGACCAACAGGATCCGCAGGCCGCCCGAAAAGTGCTGGAGCGCCATCGCTTTCAGTTCCCGACCGGCCGCTATGCATCCGACGTCTTGCGGTTGCTGGTGACGGCGTTGGAGCAGCAAGGGGATCTGCAGGGTCTGCTTCATCTTTGCCGCAATTGGTTGCTGCACCATCCGGCGCATCCGGACCGCCCGCGCATGTATGTCCACCTAGCGACGACGCTCGCCCGGCTGGAGAAGTTTGATGATTCGGTCCTCGCCTATGAGGAAGCGTTCAAGGCCGGCGCCGCCAAGACATCCGATCGTCTCCTGGCTTATGCCGACCTGCTGTCACGGCTCAATCGTCACGAACAGGCCATCGCCGCCTATCAGGCCGCGCTGGAGAAAAAGCCCGCCCTGCGGGAATCCGAATGGGCGCACCTCCAGACCGCCAAACATTGGCATGCGCTGAAGCAATACGATCGCGCCATCGTGGCACTGGCTGAAGTCGGCACCGCCGAAGACCAGCTCATCAATCGGTATGCATTATCCTTTAAGGGCAGCGTGCAAGCCGCACGGCGCCCGACGAATGGGGAGGGACTATGACGACGACCGCGTGGCAGACCGGTGAACGGGAATTGCTGGAAGCGGCCTTTCACAGCTTCGACCAGGCCGCCCACACGCTCCAGCAGTCCTACAGCACATTGACCGCGCGCGTCGAACAAATGGATCTCGAACTCGCGCAAAGCAACGATGCGCTGCGGCGGCAATTGCGCGTCAATGAGGCGATGCGGATGCATCTCGACGGCATTCTTGAATCGCTGTCCACCGGCGTCTTGGTGCTGGACGATGCCGGAGTCATCACCCGCGGCAACGCGCCGGCCGCTCGGCTCCTCGGCATGACGGACGCCGATTTGCGGGGGCGCCGTGAGGCGGAGGTGTTGCAGTCGTTGGGGTTGGCGGTGACGGACCGCCCCCAACGTATCGGGCAGACCGTCGTCACTATCAGCCACGCGCCGCTTACGACGGAATCGGGAGGCCGATCGGGAAGTCTCCTGCTGATTCACGACGTCACGCGCATCTGCCAATTGGAAGAGCAACTGCAGCGCAAGGATCGCCTGGCGGCCATGGGAGAAATGATCGGCCGCATCGCGCATGAAATCCGGAACCCGCTCGGCAGCGTCGAACTGTTTGCCTCCCTGTTGAGAAGAGACCTGGCCGAGCTTCCCTCCTCACAACGGTACGCCGAGCAAATCTCGCAGGCCGTGCATGCCATGGATCGGCTGCTGGCCAACCTCCTCGTCTATACCAAGCCGAACCGCGCGCCCCGCGCATGGCACGACGCGGAACCGTTGGTCCTCGACTCGCTGACGCTGGCCGCGCACGCCATCACCAAGATCCCGGTGGACATTCGCCTGGACCTCGATCCCTGCATTCCCTCGCTCTGGTGCCACGAGGGGCAAATGAAACAGGTCTTCCTGAATCTCATCGTGAACGCGGTCCAAGCCATGTCGACCGGCGGGGTTCTGACCATCCGTCTTACACAAGACCGCGAGCAGGCGCTGGGCGTGCCGGCGGTCCGCCTCACCGTCAGCGATTCCGGTGCCGGCATCAATCCCGCGCATCGTTCCAGGATTTTCGATCCCTTTTTCACCACGAAAGACGAGGGCACCGGGCTGGGCCTGGCGATCGTCCATGCGATGGTGGAAGCTCATCAGGGACGCATCGACGTCGAGAGCGCCGTCGGTCAGGGCACGTCATTTACGATTCTGCTGCCGCATTCCGCGCCCATCCCCCTCCTGAGCGATGCCCGGATCACCGAGCATCAGCCGCTCGGGCCTGATCGGGATTCCTCGCCTGCAATGGACGAACTCGTGTCAGTGGAGGAGTCTCATGAGTGACCGCGACGTGGAGAACAGCGTCGGAGAAAGCCAGGACGCAGTGGAGCGGATTCTCATCGTGGACGACGATCCGTCGATGCGAACGGCGCTGATGGAGTCGGTGCGGCGCCTCGGGTATGACGTGCAAGGCGCGGTCGATGGAGCCGATGCGTTGGAGCGGGTCGGCCGGTTGCGGCCCTGGCTCGTGCTGACCGATTTGAAGATGCCGCGCATGACCGGTCTGGATTTGATCAAGGAGTTGAAGGCGCGCGCCCCGCAGGCTCTGATCGTGCTGATGACGGCGTACGGGACGGTGGAAACGGCCGTCGAGGCCATGAAGCAGGGAGCCAGCGAGTATCTGCTGAAACCGTTTTCCATGGATCTGCTGGAACGGGTCATCGCCAATCTGAAAGAAGGACGCGATACGGGCACCGTGCCCACCGCCGGGACACCCGAGAACCGCGCCATTCTCACGCAGGATCCCGGGATGGTCAGACTGTTGAGCACCATCGAGGGCGTGGCCGCCAGCCAGGCCACGGTGCTGATCAACGGCGAAAGCGGCACGGGAAAAGAACTGCTCGCGCGATTTATCCATAGCCGCAGCCCGCGCGCGCATCGGCCGTTCATCGCCGTCAATTGCGCGGCCCTGCCGGACGGCCTGCTCGAAAGCGAACTGTTCGGCCATGAACGCGGCGCATTCACCGGCGCGATCATCCGCAAGATCGGCAAATTTGAAATGGCCCATACCGGCACCCTGTTGCTGGACGAAATCAGCGAGATGAATTTGGGACTGCAAGCGAAGCTCCTCAGGGTTCTGCAAGAACGCGAGGTGGATCGGGTCGGGGGCCGCGATCCGGTGCCCGTCAACATTCGCGTGATCGCCACGACCAATCGCACGCTCTACCGGGAAGTCGAACAGGGACGCTTCCGGGAAGACCTCTATTATCGTCTGAATGTGTTTCCTGTCACGGTGCCTCCGCTGCGCGAACGCGTGGCCGATATCCCGTTGCTGGCGCGCCACTTCGCAACGATCTCCGCTTCGAGAAACGGCCTGCCGCAACCGGAGATTTCCGAAGGAGCCATTGCGCATTTGCAGCGGCTGCAGTGGAAGGGCAACGTGCGTGAACTGGAAAACGTCATGGAGCGCGCCGTGCTGCTCGCGGGTCAAGGGCGCATCCTGGCGGAGCATTGTCCGGTCGAGGCGAGAACGGAGGCATCGCCGGCAACGGCGGCTCCCCTGGCGCCGGCCATGATTCCATCGAACGGCTCACTGTGGGAAATGGAGCGCGATCTCATTTTCAAAACCCTGGCACGGGTGAACGACAACCGCACCCATGCGGCCAAGGAATTGGGAATCAGCATCCGCACGTTGCGGAATAAGCTCCGCGAGTATCGGGGAACCGGACAGCCGCTGTCGATGAGCCCCTCATGAGAGGGTGACAATTGTGCCGAGCGGAAGTTTTTGCCGGTCGGATGGCTAGACCGGCCGCTCGAGGTCTTCGCTTTTTGACGATGAGGGCGGCATTGAGGTTGCACGGGTGATGGAATTGCCGATGCATGGGGAAAGGAATGACCAGCCATGACGATCTTCGACCGCACGATGCAGTTGTTGCAGCGCAGCTTGGATCTCCGCAGCGCGCGGCAGCGCGTCATTGCCTCGAATTTGGCGAACGAGGAAACGCCCGGCTATCGCGCGAACGATCTGACGTTCACGGATCAGTTGCAGTCGGCGCAGAAGGGCCGGCTGCCTGTGGCGTTAGCGGTCACTCAATCGAGCCACATCGGTCCCCGCGGACCGCAGGGGTTGCAAGCGGTGACGGGGAAGCTGAATGAGGTGCCGGCGGGAGATCTGCCGCTCGACGCGAATTCGGTCAATCTGGAGTTGGAAATGGCCAAGTTGTCCGACAACGCCATGCAGTACAACGCCGCCGCCTCGATCACGGCCATACTGTTTCGGCAATTGCTCAGCGCGATCCGCGATGCGAGATAACAATGTTGGCGAGAGGCCAGGGGCAAGGGGCGCGTCATGCTTCCAAGCCGCTTGCCTCTTGCCCCTAGCCTGGAGGACACGACGATGGAGATGACCGATAGCTTGGCGGTGTCCGTGTCGGGACTCGATGTGCAGCGGCGGCGACTCAATGTCATCGCCAGCAATCTGGCCAATGCTCAGTCCACGAAGACGCCCGGCGGCGGCCCCTACAAGCGCCGGGACGTGGTCTTTCGATCCGCTCCAGTCGGGAACGCCTTCCAACGCGCGTTTCGGCAGGTCGCCATGGGGCCGACCGCCCATGCGCTGGAGGGGGTGGCGGTGGCGAAGGTGGTCGAGGACCATAAGCCGGGCCAGCTGATCTATGATCCCCACCATCCCGACGCCGATCCAAAGGGCTTCGTGCGGTTGCCCAACGTGAATGTGATGGAAGAGATGGTCAACATGATCGGCGCGTCGCGCGCCTACGAAGCCAATGTGCAGGCGATCAACGCCACGCGCGCCATGTGGAACAAGGCGCTGGAGATCGGGAGGTAAGCATGAGCCAGATTCACGGAGTGTCGCAGGCCGTTTCCGCGATCACCGACATTGTCCCCGCGTCGCACGCCGCTCCTTCGGAATCCGGCGGCTTTCTGGATTCGCTCAAGTCCGCCATCGGCAAGGCCAACGACGTGCAAACCCAAGCCAGCCAGGCAGTGGATGCCCTCATGACCGGCCAGACGCAGGATCTGCACCGCACCATGGTGGCGCTCCAGGAAGCGGACGTCTCCTTTCAGCTCATGATGCAAATCCGC
The DNA here is from genome assembly GCA_964398045.1 of uncultured Nitrospira sp. Classification (GTDB taxonomy): domain Bacteria; phylum Nitrospirota; class Nitrospiria; order Nitrospirales; family Nitrospiraceae; genus Nitrospira_D. The sequence continues at coordinate 3,619 of CAYNLM010000032.1, read as the reverse complement.
AATAAGTTGGTCTCGGCGTACGAAGAAATTCAACGCATGCAAATCTGATCGCCGCACACCTTCCACCTAAAGGTAAACAGCCGCTATGTTCTCCAGGTTTTCGGTCAATCAACGCATGATCATTCTCATTGCCCTCGCCGGATCGGTGGCCGGCCTCATCGCGCTGGCGCTCTGGACGCAGCAGCCGGACATGCAGGTGTTGTTCACCAACCTGAACGGCGAGGATGCGGCGGCGATCATCGACAAACTCAAAGAGACGAAAGTGCCGTACGAGACCACCGGCGGCGGCTCCACGGTGCTGGTCCCGAGCGCCCAGGTCCACGATCTCCGGCTCCAGCTCGCCACACAAGGGCTCCCGCACGGCGGCGGGGTGGGCTACGAGATTTTCGACCGCACCTCGATCGGCATGTCGGAATTCGTCCAGAAGTTGAACTACCGCCGCGCGCTGCAGGGAGAGTTGGCCAGAACGATCGCCCAAATGCCCGAAGTCGAGCGCGCGCGGGTCCATCTGGCGATTCCCGAGCGTCGCCTTTTTGCCAATGAACAGGACCGCGCCCGGGCCTCCGTCAGCATCTCTCTGCGCAACGGACAACTGCTCAGCAAAGCGCAGGTGCAGGGCGTCGTCCACCTGGTCGCCAGCAGCGTCGAAGGCCTGCAAGCCCGGGACGTGACCGTCGTCGACGGCCACGGCAACATGTTGTCGTCCACCGCCACCGACGAAACGGCCGGCCTGACCAACACGCAACTGGAATATCAGCGCACCATCGAAAAAGACATCGAGACGCGCATTCAAACCATGCTCGAGCGCATCGTGGGCGTGAACAAGGCGGTCGTCCGCGTCTCCAGCGTCGTCGATTTCAGAAAAGTCGAAACGACGGAAGAGCGCTATGACCCCAACGGTCAGGTGGTTCGAAGCGAACAGCGTGGGCAGGAAAAGTCCAACGGGGTGAACGGGGTGTCCGGCGGAGTTCCCGGCGTGCAGTCGAACGTGCCGCCCGGAACGGATCTGGAACCGGCGCAGACGAGCTCCAGCAACAGCCAGACCAAGAATGAAACGGTCAACTACGAGATCAGCCGCACCGTATCCAGAATCGTGGAGCCCATCGGCTCGATCAAGAAACTCTCCGTCGCGGTACTGGTCGACGGTCTGTATGAGGCGCCGAAAGCCGGAGAGGGTGAGAAGGCCGCGGAAGCGGCCAGGAAATACATTCCGCGCTCCGAAGAAGACATGAAGCGGATCGAGGAGATCGTGAAGAAGGCGATGGGCTATTCAACGGAACGGCAGGACCAGGTGCAGGTCGTCAACGTCCAATTCGGATTCGGGCCGGAAGAGGCGCCGACCGCGGCGGTCGAGGCGGTCGCCGAGGCGTCGAAGCCCTGGATTCCCTATCTGCGCTATGCCGTCGGCGCCCTGCTCTTTCTGATGATTCTGCTCTTTGTGGTCCGTCCGCTGATCGCCATGTTGGGATCGACGGCCGGCCGGAGCGAGATGGAGACCCCTGCGCCGGCCCTTCCGGCCTCGGTCGGCGCCGTCGAAGCCTCGCTGGCCAGCGTGCCGGACCGCGCGCAGATCATCGACATGGCGCGGAGGAACCCCGACTCGACGGCCGTCGTCGTCAAACAATGGTTGAAAGGGACCGCATAGGACGCGCGCACCATGGCCAAGCAACTCACGGGCGAACAAAAGTCGGCCATTCTGCTCCGCGCCATCGGCGAGGATGCGGCCGCACAGGTGATGAAGCAGCTCGATCCGAAGGAGATCAAAAAATTGGGCAGCTTCATGAACGGCACCGCTCAAATTTCGAAGGAGGAGGAAGATCTCGTCATTTCCGATTTCAAGGCGTCCAGCGCGACGGGTGAGGTCCAGTTCCAAGCGAAGGATTTCATCAGAAGCATTCTGACGAAGGCGCTGGGTCCCGAGAAAGCCGCGCGCATTATCGAATCGATGACGCGCAAGAGCTATCCGGGTCTCGAGGCGTTGAAATGGGTGGATGTGAAGACCATCTCGCAAATGCTGAAAGTCGAACATCCCCAGACGGTGGCCGTCGTGCTGGCGCATCTGGAAAGCGACCAGGCCGGGCAGGTGCTTGCCGCGCTTCCCGAGTCCATGCGCGGCGATGTGGCGTTGCGGCTCGCGACCATGGAAGACGTGCAGCCGGACGTCTTGGAGGAGCTCAGCCAGAGCCTGCAAGAGACGCTCATGGCCAGCAAAGGGCTGGGGGCGCAAAGCATCGGCGGGGCCGAGGTGATGGCCGACATCCTGACCCGCATGGACAAGGCCAACGAAGGCGGCATTATGGCCAAGATCGCCGAGAAGAGCCAACCCCTGGCCGACGCGATCCGTGCCCTCATGTTCGTCTTCGACGACCTGATCAAGCTCGACGACCGCGGCGTGCAGGAGCTGATGAAAGAGATCAGCAAGGAAGACTTGCCCTTGGCGTTGCGCGGGGCGAATCCCGACGTGAAGGCCAAGTTCTTCAAAAACATGTCCAGCCGGGCCGCGGAGATGTTGAAGGACGACATGGAATCCAAGGGACCCGTCAAGGTATCGGACGTCGAACGGGCGCAGCAAAACATCTTGAAAGTCTGCCGCAAGCTGGAGGAAGAAGGCCGCATCGTCGTGGCCGGCGCCGGGGAGGAGATGCTCTAAATGTCCGCCGGAACCAGCCTGCAAGCCTTGACCATGCGGACCCGCGCAACGGCCCCCCGGTTTCAGGGCTCCATCCTGGTCGTGGATGACGACGAGACCATCCGGAATCTGTTCCTGGAGCTGTTCCGCCCGGAAGGCGTGTCCATCCGGCTGGCCGGCTCGGCGCGGGACGCCGTCGCCTTGGTTCAGCAAACGGCGCCCGCCCTCCTCATCGTCGATGTCACGCTGCCGGACGGAGACGGAATTACGGTGCTCGAAGAGGCGCAAAAAATCGATCCCCGGATCATCGGCGTCGTCATGACCGGCACGCCGAGCGTTGAGCTCGCCGTGCGCGCCATGAAAGCAGGCGCGACCGATTTCCTGATGAAACCGGTTCACAACGACGTCGTCATCATGACCGCTCGGCGCTTGCTGGAGCTCCATCGGTTGCGGGCCGAGCACACCGTCGTGAAACATGCCGCCGTGCGGTCGGGCGCCGTGCGGCTCCAGAGTCTGCCTCTTCAAACGTTCGGAGAAGACGGCTCCCTACGGGGACAAGACGGGTTGACGGAATTTGAACGCGGGCTTGCGGAAGGAGAGCGGCGGGCGGAAGAACGCCGCCGCCAGGAGCGCGCCCTCTTCGCCGACGCCGCGCGCCGGCTCGACGCCGCGCGCTCAAGCCTGCAGCAGACGATTGAAGAGGATGTGGTGGCGCTGGCCTTTCAGATCGCCGCCAAGGTCCTCCATGAGGGGACGCAGGAGTCGAAAGAACAGATCGTCACCCAGGCCAAGACGGCTCTGGCCGCGATCAAGGAATCGGGAATGGTCATCATCCAAGTACATCCGGCGGATGCGCCGGCACTCGACGCCGTCCGATTGGAATTGGCGGAGCAGCGTGATGTGGCCGTCACGCTGCAGATCGCTCCGGTGCCCTCGGTGCCGCGCGGCACCTGCCTCGTCCATACCGCCAACCGATTGATCGATGCCTCG
>CAYNLM010000031.1:0-27935 GCA_964398045.1 uncultured Nitrospira sp. | reverse complement strand
CTCCATCCCTACATAGATGGTTGCGTTCGTAGCACACAGACTCCCGACCCCTTTTATCGACCTCAAATCGCCGATGGTTGTCGTGCCTTGCATATAGGTCAGGTTCGTCAATTCAGATGCGGCGTTGTAGGCAATGGTGGAAATCTAAATCAGGCATTAACGTTGGCTGGATGATGCACTTATTATTTGATTGTACGGAGTTCCTTCGTCCGGTCCTAGTCGAAGATGACGGCTCCAAAAATAGCGCTCGGGCGGATAACTTGCTAGACCTCTTGGGAGATTCTTGTAGTCCTTACTTTTATTTCCGTAGCCGTCAGAGAGGACATAGATATCTTCAAAATGGACATAATGCCTAGCTTGATCATATGTCCATCTTCCATCACCGCGTATTACTTTTCCTCCCTCCTTCAAGGTTATTTCCTGCGTATAAGTTCCGTCTGATTTTAATTCCAGCTTGTCAGTGCCAAACTCGTACTCGGCAACATAAGTGCCTAGCAACTCGTCTCTGTCAGTAGGATACGAACACCCCGCATTAAGAAGCGCAACTATCAGCAGGGCAAAGGCAATTCGTAATCTATGAAGCCTGATCATTATCGATTTCCCGTGCACGTGCATGACAATGGTTCTGTCCAAGAAAACACCTGTGTAATGTTTCTCATCGGCCCGTTATTCCACGGCACGTTAGGAACAGCGTGATAGAAGAAAGAATGTGCTCCTGCCACATTTTTTATGTTGAAGGTTGCTGTTCCATTGCCGTTGTTGACGACTGATGCCCCTGCAAATCCTCCGACCTGGAAGGCTGTGCTCGTTGGATCGGCGGTGAATGGGTTGCCCAAGGTGTTCCAATATGCTTGGAAAGTACCATAGGAGAAACCAGCCAAGCCTTGACATCCCTTCTGTCTATACTGATCTCGCATTATTTCCGCAGCGATTGAGTTTCGCATTTCATCTATCTCAACAGAGTTGGGACCATAGGTGCGATAGTTAGCACCACCACCAAACAGCCAATCAAAAAAGAAATTCGCGTTCGTTTCCGCAGTAAGCCCATCTGGATCAACAAGCATCGTGGGACTGTTTCGCACATACCCATAGACATTAAAATCACCTCCCAAAAATCCAATCGGATCCTCCGCTATAAATCTCTGCAATCGCGGATGATAGTACCGCGCTCGATAGTAGAAGAGGCCACTGCCGTCATCTTCCCGTCCAGTATATTTGTAGCTACTGCTATTCGCTTGTCCGGCCGCAGTCGCATACCCAAATGGCTCATAGGTGTATTGCGTTTGGAGTGTTCCAGCTCCGTCTCCCAATGCAACGGTTGAGCCGAGGGCGTCAGGTAACAGCGCTCTGCTCCCAGCCGCATCAGTTCTTGTGAAGAATTCATCGATGCCGAGGCCCGTGAGCAGGTTGGCGGTGACCGTTGAGCCATTCTTCTCCTGTACCGGATTGAGCCCATCGTAGACATAATTCGTCGTGGTGCCGTTGATCGTCTTGCCGGTTCTCCGCCCGAAACTGTCGTAGGCAAAGCTGGCGGAGTAGCCCGTGACACTGATGCCGGTCAGTTGGTTTCTGGCATTCCAGGTGTAGGTGGCGGTGTTCCCTGCTTCCGTCACGGTAGCCAAGTTGCCATCCAAATCGTAGGTAAGGGTATTGGTGCCGAAGGTGGTCTGTTGGTTGTTCGCGTTGTAGCTCACGGTGGTGAGCGCGGGCGGGATCGTGACCCGCGCGAAGGCACCGCCCACTTTGATCCGATTGCCGGCCGCATCATAGGTGTACGCCAGGTCCCCGATGGTGGTGCCCCCTTGCTTGTACGTGATCGCCGTGAGTTGCGACGCCGCATCGTACGTATAGGTGAGGCTGTTCCCGTTCGGCAAGGTCAGGCTGGTCCGGCGGTCCGCATCATCATAGCCGATGGTGACGGTGTTCGTGCCTTGTGTGATCGTCGTCAGTCGATTCGCATTGTCATAGCCGTAGGTAACGGCTGTCTGGCCAGCCACGGTCATTGAGGTTCTTCGACTCGCGGTGTCATAGGTATAGTCGATCTGCCCCTGCGGCGTCACTTCCTCCGTCAACCGATCCAGGCCGTCATAGATCCGCGTGATCGTCGCCGTGACGGTATTCGTGGCGTCCATCTCTTGTACTTGGGTGATCCGATTCCCCGCATCATAGGTAGAGATCGTCGAGGTCCCGTCCTGATAGGTCGCCTTGGTGCGTCGGTTCAAGGCGTCATACGAGTACGTCGTCACTTGGCTCTTGCGATCCGTGACCGTCGCGATTTGATTAGTTGGGAAGGGAAGATTCTGTCTCAGGAGCTAGACGAAGTTCGATGATATGCTTGAATTCCTCAACGTCTTTGGAACTCCAAAAATTTGAAAAAGCGAAGATCCTGCCTTTCTTATAATGAATTTCGAGATAGCGTGGTTGCTGCCATGTAACCCGCAAGCCATCGAACTTGTCGCCTCGGAGTACTGGTGATTCCTTTTTCCACTCCTTGCCTGTGGGTACCAAAAAAAGCTCAATCGGTGTTGCTACGGTAGCATCTGTCAGACGTTCAACGACGACAGCATCTACACGTTTATCAGGCGAAGATTGCCTTTCTACTTCTCGTCCTTCGGGTGAATTGCATCCTAGTACGAAAAGCCCGATAAGCATACAAATGCCGCCACTCACGTATTCGGAGCGTTGCCTGACAATGGAGATCGATCTATCGTACATATTGATGCCTCATGGATTCTTAAAGCATCCGCAACGGTAATACTGAAGGCCTAGACTAATCCAATATTGGTCTAGAGGATCGTCGCCGTAAGGATAAGAACCATACCAGCTTCCCCAATAGGATGGCGCTGAGTTTCCATATGCTCTCGAACTGGCAAAGCCTGCTCCTCGATACAATAGCCAAGAGGGAAAACCAAACGCTGCTCCTGTTGCTCCATAATTAAAGTTCCCAAAGTTTTGGTATTGCTGTCCAAGTTGCTTGTAATCCCAATTTCCCCCATTCCGTACTTGGTTATAGTACCAAAGCGGATCGTAACTCTGTTGAGCCTGGTTGATATTCGACGGACATGATGCTCCTGGTGGAGCCTGCGGAACGCTCGGGCAATTACATGCAGGATCAGGATTTAACCCAGGAACTGCTGGACCATTCGCCAGCCCTAATGTGTCTACTTTGAGAATCGGATCATTTCCTACATAAACGTATATGTTTATGTCACCACCGGCAAACCCAATGGGATCCTCCGCAATAAACCGCTGGAGCCTCGGATGATAGTACCGGGCCCGGTAGTAGGAGAGTCCCGATCCATCATCTTCCCGCCCGGTGTACTTATAGCTGTTCAGGTTCGCCTGCCCGGCTTGAGTTGCATACCCAAACGGTTCATACGTGTACTGTGTCTGCAACGTGCCGGTGTTGTCCCCCAATGCAATCGTTGAGCCTAAGGCATCAGGGAGCAACGCTCTCGATCCAAGTCCATCAGTTCTCGTCAAGAATTCGTCAATTCCCAGGCCTGTGAGCAAATTAGCCGTGACGCTCCCGCCACTCTTTTCCTGTACTGGGTTGAGCCCATCATAGACAAAATTGGTCGTGACGCCGTTGATAGTCTTGCCGGTGCGACGACCAAATGAATCGTACGTGAAGCTCGCGGCAAAGCCGGGGGCACTGATGGTGGTGAGTTCGTTCCTGGCATTCCATGAGTAGGTCGCCGTACCACTGGCATCCGTCACCGTGGCCAAATTCCCGTCGAAATCGTAGGTGAGGGTATTGGTGCCAAAGGTGGTCTGTTGATTATTGGCGTTGTAGCTGACGGTCGTGAGGGCGGGCGGGACCGTGGCACGTGCAAACGCGCCGCCCACCTTTGTCCGGTTTCCTGCTGCGTCATACGTGTACGTCAGATCACCAATGACGGTCGCGCCGGACTTGTACGTCAAGCTGGTGAGCTGGCTCGCCGCATCGTAGGCATAGATCACACTGTTGCCATTCGGCAGCGTCAGGCTCGTTCGGCGATCCGCGTCGTCATAGGCAATCGTGACTGTGCTCGTGCCTTGCGTGATCGTCGTGAGCCGGTTGGCATTGTCATAGGTGTAGGTGACCGCCGTCTGGCCGGCGACCGTCATCGAGGTTCTTCGGCTGGCATTGTCGTACGTGTAATCAACCTGGCCCCGCGCCGTCACCTCCTGGGTCAAGCGGTCTAATCCGTCGTACGCCCGCGTGATCGTCGCCGTGACGGTTCCACCCGAATCTTTTTCTTGTACCTGCGTCAGGCGATTCCCGGCATCGTAGGTGTAATTCGTGGATGTCCCATCCTGGTACGTGGCTTTGGTTTTCCGATTGAGCGAATCATAGGTATACGTCGTCACCTGGCCTTTGCGATCCGTCACTGTGGCCACATTGCCGTTGTTGTCGTAGGTATAGGCCTCGATGTTCAACAGCGGGTCTTTGCGGGTCGCCGTCCGATCCATACTCGAATAGGTGTAGATGGTTTGCTGGGATTTGGCATCCGTGACAGTCAAGAGATTGCTATTGGCATCATAAGTAAATGCCGTCGCGCCGTTGATCGCATCGGTCAACTGCGTGATGCGATCAAGCGCATCGGGGTTATACAGAGTCTTCTGCCCGAGGGGGTTCGTCACGTTTCGCAGCCGGCCGGCTGCATCGAGAATGCGTTGCGTTTCCCGATTCAATGGGTCTTTGACCTTTACCAAGTCCCCCAGCTCGTACGTGAACGTCGTGACATGATTCAGCGGATTAGTAATGGTGAGCGGCTGACCGGCACCATTCACTGTGATCGTGGTCGTTTCATTGTATGTGTCGATGATCGACGCACTTCTATGGCAGGGACATCAACTGAGGTGTCGTTCAGTTCGGCAGTTTCAATACGGAGACAGAACCGTTCTCTGCCATCTTCAGCCTTATTTCTAAGGGAAAGCCCGACTTGATCCGTATTGACGAGGAGGACGAGTCTATCTCTATGTCAGATAGATCGTATTGCCCTATCTTGGCTTCATCCTTTATCTCAAGCGCTAATACACCTGTAATCTTTAGTAGTCGGTCTCTGTAGGGCCCTCTACGTTTCTCGCCTAGACAAATGCTTACTTCACCACGCTGTTGATCAAAGCTTACTTGTGCCAACTCAAACCAGCGGTCATGAACCAGATCGAGGACTGTCCACAAATCAGTGAAACAATTTATGTCCATAAGCGTTCTACCTCCTCAGGAACCTGTATGCCGAGGGGGGTATGGGAAGGCGAAATGCTCCACCGCTGCCAGCCACCCCTTGCTGCCACCAATTCATTTGGAAGTGTGGCAGGTTTCTACCTAATAGTGGGAAATAATGGTGAGGGTCGTGCAGTCCAAACTTGAAAGAATGGATGTATGCAAGACCTCCGGTGGATCCAACTCCGAGAACAAGAGTTGTCTTTCCAATTGTGCAAGAATCAGCAAGCGAGGCTGTTCCGCCGAGAAATCCGTATAACCCATATAGCCAACTGTTGTTGGTTTGACTTTGGGCATTGGCCCAATACTGTGCCGCGTTCGCGGCTGCGTTCTGGAACGTTGAGGAGTTTGAAGCGGCTAGGAATGCACCGCCAATCACAAATGGCACCCATACGAATTCGCCCGTTGGGTCAGCATAACTAAGCGGGTCATTCTGGACGTATGCATACAAGTTCATATCGCCGCCGTCAAATCCGAGTGGATCCTCCGCAATGAACCTCTGTAATCTCGGATGATAGTACCGAGCTCGGTAATAGGAGAGTCCCGACCCGTCATCTTCTCGCCCCGTATACTTGTAGCTGTTCGTGTTCGCCTGTCCCGCCTGTGTTGCATAGCCGAACGGCTCGTATGTGTATTGGCTCTGCAGTGTCCCTGTGCCATCCCCCAATGCAACGGTTGAGCCGAGGGCGTCAGTCAGGAGTGCCCTTGATCCAACTCCATCAGTCCGTTGGAAAAATTCATCGATGCCGAGACCAGTCAGCAGATTGGCTGTAACACTCCCGCCGTTCTTCTCCTGTACAGGATTCAGTCCGTCATAGACATAATTGGTCACGACTCCCTGCACTGTCCGACCGGTCCTGCGACCGAATGAGTCGTATGTGAATGCAGCTGCGAATCCAGAAGCTGTGATTGCTGTCAGCTGGTTTCTCGCATTCCAAGTGTATGTGGCTGTGTTTCCGGCATCGGTGACCGTGGCCAGATTCCCGTTCAGATCGTACGTCTCGGTATTGGTACCGAACGTGGTCTGCTGATTATTGGCGTTGTAGCTCACCGTCGTGAGCGCCGGCGGCAGGTTCGTTCGGCCGAAGCTCCCGCCCACTTTGATCCGGTTGCCGGCCGCATCGTAGGTGTACGTCAGGTCCCCGATCGTGGTGGTCCCGGATTTATAGGTGAGACTGGTGAGTTCCGAGGCCGCATTGTAGGCATACTCGATCTTGTAGCCATTGGGATACGTCACGCTCGTCCGGCGATCGGCATCATCGTAGCCGAGGGTGACGGTATTGGTCCCTTGCTGCACCTGTGTCAGCCGATTCGCATTGTCGTAGGTATAAGTCACGGCTGTCTGCCCCGCGACCGTCATGCTCGTGCGGCGGCTGGCAGTGTCGTACGTGTAATCGATTTGTCCTTGTGCCGTCACTTCCTGCGTCAGCCGATCGAGGCCGTCGTACGTGCGCGTGATGGTGGCAGTGACGGTATTGGACGCATCTTTCTCTTGTACCTGAGTAACACGGTTTCCAGCGTCATAGGCATAGTTGGTCGACGTGCCGTCGTGATACGTGGTCTTCGTTCGTCGGTTTAACGAATCGTAGGTGTAACTGGTCGTCTGACTCTTTCGATCTACAACGGTCGCTATGTTTCCGTTATTGTCATAGGTATACGTTTCAGTGTTCAGTAATGGGTCCTTTCGACTCGCCGTTCTATTCATATTGCTGTACGTGTAGACCGTCTGCTGGCTCTTGGCATCCGTGACCGTGAGCAGATTGCTGTTGGCATCATAACTAAACGCCGTCGCCCCGTTGATGGCGTCAGTGAGTTGAGTAATCCGGTCGAGTGCGTCAGGAGTATAGAGGATTTTCTGGCTGAGAGGATTGGTGATGTTCCTCAAGCGTCCCGCCGCATCGAGAATGCGTTGGGTCTCCCGATTGAGCGGGTCTTTGACCTTCACCAGATCGCCTAACTCGTACGTGAACGTCGTCGTGTTATTCAGCGGATCTTTGATGGTCAGCGGCTGGCCGGCGTTGTTGACCGTGATGGTGGTCATCTTGTTCAGGGCGTTGGTGATGGACGTGAGATTCCCCTTAGCATCGTAGCCAAACGTCGTCGTGTGGTTCAGGGGATCGGTGACGGTGGCCACCTGGTTATAATTCGGTTCGTACGTCAATGTGGTGGTGACGGCATTGGCTGTGCCAGACAGTCGCGTCACGGTCAGCACATTGCCCTTGCTGTCGTAGGTATAGGCCGTCTTGCGATTGAGGGCGTCGGTCACGCTGAGCAGTAAGTTGGTATTCGCCTGCCATTCATACGTCGTCGTCTGGGCTTCCGGTTGGCCATAGGCCTCCGTGCTCGTGAGCGTATAGCCCGCACTGTTGAAGGTGAGGCGTTTCACGTATCCACGCGGATCGGTCATGTCCGTTTGAATCACCTTGCCGTTCCCATCGAGCGTATAGGTGAATTGATAGGTGGTGCTATCCGCCTGGGTCTGGGTCGCCACGCGGCCGTTGGCGTCGTAGGTGTTGATGACATGGGTGTTGCCGTTCGGTTCTTTTGCAGTGAGCAGTCGATGGGCCGCATCATAGGTATACTCGGTCACCCCGCTCAAGGGATTCGTCACTTTCCACAACCGCCCGCTTGCATCGTAGGTATAGGTGATCGTCCGGCCGATGATGTCGGTGACCTGAGCGATGCGATTGGCGGTGTCGTAGGTGAGTGTCAGGTAGCGGCCGTTGGGTGAGGTAATCTTCGTCAGATTCCCCGCTAAGCCACTCCCGGCGGCGCGGGTCAGCGTCGTCGTATTCCCATTCCGATCCAGCATCGCCACCAGCGAGCCATACTCACTGAACCGCCATTCGGTGCCGTCTTTGAATCTCAAGCGATACCGCATGAACGTGGAATCCCAGGCCAGGGTCGCAGCATAGAAGGTAGATTGCGAGGCGGTATGCTGTAGCGTAGAGTCGAGGCAGTTTGTTCCGCTTATTCGGGCGAAGTGGATGTACGCGCCATCTGGTAGATAGACGCGGGCCGCCGTGCACAGATCGTCGCGCAGCATGTACTGGTCATACGGGTGGGTGGCCCCGATGCCAAACGGCCGGACCCCGCTGTCGAGGGTCCGGTATGTCCGAGTCAGACGAATCGGCATGACATCCGGCACCTCCACGTCGGTGTCAGTTTGCACATAGAGCCCGGTACTAGCATCACAGGGGTCGGCTAAGAGGCAATGGGGCCCCGGCGGTGGAGACAGCGCTGCCGGATCGGCCTGATAGACGGGCCCGTTTGGCTGGCCGACCAGATGGTGCGCGAGGTTGTAGGTGACGCCGGGAGACGGGGGGTAGCAATGCGTCCCTCCGGACGCATAGAACGGCGTAGACCCAGGGCCCAGAGGCCACTGTATTTGAATGTACCAACTGTCCCCATACAGTGGATCGCAGGTGAACATCGCGCCACAGCACCTATACCATCCCGATGGGATCCCATACGATGGGGGATTGGTAGGGTCGATGAGGAACCAGGCCACCGCATCGTACGCACCCCATCCGGTAACTCCTGAGCCGAATGCGAGCGGGGCCGCTTGGTTATTAAAGTAGGTGGTGACGTTCTGTCCCGGTCCGACAAAGTAGCCGGGCTGAATCGGGAGGCCAGTCACCGACGGGGAGGACACGGCGGTGAACGTCTGGGCCCAGAGGGCAGTCGGTACGATACTCAGACAGAGTGCCACGCTCAGGCCCACGAAGCGCATCGCGCCAATGACTCTTTGTCTCTTCATGGTGTCGTCACCTGTAGGTTGAGGCTGCCCGTACTCACGCCGCTGGGATCCACGAACACCGTATAGGTTTCGGTGGCGGGTAACGTGACCTGGGGAAGATTGAAACTTGCCGCCGAACTCCAGGTATAGGTGAGATAATTCCCGTTTTGCCGAAGCAGCCGGATGGTTGTAAGCCCCACAAGGGTATTGCCCGTTATACGGACGGTGACCAACTGCCCGTTAGTGCCGGTGAATGTATAGCGCGCATTCTGGGCAGGACGGTTCAACGTCACTGCGATCGGAGCATCTCCAATAGTCAGTGTCCCAGTCGCCTCTGTCGACAGGGTTAGGGTAATCGACCCCGTAGCAACCCCAGAGGGATCAACAAGAATCGTATAGGTACCAGTTGTGGGCAGCAGCGAGGGATCGAGAGTGCCGCCTGTGGTCCCCACGCTGGTAGTGGCGAATGTGATGCCGTCCGGTCGGATGAGCGACACATATCCGTTGCTGAAGGTTACGGACGTGAGCCCGAGGTTCACCTGCTGTCCAGCCGTGCCGCTAAATGTGTACCGCGCTGTTTGACCGACACGCGTAAGGGTGATAACGGCGGCGGACCCATCCACCGTGATTGAGCCGGTCACAGGTGACGACAGTGTCAACGTTGCGCTGCCCGTATACACATTCGTCGGATCGACAACGATGGTATAGGTGCCGGACACCGGTAACGCTGAAGGATCCAGGCTGCCCCCGCTCGTGCCGATTGTGGTCGTCGCCAGGGTTGTTCCATCTGGCTTGAGCATTGAGACCGCGCTGGATGTGATGGAGACACTCGAGACGCCAACGTTCACGAGCTGCCCCGCCGTCCCGGTGAAGGTATAGCGCGCCCGCTGGCCTGGCACGGTAAGAGTCGGCACGACGGTCGTCCCGTCGATATCGATGGTGCCGGTGACATCCGCAGTGTTGTATAGGGTGAGCGTCATGTTCCCCGTATACGTCAACGCTGGATCGACGAACACGGCGTAGGTCCCGCTCGCCGGCAGCACTTGGGTGTCGATCGCATCGGTCGTATAGACACCGCTCTTGCTCGCCAGGACTGTGCCGTCCGGCTTGAGGATTTTCACTTCGCTGTTCGGAATGGTGATGGAGGTCATACCCACGCTCACCGTCTGCCCGGCGGTTCCACTGAAGGTATAGCGAGCATTCTGGCCTACGCGAGAGATAGACAGCGGCACGGCTGCCCCACCAGGAGTAATGCTCCCCGTGATCTCCGTCGAGACTGTGACCGTGGCGTTGCCGGTGTAGTTGCCATACGGATCGAGAACGATCGAATAGGTGCCCGTCATCGGCAGGACCGGAATTTCCAGTCCTCCTCCACTTGTCGTGATTGCACTCGGAAGCAGAGTCAATGCGGCTCCATCAGGACGGTAGACCATCACGTTGAATTGGCCAATCGTGACCGAGCTGAACCCGAGATCGATGCGCTGGCCGGCGATGCCGTCGAAGACCATCAATCCGTTCTTATTCGCCGTCGTAATGGAGGCGGCCACGGTGAAGCCGTTCACGGTGATGCGGCTGGTGTATTGAATATCCGCCGCTGCGACACCGGGCGGAGCGACAAAGAATTCCTGGACGCTGGTGGCTTGGCCCTGCGTGGTCGAAACGGTCAAGGGGCCTGTTTGCGCACTCCCTGGAACGGGGACGGTCAGTGTGGTCGTGGTCGCCATGGCGACACTCCCTATGGCACCGGCAAAGGCCACGCGGTCATTCACCACGGTCGTGTCGTAATTCGTCCCGGTAAGCGTAACGGTGGTCCCATAGCCGCCGACCGCGGGACTGAAACTCGTAATAGTTGGGGCTCCAGCTGTTCCCACCGTAAAGGATGCCGCGCTCGTAGCCGTCGTCCCAGCAACCGTCACACTGATCGGACCGGTGGTCGCCCCCGTGGGGACGGTAGTCGTCAAGACAGTCGTCGAGGCGGTGAGCACCGTCGCTGTGGTACCGTTGAACTGGACCGTGTTCGATGTCGGCGTCGCGCTAAAGCCGGTGCCGTAGATGGTGACGGCCGTCCCGACCGGCCCGCTGGAGGGCGTGAACTGAAAAATGGCGAGCGTCGACGATGTTTGCCTCGTGATGCCCGTGAGATTGCCGACGGCATCGTACGAATAGACCGCCGTATCGGTGGCCGGATCGATGACGGCGAGCAACCGCCCAACGTTGTCGTACACATAACTGATGTCGCTTGCCTGGAGCGCGGCGGACAGTATCAGGACGCCCGCCCACACGAGCCCTGCCGCCCCTCTTCCCAGTCCACGTTTCCATCGCTCTGTTCTCTTCATCGGTGACTCTTTCGATTGAGAGTTGCACCCAAAAGACGAGTCATTACGGCTTGTACCACCAGACGCGTAACGGGCGTTATTAGACCGCGCGAGAGTGTAGCGACTGCCTCCGATTTGGCAAGTCACCTAGATGGGGGACATGAACTAGAAGGTGGGTGACGATGGATAGCCGTTTGACCATCAGGGAGGACCCTGATTGAACGTCCAAAATATGTTTGTCCCTGGCCATGTCGCCAGGTGACCTCTGTGATTAGGCTCCCTATAAGTATGCTGCGTCTCATGGGGGCGGCTATGGACATGGATGACTCCCGACCAATACGCGACCAAGCTGTCTTCCCTCCCAACCTCTCCACCCGATATGGTCTCGAGCCATTTGAAGTCTCTTCCGGAACAGAGCGCCTCACACAGCCCACGGTTTTCTTGCTTACCCTCTGTGGTCAGAAAGTTGCTGCAAGCGGAACCGTGCCGCACATACCGCCGTCGCTTGGGAGTTCAGGCCATGTACAGGGACCGCTCTTTCTTCAGACAGCTTTGGAGAACATGTGTCAGTCTTTAAGGCGTCTTGAAAAAGAATGCCCAACCAATTCAGAACTGCCGACGTTGCGGCGAACCGATGAGATTGAAGGAAGGCGGGTGCTTGTTACCGGCATCTTGCTTCCCCTGCCTCGGTCAGGGGAACCCCGCCAGATGCTGGTGACGGTGGACTGGACGACGACAGATCAAAGCAACCGCACGCCGTTGATCCGCCGGATGAAAATTTCCAAACGCGAATCTCAGGTCATTTTCTGGCTGAATCAGGGCATGACCAACAAAGAGATCGCGAACCAGTTGAGCATCAGCCGGGAGACCGTGAAGGAGTATCTCAAGCGCATCATGAAAAAGACGAACAGCCGAACACGCGCCGGCATCCTCGGCCGAATGCGGCTCACGCTCGACTAATCTCCATCGCGCCATGAAACGGGTTTTCCCTCCGCCGCATCCTCAGCGTCCCCTTCGAGGTAAGAATAGGCGCCTCTTTCAACATCCGGTCAGGATTTGGCGCAGCGGAAGCCCGTATAACTATTCCGCGTCTCCGGCGGGAGCTTGAACCTTCCATAGGCCAGGAGATACTTGGGCAGGTCAGACCATGACCCGCCGCGCAGGACTTTGAACTGACCTTGCTCGGGGCCGGATGGATTCTTGTCGGGACCGTGCTGGTAGTAATCAGCGCTGTACCAATCAGACACCCACTCCCAGACGTTGCCGGCCATTTGATACAGCCCGTACGGACTCTTGCCGGACTCATAGGACTGCACCGGCATCAGCACTTGGCTGTAGCTGAAGCGCGCACCCAACGCAAAATTCGCCAGCTTGTCCGTGGGAGTTTGAGAGCCCCAGGGATAGAGGCGGCCGTCCGTGCCTCTCGCCGCTTTCTCCCACTCGGCTTCAGTCGGCAGCCGCTTGCCCTTCCAGCGGCAATAGGCATCGGCATCCGACCAATCCACGCCGATCACCGGACGATCACCATGCCGCGACAAATCCACCAGGCTCCAGAGCCATGGCGCGGGTCGATTCGTGCTAGCGAGAAAGGACCCGTACTGCGTCGTCGTCGTTTCATAGCGATCCATCGAATAGGCGTCCAGCCACACGCGATGAGCCGGTCGTTCATCCTCCAACGCCTGCGTGCCGTCGAAGCCCATGACAAACTCACCGGCGGGAATTTCCATCATCGGTGCGTCGATCGCAGTGACAGACTCCATGGATTTCGATTTGCGGAGACGGTCAAGTTGAGCGGTGGCCGTCAGGGCGGGAACAAGAAGGCAGACCACAATCAGCGGCCAGGCTCGCCACACCATCAATACACAATCCCTCCTGCAACCCAGTGCCGATCGTCGATAACATCAATCAATAGCCGGGTCAAATTCATCTGCGCCAACTGCGCGCCGATCTCGTCTTCCGTGAACGCTGCGAGCAGCGAATTGTAGAAATCACGTCGTAGGATGTCCGGCTCGTCGGCGGCATACTGATCGACGAGTGCCTGGGCGGCTTCCGGAGACTCCGGCCGCAAGAGATCCATCACCAGGACCGGCGAACCGGGCTTCACAAGCTGTCTGAGCCGATTCCAGAACTGTAACGGGTTGGGCACGTGGTGGAGCAGGCTGTTGGAAATCACCGCATCGGCTTGGTGGGTCCCGGCGATGTCCTGGAACCGTTCACAGCGGAACGACACGCGCGAAGACAGCCCGGCACGGGCGGCCGCTTGCTCCGCCAGACGAATCATTGGAGCGGACGCATCAATGCCCGTCACCCGACATAACGGCAGGGCACGCGCGACCCGTATGGGAATGTCACCTGGTCCGCAGCCGAGATCGAAGATCTGCCCTTCAGTGAATTCCGGAAAGTATTCGCGAAAGCGGTCGACGAAGCCTTGGTTCTCTTCTTCAAAATCGGCCCGCGCATAGGCCAGCACCTGGGCCTCATCTTCCATCAGCTCCGGTTCAAGCACGCGATCCATCATGACTCTTTCATTTGGTGATTTGGTAATTTGGCGATTTAGTGATTTCTTTCACTCACTTCACTCAATCACCAAGTCACCAATTCACAAAATTCTAACCGCGTCGCCCGGCCGGACCACGCCCTCGCGCAGCACCTTCGCATAGACGCGGCTCCAGCCGGGATTTTTCTTCTGGGAGATGCGGTGATAGTCCTCGTTGCGGAACCATTGCGCGTTGTGGCTGCACGGAACCGTATAGCTCGTCACTTCCAGTCGGACGTCCGGGCCGACGGACAGCACGATACCGGGCTTCACGCGATCCCAGTCCAATCCCGCCAGCGTCAGGTTCTCCCCCGACGACCCCGCATCGATCGGATGGCCTTCGTCCTGAAGCCGTTCGATAAGCTCGAGCGAAAAGAGACAGACGGCGCGATCGGGACCGCCATGCACGTTCAGATTTCGCTGCCGGTCGCCCGCCACACCCTTCTCCGTCACTCTCGCTTCAAACACCGGTCGTTTCGGCACACCACCGTTGGAAACGTTGACCTGATGCACATGCGGATAGGGCGGTCGACCGTCAGTGGACATTTACTCAGTCCCTTCGCAGGATTCCGGCTTGATGAGTTCCAGCGCCACCCACCCGTCTTGCTCCCGCCTGTTCGAGCAGGCCAATCCCAGGTTGGAAAACCGCTCCATGACCTCGGTCCGCTGATCCACGAGAATCCCGGAGAGCAAGAGCTTCGCTCCGGCATCCGCATAACCTGCCAATCCATCGGCCAGCAGCAAGAGAGTCTGTCGATCGATATTCGCAAGCACGAGATGGACATCCGGCCGGCCGCGCTGCGCAACATCGTCCAATGTCCCGCAGACCAGCTCGATGCGATCCTCTAATCCATTCCCTCTCACATACTCCCCGGCACACTCAACCGCGACCGGATCGCACTCCACTCCGATGGCCGAAGCCGCTCCCAGCTTGACGGCCGCCATGGCCAGGATAGCGCTGCCGCTGCCCACGTCCAATACCGCCTCGCCCCCGCGTATGTTCTCTTGCAGCCATTCGAGCAACATGCGCGTGGTGGCGTGATGGCCCGTACCGAACGCCTGTTTGGGATCGAGGACGATGTCAATGTCATGCGTGCCAAGCGACACTGGCTCCCAACTCGGACGAATCACCAACCGTCCGATTCTCAGCGGCTTGACGGAACGCGCCCATTGTCGGTTCCAATCCCGATAGGGAACACGATTCACGAACAGCGGAATTTCGCCGCGCCTCTGCTCAAGAAGGGACAGAGCGCTTCGCACCGACGCGAGCCGATCCCCATTCCATTGCTCTTCCGGCCAGTAGAGATGCACGGTTCCGGCGTCCTCCCAGGCTCCCTGGACGGCAGGATCGTCGAGCATCCCCAGCAACTCCCCGGCATCGACCTGCGTATGGACGCAGACATCCACCCAATCGTTCGGCATCTTGAACTCGTCTCTCGTCATTGGGGGACAGTCGCCCTTCTGCCCCGGCGACTGTCCCCGTTCTTAATCAGGGGACACGTTCTTAATCAGGGGACAGGCACCGGCAAAGCCGGAGCCAGTCCCCTTGCGTTTGACGGATCACGCCCATTCCCAGTAAGGTCGCCTCTCATGAAACCGTCTCGACCATTACAGCTGGAAAAGATCCTAAGGCGCATCGATCGCCGGATGACGCATGGCACGCGGGCCAGCGCCGGATTGACGCGATGGCGCCTGGCACTCTTTCTCGTCGGTCTCGTCTGCACCGTCACGCTCTATAGACTAGGCTGGTACCATGCCGGCAACCTGGCACTGGCCGGATTCGTCGCCATCTTTATCGCGGTGGCCGCGTATCATAACAGGATGGAAAGCCGGATTCATCGGCTGCGGCTGTGGAAGACGATCAAGACCGTTCATCTCGCTCGCATTCGATTGGACTGGGCCGCCATCCCACTACGCGCCGGTGAAACCCCGCCATCACACCCCTATGCACAGGATCTCGACCTCCTTGGTCCTCATTCGCTGACACATCTGCTCGACACCACCGTCTCCGACTATGGCCGCCGACGGTTGTCCGGATGGCTCCTGACACAACCACCCGATCCGGCCGTCTGGAATGCGCGTCAGGCGCTCATCAAAGAACTGGCGCCACGCTCGCTGTTCCGAGATCGCCTTGTGCTGGAAGCTCAGTTGGCGGGCGAGCAGGAGATCAACGGCCGACGGCTGGCTGCAGTGCTGGACCATCCCATAGGGTTTCCACGCCTCACTCTGATCCTTGCCGTCCAGAGCCTGTTGGCGCTCTCAACCATTATTCTGGGCATGGGCGCGCTGCTCAATTGGCTCCCCGGCTATTGGATGTTCTCGTTCGGGGCCTACGCGCTGCTCTACTTGATGACCGATCAAGGGGAAGAATTGCTCGAGCACGCCGTCGGACTCCATCATGAAATGGAACGTCTGGGAACGGTCCTCCGCTATCTCGAACGCCACGCACAACGACACAATTCCTGCTTGGCCGTCGCCTGTGCGCCGCTCATGCACAACGCCGCAAGACCTTCTCGGCACCTCAAACGAGCCGCCCGGACGCTGCATGCCATCAGCATCAAAGCGCATCCGCTGGTCCATCTGGCGATCAACGCGCTGGGTCCCTGGGACCTGTGGTTCACGAGACGGCTGCGGCAGATTCAACAGGATATCCATCACCACCTTCCGCAATGGCTGGATTGTCTGGCGGAAGTGGAGGCCGCATCGGCCTTGGCCACGTTCGCCGATCTCCATCCGACCTACGTCTGGCCCACACCGCTCACACCGGCAAGCGAACGAAATGGAGCGAGCGCCGCGCTCTACGCCCACCGACTCGGCCATCCGCTCATCCCTGATCAATCGCGCGTGACGAACGACTTTGCCGTCAGCGGCACCGGCTCCATCACGCTTGTGACCGGCTCGAACATGTCCGGCAAAAGCACCTTCCTTCGAACGATCGGGATTAATCTGTGCCTCGCCCAAGCCGGCGCCCCGGTGTGCGCAAGCGGCTTCGAATGGACCTGGAGCAGGCTCGCCTGCTGCATTCGCATCGACGATTCGCTGGACGCCGGCCTCTCGTTTTTCTACGCCGAAGTCAAGCGGCTCAAAGCGATCCTCGACGCGACCCAAGAACGCCGGGCGCCGCCGGTGCTCTTCCTCATCGACGAGATTTTCAAAGGCACCAACAACCGCGAGCGCCTCATCGGCAGCCGGGCCTACATCGCTGCGCTGGCTCAAGGGAATGGCTTTGGGCTGGTCAGCACGCATGATCTGGAACTGGCGGATCTGGAGAAGATCGTGCCGGGACTGACTAATGCGCACTTTCAAGAAACCGTGAGCGCAGGGGCGCTGAAGTTTGACTATGCACTTCGACCCGGCCCCTGCCCGACCACCAACGCCCTGCGGATCATGGAATTGGAAGGCCTGCCGGTAGAGGACCAACCGCCAACGAGTTGACCGCGCTTCTCCGCGAGCGGATGAAAGCGTTTACGGGAGCGCGTAACACTGGTAGGATGCACGACGTGAAGGAGCGCATGTCCGATGCTGGCAAAAACATTTTGGAAAGTCGTCGTGGCGGATCAAACTGACTTGTTAGGACGGTTGCTCGATGGTCTCCAAGCACAGGGCATTCGCTTTTGCGTACTCGGCGGGCAAGGCGTCAATGCGTATGTCGATCCGGTGGTCAGCCTTGATCTTGATGTGGTCATCGCCACAGACCAGCGCCCGGATGTTGAAGCGTGGGCTCGCCGCGAGTTCCAGGTGGAAGCATTTCCGCACAGCCTCAATATCTCAGCCCCCGGCTCGGACCTTCGAGTCCAGATCCAGCTCGATCCCCGTTATGGAGAATTCGTCGCCCGCGCCACGGCGCGAGAGGTGCTGGGATATCGGTTACCCGTCGCAAGCCTCGAAGACGTGTTGCAGGGAAAGCTGTGGGCCGCCGGTGATCCCTCCCGCCGCGCCAGCAAGCGGCAAAAAGACCTGGCGGACATCGCTCGCCTACTCGAAGCTTATCCGCACTTGCGCAGCCGCGTGCCGGCCGACATCCTGGCCCGATTGATCTAGCGACGTTCAGACGGAAAACGACCGAGCAGATACCGTTCGATGGCGGCGACATACTGCGGGAAGAGGGATTGCGCTTTTCGAACGGCATCCAAAACAATCGCGTCGACAATCGCATCGTACTCATGGACCAATCGATTCCGCAGCCCTGCAGATGGGGCCATCGCGGCCACCGGCTCGAGCGCTTTCAGATTCTCCACAATGATGGCGAGCTTCCGTCGGAGCACCGAGGGATCGGACGGCGTCATGCGACACCACGCTCGCGGAGAAAGTGCTGGATGAATTCGCGCTGCGCGGCCCGCAACTTCGCTGTGTCCACATAGCGTCGATGCGCAAGGACGACCCTCCATCCAGGTCCCTGCCAGACCACGAACGCATTGCGGATATTGGAATTAGAAGGGCTGCAGATCAAAGCGGACACAAGCAAGCCGTAGAGGCCTACTTGCCGGGCGGCGTGTGGAACACCAGAATTTGAGGGATCTTGAGGTAGTGGGCATCGGTGGTCACTACCGTGAGACCATACTGCATCGCGGAGGCCGCGATCCAAATATCGTTCGTTGGGATCGGCGGCGCGGCCGTCCAGAGGCCATCCAAGATCACGGCATACCGCTCCGCAGTCTCATCATCGATTTCGATGGTGGATACCCTGGACGAGGCGAGAAATTGACGCAAGCGGTCTTCGTTTTTCTGCCGAGCGCGCCCCCGCAGAAATCCGACTCGCAGTTCTCCAAGCACGACAGGATTCAGGTAGATGGATTCCACCGTCTGGAGCATCTCCTTGACCACGCCGTCGCCCCTCATGAATGCAGAGTACCCCGAGGTATCCAACAAGACCCGACTCACTTCCACATCTCCGGATCAATTGCTCGTTGTTTAGCGAGCGTCCGTTCGAATGCCTCGGCCTCCTGTTTGCTCCATGAACCGGCCAACTCGTCCAGATCATGATAGCGCCGCACCGGCCGTTTTTCGGATTCGCCAAGATGCTCTTGCAGGAGCCGAATCACCACCTTATTGACGCTCACGCCTTTCTTTTTGGCCCGCCGCCGAATCGTGCGATCCAACGACGGCGGAAGATTCCTCAGGGTCACGGCTTTCATATATCCTCCTCGTGCATCATCTTATGCATCACTACGATGCGACAGTATCAGCACAGAATTAGGCTGTCAATGGCTGATGTAAAACACAACCGATGGCCGGACTCATAGGAACCTGAACTGAACCGTCCACTGACTACGCCGGCACAGAATCCAGACGCCCAGGCCCCCGCCCGACCACCAACGCCCTGCGGATATAGGAATTGGCATCGGCGGTGTTCTTAAACGCGCCGATGCGCAATGACAGGAGTTCAGACAGAATCGTCTGCTCGGCCCCGACGCTGATGACCCGGCTCTTGATATCGGGAACCAGGGTCTTGTTCTTCGTGACATCGACATCCGCTGTGAGGGTGAGCGTCTCCCACGGGTTCACCGCCACGCCACCTCGCACTTGCGGGTCAAGGTAGAATTTCTCGCCGTTGGGTGCATCGAACGACGGCCTGTTGATATCCTTCGCAACAATGCCCATCCGTAACCAAGATGACGGGCGAAAGATTGCGCCGGCATCAATGCCGAATGCCGTGGAAGTCTTGGCTCTGCCCAAATTGTCGGACAACGACACATCACCGCCTCCTCACCTGCGAAGCTGTTTGGCCGAAGCCTGTTATCTGCTCCGGAATCATCCCGGCGGCAGTCAGGCGGTCGTTCATCTGCTCGATCGCGACGTGCTCAAGATCGGGTTTGACCTGGAGGACGAGGCCGAGGCGGTCGCCTAGCTTCTAGGCCGATACAGCAATGTGCCCATGTCGCCGGCTGATGCCTGTCTCGTGCGAATGGTAGAACGGCACGGCAAAAGCCGCCTCCTCACCCTGGACGGAGATTTTCGAATCTACCGAAAACACCGCCGCCGGATCATCCCAACCATCATGCCTCAGAAGATGTAAGCTGGCGTGTTTCTCTTTCCCTGGCCGTCGGCGAATCAGACGAAACCAGACGCCATCATTCTGAACCGACAGCCTGCCTGTGAGGCGGCTGATTGATGCGGCGATGTATGTGGTGAGCCAGGAGGTCTAGCAGGCTATGCGCTCTGCTCCTTGTGTGTTAAGATCTCGTCCCTGGTTGGCGTTTTGTTTGAAATCTGTGAGGGATGGACATGTCGAAGCTGACGATCGAAGTATCATCCGAGCTCAAAGAGGTTCTTGCCCGCTACCCGAAGACTCAATGGGAGCCTGTCGCCGAGAAGGCGCTCTGGCAATACGCGTCGAAATTGCGGCTGGCCGATCAGCTCGCATCTCGCAGTACGTTGACCGAATCAACGGCGGCGGCCATCGGTCACACGGTCAAGGCCGGACTGCGCCGCCGGTATGTTCGATCAGGCCGATGAGGTTGGTGCTTGACACCAACATCTTGATCGCGGCTCTGATCAAAGATTCGCTCACACGAGCGCTTCTACTTTCCCCGCATGTTGAATTGCTGTTGCCCGAATATGCATTCGAAGAACTTGCCCGCCATCGCCAGAAGCTCCTGCGGCATTCTGGCCTGAAGCCGGCCGAAATGGACCTACTCATGAGCCTGCTCCTGGAACAGGTGACCATTGTGCCCATGGCCCGGCTCGCCCCGTATCTGAAGCGCGCTGAATCGCTGATCGGCGAGAGAGACCCCGATGACGTGCCCTTTGTCGCGTTGGCTCTGGCTGAAGAGAACGACGGCATTTGGTCCAATGACCGCGCATTTGAAGGCATTCCAGACATCGCAGTGTGGAATACCGTTGCGTTGAAACGGCATCTCAAGGGCGGGAAATAAAGATACCCACAAAGATTGAGGGCAAGGTGTCGTTCTCGAATATACGGGTCGCGGGAGGAAAGTGGCAGGCTCCTTCGTCGCCTCTTTTCTTCGTTGAGCCAGCGCTCCATTGCCTCGCGTTAGAAACGCCGGCACACTGCGGCTTGCATTGCACTTATCCAGAAGGCCAGCATTCAACGCAACACAGTTCCGAACAGCTCATCGCCCCATCCTCTCCGCGGCCTGCTGATCGCCCTGTTCTGCGGGGCCTTTAACCGACAACGCGCGTGGAAGCTGATGGTGCCCCTGCTCGCTATGCGGCAAGCCATCAACCCTTCGTTGACATCAAGACATCACTGCTATTATGATCTGGTGCATGCGGACGACACTGAGCCTAGATGACGACGTGGCGGCGCTGTTACGCCGGGCGCGAAAAGTCCGGAAAGGGAGCCTGAAATCGGTGGTCAATGACGCCATGCGGCAGGGCCTCAAAGAGCTGTTAGCGTCCAAACCGAGGAGAGCGCCATTCAAGACTAAACCCCTTGCGCTGGGTCGCTGTCTGGTCGGCAGCCTGGATGACGTGGCCGAAGTCCTGGCTACGGCGGAAGACGAAGCCTTCCGGTGATCCTCATCGATGCCAACCTGCTGGTCTATTCGCAGGTCACCTTGCTGGCTCAGCACGAAGCAGCTCGCGAATGGCTCGAATCACAACTAAACGGCGCCACGGCAGTCGGCCTGCCCTGGCAATCGCTGCTGAGCTTCATCCGCCTCATTTCAAATCCACGGATTTTTGAGCGCCCCGCCTCCATCGCCGAAGCCTGGGATCATGTCGAAGGTTGGTTAGCCTGTCCACCCGTATGGATCCCGCAGCCGACTGAGCGGCATAAGGACATCCTCGGTTCCCTGCTGACGCAAGCCACCACGCGCTCCAATCTCGTGCCCGATGCGCATCTTGCTGCCCTGGCGATTGACCATGGTGTAACACTGTGCTCCACAGATGGCGATTTCGCTCGCTTTCCTGGACTGCGCTGGAACAATCCGCTCCAAAAGCGCAAATAGTCGGCCATGTCCGTTTTCTTTGACCTTTCCCGTGCCTTCCTCCATATTTGGGCAGCGCAGTGCATGTCATTGACCATTTGATGACACCGACATCTCGACATCCGCTTCGCGGCCTGCTCATCGCCCAGTTCTGCGGCGCATTCAACGACAACGCCTGGAAGCTGATGGTGGCTTTGCTGGCGATCCGGCAAGCGACCGCACAGATGGCGCCCGGCTCCGACGTGGAAACCGTGGCGCAGACGCAGACGGCGATCACCTTCATAATCTTCACCTTGCCGCTGGTGTTGTTGTCCCTGGTCGGCGGCACGCTGGCCGACCGCGTGAGTAAACGCACCGTCATCATCACCATCAAGGTCGTCGAGGTCCTGCTCATGGCGGCCGGAACCGCGGCGCTGTGGTTGAACCCGGCCGGCGGCATCTTGCCGTTGATCGTCCTCTGCGGAATGGGCGTGCATAGCGCGCTGTTCAGCCCGTCGAAGTACGGCATCCTGCCCGAGTTGCTCCCGCATGAGCGGCTTGCCGCCGGGAACGGCCTCCTGGAGATGTGGACCTTTGCCGCCATCCTCACCGGGACGGCGGCCGGCGGATTGTTGTTGCAGGTCACAGGCGAGACGCTGTGGATGGCGCCACTCACCTTGGTGCTCTTGTCGGTCGTCGGTTTGACCGCCGCCTTTGCGATTCCCTCGGTCTCGCCGGCGCGCGCCCGCGGCGGAGTCGGCACCACCATACGCGGCGCCTGGGCCGCCATACGTCAGGAGCGGCTGTTGCGCCTCGCCATCCCCGGAGAAATCTTTTTCTGGACGATCGCGAGTCTCTTCGCGCAGAACGTCCTCGTCTATGCGAAAGCCGTCCTGCATCTGTCCGATGCGCTCTCGGGTCTCCCCCTGACGGTCCTCTCGGTCGGCATCGGCATCGGCGCCATGCTCGTGGGCCGGCTCTCGCAGCACCGCGTCGAATATGGATTGATCCCGCTGGGAGCCGTCGGCGTATCCCTCGCGCTCACCCTGCTCGGAGCCTTGACCCCGCCGCTGCTGGGGACATTTGCCGTCATGGGTCTGCTCGGTGTCGCGAGCGCCTTCATCTTTGTGCCGCTCAACGCCGTCCTCCAATGGAAGTCGCCGCCCGACCGGCGGGGGGCGGTCATCTCGTTTTCGAATACCTGCGTCTTCACGGGCATTCTCTTGGGCTCGCTCGCCGGCGGCACGCTGGCCAATGCCGGCCTCTCGACCAGCAGTATTTTTCTCGCCACGGCGACCGCCACGCTCAGCGGAACCCTGTGGGCCCTCTGGCTGCTGCCCGATGCGTTCATCCGGCTGGTGCTCGTGATCCTGACGAACACGCTGTACCGCGTCCGCGTCGTCGGTGAGCACCACGTTCCCCAGTTCGGAGGCGCACTGCTCGTGCCCAACCATATGTCCTTCATCGACGGCTTTCTGCTGATGGCCGCGGTGGACCGCCCCCTTCGATTCGTGGTCGATGCGGGCTATGCGACACACCCGCTCTTCACATGGTTGATGACCGCGATGAAGGTCATCCCCATCTCATCGGCGGGCGGGCCGCGCATGATCCTCCGTGCCTTACGCAACGCCGGACAGGCGCTCGACGAGGGCGAGATCGTCTGCATCTTCCCCGAAGGGCAGATCACCAGAACCGGCACGCTGCTGCCGTTCCGCCGCGGATTTGAACGGATCGTGAAAGGCCGCACCGTGCCGATCATTCCCGTTCATTTGGATCGCGTGTGGGGCAGCATCTTCAGCTTTACCCAGGGCCGGTTCGTGAGCAAATGGCCGGAGCGGATTCCCTATCCCGTCACCGTGTCATTCGGTACGCCCCAACCCGCATCCACGCCGGCCTATGAGTTACGCCGCCTGGTGCGTGAACTGGGGGAAGCGGCCTGGTATGTGCGGAAAGCCGATCAGGAGACGCTGCACCGACCGGTGGTGCGCACCTGGCGACGACGACCGTTGGCCTTCGCGATGGCCGACGGCACCCGTCCGCACGTCACGGGCTTGCAGGCCTTGGTTGGAACGATTGCGTTGGCGCGGGCGCTCAGGCCGCACTGGGAGGGACAACCGCTCGTGGGATTGCTCTTGCCGCCCAGCGTGGCCGGCGCGTTAGTGAACATCGCCGCCTCGCTCTCCGGCAAGACCAGCGTGAACCTGAATTACACTGTCGGGCGAGCCGGCCTGGAATCGGCCGTCAAGCAGGCCTCCCTGAAGACGGTGCTCACCAGCCGGCATTTTATTGAGAAGGCCAAGCTCGACATTCCGGCCGGCGTCACGTTGCTCTGGCTGGAAGACCTCGCCAAGACCATCACCGGCGGAAAGAAGTTCGTCGCTCTGCTCCTGGCTCTGTTCGTTCCCGTCCGGCTGGTGGAACGAGCCTGTGGCCAAACACGTCGAATCGGCATGGACGACTTGGCCACGATTATTTTCAGCAGCGGCAGTACGGGCGAGCCGAAGGGTGTGATGCTCTCCCACTTCAGCATCAATTCCAATGTGGAGGGAGCGGCCCAGGTCATCCACATCGACAAGCACGATCGCGCCCTGGGCATCTTGCCGTTCTTCCATTCCTTCGGCTACATGCTCCTCTGGTTTTATACGCGGCACAATGCGGGGATCATCTTCCATCCGTCGCCGCTCGACGTCGGCGCCATCGGGGAACTGTGCGCGCGCTATCGCATCTCGCTGTTGGTCGTCACGCCGACATTCCTGCAGCTGTATCAGCGGCGCGGCACGCCGGAGCAATTCAGCACGCTGCGCGTCGTCCTGACCGGCGCCGAGAAATTGCCGCTGCACTTGGTGCAATCCTTCCAGGAGAGGTTCGGCATCGCGCCCGTCGAAGGCTACGGCGTGACCGAATGCGCGCCGGTGATTGCCGCAAACTGCCCGGACTTCCGGGCCTCCGGCTTCTATCAAGTGGCGGCGCGGCACGGCACGGTCGGACAGCCCCTGCCCGGCGTGTCCGTCCGGATTGTCGATCCCGACACCTTCGAGATTCTTCCGCCCGGCCGATCCGGCATGCTGCTCGTCAAAGGCCCGAACGTCATGAACGGCTATCTCGGCCGTGAAGATTTGACGGCCAAAGCCATGCGGGACGACTGGTACATCACCGGTGATATCGCCGCGTTGGACGAGGATGGCTTTCTCACGATCACCGATCGGCTGTCGCGATTTTCAAAGATCGGCGGCGAGATGGTTCCGCACGGAAAAGTGGAAGAGGCGTTGCAACAGGCGGCGGGCGCGGACCAGCAAGTCTTCGCAGTCACCGGCATTCCCGACGAGAGAAAAGGCGAGCGTCTAGCGGTGCTGCACACCTTGGACGACGCGCGCATTCCCGACATACTGGACAAAGTCGCCGCGCAAGGCCTCTCGAACCTCTTCATTCCCGCGCGCAATCAATTCGTCAAGGTGGACGCGCTGCCGGTGCTCGGCACAGGCAAACTGGATCTCCGCGGCGTCAAACGCCTCGCGATGGAACGGCTCCAAGGCGGATGAGTCGAAATCGCATTCAACCAGAAACCCGAAACTCCTCATGCCCCCTCGTAGCAAATGCCTCATCGATTGCCACGTGCATCTGGCCGCGCTGCCGGATGGGGACAACGGCTGCTACATCTCGCCCAAGATGCTGAAGAGTCCGTTGTTTCGATTCCTCTTGTGGAAGCATAGCCTCTCCGTCGAGCGCCCGCGGGAGGCCAATCAGAAATACCTCGACGACCTCCTGGTCGAGCTGCGTGCCTCACGCCACGTGCAAAAGGCCGTGCTGCTCGGCATGGACGGAGTCTATGACCAGAACGGGCGGCTCAACGAAGCCCACACGGATTTTCTCATCAGCAACGACTATGTCTTGAAAACGGCGCAGGCCCATCCGAATGAATTCCTCGCGGGCGTATCGATCAACCCGCAGCGACGCGACGCCATCGACGAGGTGCATCGCTGCGCGGACGCCGGGGCCACGCTGGTCAAAGTGCTGCCGAATGCCCAGCAGTTCGATCCGGCCGACGCACGCTACAAGGCGTTCTATCGCACGCTCGCCGAACGACAGCTGCCGTTTCTCAGTCACGTGGGCTATGAGTTCAGTTTGATCGGCAAAGATCAATCAGTGGGCGATCCCGAACGACTCAAACTGGCGCTGGACGAAGGGGCCACTGTCATCGCGGCCCATGCCTGCAGCTATGGCCTCATCCTCTACGAAAAGTTCCTCCCGACGCTGCGGGATTTCATCAAACGCTATCCTCATTTCTATTGCGACCTCTCCGCGCTCACCCTTCCGAACCGCTTTCGCATGCTGTTGCATCTGCGGAAGCACCCCGAAGTGCATGAACGATTGCTCTTCGGCACCGACTACCCGTTGTCCGTGTTTCACATTGCCGCCTGGGGGCGCGTGGCCCTCGGCACGCTGCGCTCGATGATCAGGACCAAGAACCGCTTTGACCGGCAAGTTGCGGTCTGTCGGGGACTCAATGTGGGGTTTCGCTCGCTGGGAGACCTCTATCCGATGCTCAGTCACCCGCGCTAGCCTGAGAGCCAATGGATCGAGACCAGATACTCAGCAGCTTGCGCGAAAGGATTCTGGCCTTCGCGACATTACGAGTATCGAGGGACCATGCGGAGGATCTCTCGCAGGAAGTCCTCGCCGTGCTCCACGACAAGTACGCCCACGTCACGGAACTGACCGAACTCGTTCCGCTCGCCTTTCAAATCCTGCGATTCAAGATGCTGGATGCTCATCGCAAGTCCCTGAGGCGAGGCGAGTATAATCTGGAATCCATTGACGATGTGCCCATTGCCGATTCACGCGACAATCCCGGAATGGAGTTGGAGCGGAAGCAGACCGTCGAGCGATTGCTGCAAGCGATGACCCAACTGGGCGAACGCTGCCGCGAACTGTTCAAGTGGAAGCTGGAAGGCAAGAGTTTCCCGGAGATCCAGAAGCTGATGGGCCAGGCTTCGATCAACACCATCTACACTTGGGACCTTCGGTGTAGAAAACAGTTACTCAGTCTGATGGGTGGGAGTTGGGAGTGAGGGGAGAAGTTTCGGGTTTCGGGTTTCGGGTTTCGGGTCTTGAGTTATGAGTTGTCGCCTAACGCCTAACGCATCACGCCTTACGGTATTTAGACATGTCTAAACACGACCTTGAAAAATTGCTCGGCGGCTTCGCGGCGGATACGCTGACGGCTGACGAGCGCAAGCTCCTCTATACTGCCGCGCTGCGAGATCAGGAATTGTTCAACGCGCTGGCGGATGAGCAGGCGCTGAAAGAACTGCTGGCCGATCCCGCCGCGCGCCGCCGATTGCTTCAAGCCTTGACCCAGACCAAGACGTCCGGCGCCGGCGGCTGGCAGTCCTGGCTCGATTGGATGCGACGACCGGCCGGGCTCGCCTTTGCCGGAGGCCTGGCCGCAGCCGCCCTCGCCGTCGTGCTCGGCATCAAGATCTATCAGGACAGTCTCAAGCAAGCGGCACAATCGGTCGCAACTGAAAGCGCGAAGCCTGAAACCGCGCCACCAACGTCTCGGCCGGCGCCGTCTCAACCCATAGAATCCCAACCGAGAGCCAAGGAGGATGCAGGACCGCCGAGAACTCCCGCACCGAAAGATCTGCTCGCTGACAAGGCGATCAACCCGGAACGGTCCGAACAGGCGAAACCACAGGGGCAACCCGCCCCTAATGCGGCCCGTGAGGAGTTGAGACAGCCGCCTGAACGAATCGAAGCCGGCGAGCGAGCGGCAAGCCCCGCAGCACCTGCCGCAGCGCCCGTCCCCCAGCCAAAGCAAGCGCCGGCACATGCCCCCGCTACACAAGCACTC
This sequence comes from uncultured Nitrospira sp., assembly GCA_964398045.1. GTDB lineage: Bacteria > Nitrospirota > Nitrospiria > Nitrospirales > Nitrospiraceae > Nitrospira_D. Next base: position 411 of record CAYNLM010000031.1, on the reverse strand, counting down.
AGCGCTCGCGCGCTCTTTTATCAAACCGTCACCGAGCCGGTTACTGAGCAAGCGCGCTCACAACTCGCCGGCCGCGAGGAGACAGAAAGAATGGCAGAGACGCCGCCCCAAGAAAGGAAGCGTGCAGAACGCAACATCGGCTTGCTCAGCAAGCTGGAAGACCGGAAACTCTCAGCTGAGAAGCCTTTGGGTATCCGCTACAGCTGGATCATGAAAGGTCCCGGAAGAATCGACTTGGAAGTGGATCCGACCACAGCGGTCGGTAAGGATGATGCTCAGCGTCTGACCGTTCAAACCAAAGAGAGTGGCTATCTCACCGTTCTTTATCTGCGACAACCTTACGAAAAACCGACAGCCCTGCTCCCTTCCTCAGGAGAGGGCCACGTCACAGAACGGCAAACCGTCGTGCCC
>CAYNLM010000030.1:0-29495 GCA_964398045.1 uncultured Nitrospira sp. | reverse complement strand
CGGATTCGTCTATGCGCTGTCCGTGGCCGACGCCTATGTGAAGACCGGGATGCGCCATGTGCTGGTGATCGGATCGGAAGTCATGTCCGCCATTACCGATTGGACGGATCGCAATACCTGCGTCTTATTCGGGGATGGGGCGGGAGCTGCCGTGGTCAGCTTGACTGGTGAAGACAGAGGCATTCTCTCGACCCATCTGAGGTCGGACGGTAATCTGTGTGAACTCATCGCGGTGCCGGGGGGCGGCTCACGCACGCCGCCTTGTGAAAAAGTACTCGGAGAACGCATGCAGTTCATCAAGATGAAAGGCAATGAAACCTTCAAAGTCGCGGTGCGGACCTTGGAGGAGATTGCGCGCGAAACGTTGGAGGCGAATCAGCTGCACGTCACGGATTTGGATCTCTACGTGCCCCATCAGGCCAACGTGCGGATTCTCAAGGCGGTGATGGAGCGTCTCGGCCTTCCCCTTGAGAAGGTCATGCTCAATCTTGACCGCTATGGCAATACATCAGCGGCATCGATTCCGATCGCCCTGGACGAAGCGGTTCGTTCCGGACGCATCAAGGATGGATCGCTCGTCATGCTCGGCGCATTCGGAGCGGGACTGACATGGGCTTCCGCGCTCATCCGTTGGTAGGCGGATGGTGAAACGGTCGCCGGCTTCGTTCTCACGGCGCGGAACGCCTCAACGCACTCCAAAAGGTACGCCTCGGCGTTCCACCTGTTGCGGCCTTGCCAGCTAACCGTTTTGACCATCCGCGACAAAAAAATGTGAATGATACGACCATGCTCTCGTCGAGGCTCCAAGAACTTTTCCCGTTGACATTCCACGGGATTTCTAAGATATCTAACCCCTTATGACTTCGGGAATCGGGTTGGTTTTCCCCGGGCAGGGCTCGCAGTCGGTCGGAATGGGAAAGACGCTGTGCGACGCCCATCCCGAATTGAAACAGGTCTATGCAGAAGCGTCGTCGGTGTTGGGCTATGATGTGGCCGCGCTCTGTTTCGAAGGACCAGCCGATCGGCTGAATCTCACGGAATACACGCAGCCGGCCTTGTTGGTCGGCAGTATCGCTGCTCTGAGAGCGTTGGAGCCGGCCGCCATCAAGCCGGTCGCGGTCGCCGGTCATAGTTTAGGCGAATATTCGGCGTTAGTGGCGGCAGGCGGTGTGCCGTTTCGGGATGCCGTCGGGCTCGTGCAGAAGCGCGGTCGTTATATGGCGGAAGCGGTGCCGCCGGGAACCGGCCTTGTGGCGGCTCTGTTAGGGCTGACGCCGGAGGTTGTGAAAGAGGTCTGCCGCGAGGCCTCTGCCGTCGGTGTCGTGGCGGCTGCGAATTTCAATTCGCCCGGTCAGGTGGTGATCGCAGGTGAGAAAGCCGCCGTGGAACGGGCAATCGAATTGGCGAAAGGGAAAGGCTGTAAGAAAGCCATTCCGCTGCCGGTGAGTGTGCCGGTCCATACGCCGCTGATGCAGCAGGCGGCGGATCGGTTAGCCAAAGATCTCGCCACGGTGCGCTGGTCGGATCTGACAGCCCCGTTGATCAACAATGCGGAGGCGAAAGCCATCAGCCGGGCGAGCGAGATCCAACCGTCCTTGGTGAAACAATTGCCCTCCTCGGTCTTGTGGGAAGAGACGGTCCATATGATGGGAAAGATGGGCGTGACCACCTTCATCGAAGTCGGTCCGGGTACCGTGCTGACCGGTTTGATCACGCGGATCCTGCCGGACGCGAAATTGCTGAATGTGAACGACCCCAAATCCTTGGATGCTACACTCAGCGCATTAGGCGTGCAACGAAATGCGTGAGTACATCCCTTTAGGTCTCCGTTTCGTATCACGCATGACGCATCACGTATAACGAAGAAAGAGGTTGCATGTCATTGCAAGGAAGAGTGGCCATTGTCACCGGGGCGGCGCAGGGAATCGGACGAGCGATTGCGGAAAGTCTGGCTCAGGCTGGCGCAGACATCGTGGTGGCCGATCTCGATCCAGGCCGTTCTCACGAGACGGTGACGGCAGTGGAGAAACTTGGGCGGAAGGCATTGAACGTCAAAGTGAACGTGGCCGATGCGAACGATACCAAGGCGATGGTCGACCAGGTCCTCAAAGCCTGGGGAAAGATCGACATCCTGGTAAACAATGCCGGCATCACGCGCGATGGGCTTTTGCTGCGGATGAAGGAAGAAGATTGGAACCTGGTGCTGCAGGTCAATTTGAACGGAACCTTCAACTGCACCAAGGCGGCCTTGCAGCCGATGACGAAGCAGCGGTATGGTCGTATCGTGAATATCGCTTCGATCGTCGGCGTCATGGGCAATGCGGGCCAAGCCAACTATGCGGCGTCCAAGGCGGCGGTGATCGGCTTTACCAAGACTGTGGGACGGGAATATGCCAGCCGCAATGTGACGGTCAACGCGGTGGCGCCGGGATTCATCGATACGGCGATGACGCATGGACTCTCGGCTGATGTGAAGGAGACGCTGCAGAAACAGATTCCCATGGGCCGGTTAGGCACGCCGGCGGATATCGCCGCCGCCGTGCGATTTCTGGTCTCCGACGATGCGGCCTACATTACGGGTCATGTGCTGCATGTCAACGGCGGGATGCTGATGGTGTAACGACGAGAGTCTTTACAGAACGAAGAGCTGTGGCAGATCCCCATGTTACGGCGCATCCGATGTCAAATTGGGGAAGGAGGTAGGCTTATCAATGGCAACAGTGGAAGAGCGGGTCAAGAAGATCATCGCCGAACAGCTCGGGGTGGAGGAGGATGAGGTGACGCCGGAGGCGTCCTTCGTGGAAGACCTCGGCGCCGATTCGCTCGATACCGTCGAGCTGGTGATGGCGCTCGAGGAAGAATTCGAGATTGAGATTCCCGACGAGGATGCGGAAAAGATTCTCACCGTCGGGAAAGCGTTGGATTACATCAAGGAAAAATCATAAGCGTTCGGGATTCGCATGACTGATCGAACCACACGACGGATCGTCGTGACCGGTCTGGGACTGGTCACTCCGCTCGGCACGGGCGTCGAAAAAACATGGACGGCGCTCTGCGCCGGGGAATCCGGCATCGGCCGGATCACCAGATTCGACCCGGCCGGCTACGACGCGCAAATCGCCGGCGAAGTTAAGGACTTCGATCCGGTCCGGTTCATCGAGAAAAAAGAAGTCAAGAAGATGGACACGTTTATCCACTATGCCGTGGGCGCCGCTCAGATGGCGGTGGAGGATGCCGGGCTGAAAGTCGCGCCGGAAGAAGCCCCCAGGGTCGGCGTCTATATCGGGTCCGGCATCGGAGGACTCGGGTCCATCGAGCATTACCACGACGTGCTCAAGGAGAGGGGCCCCGGACGTGTGTCCCCTTTCTTCATCCCGATGACGATCATCAACCTGGCCTCGGGCCAGGTGGCCATCCGGATCGGTGCCAAGGGGCCGAATTCCTGCGCCGTGACGGCCTGCGCCACCGGCAATCATTGCATCGGCGATGCCTTCCGCCTGATCCAACGAGGCGATGCCGACGTCATGGTGGCGGGCGGTGCCGAGGCGGCGGTCACGCCGCTTGGTGTAGCCGGGTTTGCCGCGGCGAAAGCCTTGTCCTTCAGGAACGATGAGCCGACCCGAGCCAGCCGTCCCTTTGACAAGGATCGAGACGGGTTCGTGTTGGGTGAGGGAGCCGGCGTGGTGGTGTTGGAAGAACTGGAGCATGCTCGCCGCCGCGGAGCCGGAATTTATGCCGAGTTGATCGGATACGGTATGAACAGCGATGCCTACCACATTACGGCGCCGCCGGAAGAGGGCGAGGGCGCGGTCCGTTGCATGGAGCTGGCCATCAAGGACGCCGGCATCGGCAAGGATCAGATCGGCTACATCAACGCGCACGGCACCTCCACGATGGCGGATGCGATTGAAACGCGCGCCATCAAGACGGTGTTCGGCGAACAGGCCTATCGCATTCCGGTCAGCTCGACGAAATCCATGACCGGCCATTTGCTCGGTGCGGCAGGCGGGATTGAAGCGGTGTTCAGCGTTCTGGCGCTCCATCATGGCATCCTTCCTCCCACCATCAACCTGGAACATCCCGACCCGGCGTGTGATTTGGATTATGTGCCGAACAAAGCCCGTTCGGCGGCGATCCGGGCGGCCTTGTCCAACTCCTTCGGATTCGGCGGCGTCAATGCCTGCCTGATTTTCAGACGTGCGGATGCCTAGCGCACCTGCGATGATGACACCGGCGTCTCCAGCCGAGTTGCCGAACGCGTTCAAATACACATTCACCAATCCTGCCTTGCTGACGGAAGCGCTCACGCATACATCCCATGTGAATGAGCGCAAGAGCCAGGACCGAAAACATAACGAACGGCTGGAGTTCCTGGGCGATGCCGTGCTGTCCTTGATCATCAGCGATCATCTGGCGAAACTGTTCCCCCAGTTGAGTGAAGGCGCTCTCTCGAAACTGAAGGCGAAACTGGTGAGTGAGACGTGCCTGGCGAATGCCGCGAGACGCCTGGATCTGGGCGCCCGCTTGCGATTGGGGCGGGGCGAGGAACTGTCAAAAGGACGGGAAAAAGCGTCGTTGCTCGCCGATGCGTTGGAGGCCGTGATCGCCGCCATTTACCTCGACGGAGGTCTCGAGGCCAGCCGCGACTTCACCCTGGATGTGTTGGGCGATGAGTTGCGTCAGGTCGAATCGCAGCAGGCGAAGCCGGGTGGGGATGATTACAAGACGCGGTTCCAGGAATGGTGTCAGCGACGGTATGACATGTTGCCCCGGTATGTGACGGTGCGGGAATCCGGGCCCGATCATCACAAGATGTTCGAGGTCGAAGTGCAGGTGGATGGAAAGGTGGTCGGCGCGGGCCACGGACACAGTAAGAAAGAGGCGGAACAATTGGCGGCGCAACAGGCGTTGGAACAAGTCGAATCGTGATGTCCGGATCGAATACAAAACCGGTCATTGGTTCAGCGAAGCTGATAAAGGAGGGAGCGATGCAGATGCGAACGGGGTTCATGATGATCACCACGGTGCTGGTCGGCGCCGTTCTATGCTTTTCAGGAGGGGCGGCATCGGCCGCAGAGAAGGCGCCGGCTCCCAAGACCGAGGCGCCGAAGGGTCCCAAGGCGATCCTCAAGACAAAGTTCGGCGATATTGAAATCAAATTTTATCCGGATGTCGCCCCGAAGCATGTCGAAAATTTCATCAAGCTGGCCAAAGAGGGCTTCTATAACGGAACGATTTTCCACCGAGTAATCCCCGGGTTTATGATTCAAGGCGGTGACCCCAACACGAAAGATTCTCTCAAGAAGGAGACTTATGGGCAGGGTGGTCCCGGATATACCATCAAGGCGGAGTTCAGCGACATTCCCCACAAGCGCGGGATCGTCTCCATGGCGCGGGCAGCGGATCCCGACACCGCCGGATCGCAGTTTTTCATCGTAGTGGAAGACTCCCGGTTTCTGGACCGCAAGTACACGGTATTCGGCGAAGTCACGAAGGGCATCGGCGTCGCTGATAAAATCGTGAACTTGCCGCGTGACGAGCGCGATAACCCCAAAGAACGCGTCGAGATGACGGTGACGATCGCCGAGTAGGTGCTGAGTTGAATGGTCTGCCCCATCGTTTTCCAACTGTCTAACTGTAGGTCTAGGGCTGCAGTAAGCTTCTCTAGGAAATGCAATGATTCGTGCGTGACATGGAGTGTGAGCCCCTGCACTCTCGCGGTGGCAGGAGCCACCGTTTTGGAGACTGCGGCTGAAGCCCCGCCCGTTTTCAGTACAAACCCCTCCGCGGCAATTCGGCACGTCCCTTGCGAAAGCTCTTCAAGAAATCGGTTGGGTGAGCCCTCTGCTCTCGTGTGACCGCTGCACGCCCATGCTTTCATTGGGTGTAGGGGCTGGAGCGAACCATGAGGGTTTACCGCTTCGGCCAATCCCACTTCGCTTCGGGAGCCAGTATGAATTGGATCAGAGCAGCGGCTGTTCTTTCTGTGTTGTGGTCCACGACCGTGTGGGGCGCCACGTTGCGATGGGACGCGAACACAGAAATCGATCTCGCCGGCTACCGGGTGTACAAGTGCAGCCAGCAGCCCTGTGGCCGCGCATACGGGACGGCATCACTCTTGACGACCTTGGGGAATGTGACCAGTTTCAATATCGGCACACCGTCTGTGACGCAGTATTATGTCATCACGGCCTATGATGCGGCGAATAATGAGTCGACTGAAAGCAATATGGTCGCCTATACACCGGCCATCTCATCTCCACCACCACCGACTTCTCCACCAACTCCGGCTCTCACGCCCCCGCCTGCCCCTACCGGCTTGCGCCTGAACGCTGTCAATTAGGCACTTCGGGTACGACTGCGTCAAGCAGGCACTGCAGCAACTCTCGGCGTGAGGGTCTCGTACCCAGTTGGCTGGACTTAGTGATGGTGCTCGCAGCCGGGGCCGTGCGTATGCGGCTCGGGCGCGGGAGGAGGCACGAACGACTGTCCTGGAAGCACAATGCGCCCCGGTTCATGCTTCTTCTGCAGATGCTCGGCAATATGCGGATGATAGGCTTTCACGTAGCCGACAAGACCGCTGAGAAAGCGGCGTGATTGAAAATCCTTTCCTGAAAATTCCGACACAAACTGAATCGCGCGATCCAGAATCTCCGGCGCGTTGGATGAATCCGCGATGTGCTCCGGATTCTGCTTTTTGAACGTCTCATATTCTTTCTTGAGGTGTTCAGCAAACACGGGCATGGGCGCCGAAGGGACATGCAGGGGGCTGAGTGTCCGACGGAGCGCTTGAATCGCGGTAATGACTTCCGCGTCCTGACCGTCCCGACGGCCTTCGAAGTAGCTGAATGTGACGACTTCGATCAGATTGAACAGCGCGATCGCTTGGTTCCCGCCCAGCTCCCCCAGTTGCCGATAGAAGTCGCGCCGCACCGGCATGAACTGTTCCGCCAGCCGCTTTTCCTGGTAGTCGCTCCCGCTGTCGAGATAGCGACAGTCGCTTGGGCAGGAGACGCGAACGAGGCGGTGTTCGCCGCAGCACGCGCTGCAAATCAATCCCTGCAGCGCAGGACAGGGGCGCTTGCCCTTGCGGTGCGTACAATACACACACTGGCTCATTTTTTCGGCGCTCCTTCCGGAGCTGATTTCGACGGAGGAGGCACGAACCCGTAATCGGCCAAGGTGCGTTTCTCTGCTTTGGGTTTTCCTTCGGAGGGCGCTTCGAGGCCGTTCATCTCGGCGGCGTGGGCATAATGATACGGCACCAAGATCAAGTTGCCGGCTCGGTCGATACTGATGTCGGCGGGAGAGGGCAGATACTCCGCGATGACTTGGAAGCGATTATCGCGCGTCATGCGCCAGATTTTCCCTTTGGTGAAATCCGACACGTACATGTTGCCCCACCGGTCGAAATCGATGCCGCTTAAATTTTGGAAGCGGCTGGTAAAGAATCCGTTGGACACCAGTTCAGTCAGCCGGCCCTCCGGCGTGACTTCGAGAATGTTCCCTTTCTCCCAGCTCACGGCAATGAGATGGTTCGTCTTCGGATGGACCGCGATACTGGCCGGCCCGGCGAGCCGGTCGTCATGGATCAAGAGGCTCACATGATGGTTCGCGGTCGAGTCAATGCGATAAATCGTATTGGCCGCTTGATCCGAGGCGTACAGCAGGCCGCCGGGGCCGATCGAGACATCGGTCAGCGAAACCTGTTGTGAGGAGGACGCCGGGAAGGTCACGGTGACCAGCAGCTTCCCTGTGGTTTTGTCGAAGCCTTTGAGCTGATCGAGGTCCGCGACATAGAGCGTCTGTCCCGCGAGCGCCAGACCTTTTGGAGCATGCAGGAGCACGTCGGCCACGCCGCCCTGGATGAACTTAAGGCTGGTGACTTTACCTTCGGTGTCCAGCTTGGTGATGAAGCCGTTATTGTCCCGGGCGTCCGGTTCTCCATTGACGTTCGAGATGAAATATTCTTTTCCCAGCGGATCGCCGACGAAGCTGCTGGGCGATTCCAGCCCCGTGATCTGGACGGCCTCGCTCGAAGATGCCCAGGTCAATCCAAGCGCCGAGACCAAGAGGGTCCATCGCAGAAGGCGCCGGGGGTTCGGGCAATTGTGTGGGATATTCAAGATCGGCTACGTGTGCGTGATGTCTGTGCGGCATCGTAGCCAACGCAGGAAGACCCTGTCAAGGAACCGGCGATGAGAGCGAGGAGTGAGGCCTTGCCTGATCCGCGCCCTTCACATTGACTTGCGCAAAATTGCCCTGCTAAGGTGCCTCGACTTTCCAGTCAAAGCGTGTGAAATAAGGGGAGGAACCTGTGGCAGCACGGTTGATTGACGGCAAGGCGTTGGCACAGCAAGTGCGTGACCGGTTGGCGAAAGAGTCGGCGGAACTGCTTGCTCAGAAGGGTATCAAGCCGGGGCTCGCGACGATCCTCGTGGGCGACGATCCGGCCTCACATGTGTATGTCAGGAATAAGCAGAAGGCCTGTGAATTGGCCGGCATTCATGTCGATGACCACAAGCTTCCGGCCAGTACTACACAGGCGGAGCTGTTGGCGTTGATCGAGAAAAAGAACGCCGATCCAAGGATCCACGGCATCCTCGTGCAGCTGCCATTGCCGAAACACATCGACAGTAAAGTGATCCTCGAAGCCGTGTCTCCTCTCAAAGATGCGGACGGCTTTCACCCCTATAACTTTGGCCGACTGGTCGAAGGCCATCCGGTCTTCGAAGCCTGCACCCCCAAGGGTGTGATCAAGATGATTGAGTCCACCGGCGTGACCATCGAGGGAAAGCGCGCGGTCGTGCTCGGGCGAAGCAATATTGTCGGGAAGCCGTTGGCGCTCATGCTGCTGCAGCGCAATGCGACGGTGACCATCTGCCACTCCAAGACCAAAGATCTGCCGGCGGTCTGCCGGGAAGCTGAATTGCTGCTGGTGGCGATCGGCAAAGCCAAGTTTGTCACGGCTGATATGGTGCGGGAAGGCGCCGTCGTGATCGATGTGGGCACCAATAAAACGCCGGATGGCAAGTTGTGCGGCGACGTGGATTTCGAGCCGGTCAGCCAGAAGGCCGGCTGGATCAGTCCGGTTCCTGGGGGAGTCGGTCCGATGACCATCGCCATGTTGTTGGAGAATACGGTCGAATCCGCCAAACGGACGGCAGGATTGAAATAAGGAGCCCAACGTGAGCCGTGAGCCGCAACGCCTAAAGGATGTTCTCGAGCGAGGCACGTTCGCCGTGACCATCGAGTACAACCCTCCCAAAGGGACCAACATTTCATCCGTACTGGACAACGCCAAACAACTGGTGGGGCGTGTGCATGGCGTGAACGTCACGGACAATACCGCCGCCGTGGTGCGGGCCGGTTCCTTGCCTGTCTGCCGCCTGCTCTATGAATTAGGGCATGACCCGGTCATGCAGCTGACCTGCCGCGACCGGAATCGCATTGCCATGCAATCTGATCTCATGGGCGCCCACATGCTCGGCATTCGGAACATCTTGTGCCTCACCGGCGACTATCCGACGGTCGGGGACCATAAGGAAGCGAAGCCGGTCTACGATCTCGACTCGGTGCAAGTCATGCAACTTGTGCAGGGGCTCAATCAGGGACGGGACATGGCCGGCAACAAGCTCGATGGGTCGACGGCCTTTACCATCGGCGCGGCGGTCACGCCGGAGGCCGATCCGCTCGGGCCGATGCTGGCCAAGTTCGAAGTGAAGGTGAAAGCCGGAGCCCAGTTCTTCCAGACCCAGGCGATCTACAATCCCGACCAGTTTGCCGGCTTCATGAAAGCCGTGCGGCCGTTCAAGGTCAAAGTTCTCGCCGGCATTCTCGTGCTGCGTAACGCCAAGATGGCGGAATTCATGAACGCCAATATTCCCGGCGTGTCCGTTCCACAAGAGATGATCGACGAACTCAAGGCTGCCGGTGAAAAGGCGGAAGAGGTGGGGGTCGATATCGCGGTGCGGACCATCAAAGCCGTGCGGCCGCATTGTGATGGCGTGCATATTATGGCGATCAAGGCGACGCACCGGTTGGCGGACATCATCACCAAAGCTGAACTCGGCTAATGACCATCCTTGAATTCCAACAGCACAAGCAGGACAGAAAGAAGCTCATCGTCGTCACGGCCTACGATGCGCTGTTTACGCGCATCGTGGAACAGGCCGGCATCGGTGCGATCCTGGTGGGTGACTCGCTGGGGGTCGTCGTGCAAGGCAAATCCAATACGCTTTCGGTGACGATGGATGACATGCTGTACCATACCAAGCTCGTAGCCGGCGCCGCCAAACGGGCGCTCGTGATCGGCGACATGCCGTTTATGTCTTATCAGGCGAGCACCGAAGAGGCGGTGCGCAATGCCGGTCGGTTTCTTCAAGCCGGGGCTGCGGCCGTGAAATTGGAAGGCGGCGCCGTCATGGCGGATCGGGTGAAAGCGCTGACTGCCATCGGGATTCCCGTGATGGGGCACCTCGGCATGACGCCGCAATCCGTACATGCGTTGGGGGGATATAAAGTTCAGGGCAAGACACAGGATCACGCCGCGGTGTTGCTCGATGACGCACAGGCGCTTGAAGACGCCGGAGCATTCGCGATCGTGCTGGAAGCGATACCAGCCGCTTTGGCTCAACATGTTACTGAATCGGTCTCCATCCCGACCATCGGCATTGGAGCCGGTCCTCACTGCGACGGTCAGGTGCTCGTTCTCTACGACCTCCTCGGACTCTTCGATGAGTTCGTCCCGAAGTTCGTTAAGCCCTATGCTCATCTCAAGGCGGACGCGTTGCAAGCGCTTCGACGCTATAAGGAAGAAGTGGAGCAGGGCAAGTTTCCCTCGGACGCCGAGTCCTATCACTGAACAGTCTCCCGACAGGTCTTGCGCGCCTGGCGATGTGCTATTTCATGTCCAGACCAATAAGTGGAGCCTGCAGACAGGCGTCAGCCATGCGTCTGTGGACCGCGTCAGCCAAGCCGGCCACATCGATCCCCATGTAGGAGGGAGGAAGGCGCCGTAAGCGAGCGACTCCTCTCTCCAGCAGATTGTGTGCAGTCGTCGTATGGGTGAGGAAGTGTTTGAGATTAGCCGCGGCAAGCTGAATGAGCGCCTGAAAGAACTGTCTCTGTTCAGTGTCGTGACCCGCCGCGCGCCAGAAGCCTTCGAAGATTTCATGGCTTTCCCACCAATAGGCGAAGTTGTACAGATCGATTCCATACAAGTAGGCCTCTGATTTCTGCCAGTGCTTCGCAGACAGCCCAGCCGGTTTTGGTTCCGGTTGCCCGTACGAATGGCCGTGGACGTTGCGTCGTGGGTGTGGCCTGTGTCCCGGTATGAAGCGATAGGGCGGGAACGGACGCGTCGAGTAGCGGGGCCAGTTCGGATCGGACGGCAGAGGCTCAGTCACCGTCATCCTCGAGATGATTGCAGGATACTTGAAAGATCCGGCGATCCTCCAGGCGGATGGCGGTGAGCTCCCGTCCCCAGACACAGCCGCTGTCGATGGCCAACAGATCGTCTTCACAGTGCAATCCGAGCGAGGCCCAGTGCCCGCAGACGATGGTGGCGTTGCGGTGTTGTCGGGGCTCGATTCGGAACCAGGGAAGAAAGCCGGCAGGGATGTGATCGGGTGGCCCCGAGTACGACGATTCCATCACGCCTGCTGAAGAACAGGCGCGCAGTCGCGTCAGAACCTTGATGATCGTCGCCAGCCTGGCCGGACCGGTCAAATCCGGCGACCATTGGAGATGTTTGCTGGGATACAGCGCGCGGAGCACCTGCTCGTAGTGCGGTCCTCGCAATGCGGCTTCTGCCTCATGAGCCAGCTCTTCGGCCTTGTCGATAGACCATTGCGGCAGGAGGCCGGCGTGGAGCAGAACGAATGGCGGTTCACGATAAAGAAGGCGCTGATGCCGCACCCACAGAAGCAATTCGTCCCGGTCCGGAGCCGCAATCACTTCGCCCAAGGTGTCCTGAGCACTCGGAGTCGTCATGCCGCTGGCAACGGCCAGCAGAAACAAGTCGTGATTCCCCAGGACCACGACGGCTGAAGATCCAAGGCTCTTGATATAGCGGAGCACGCTGAGTGAATCCGGACCCCGGTTCACGAGATCGCCGACAAACCACAGGCGGTCTGAAGAAGGACTGAATTGGATCCGTTCGACCAGTCGCTGCAGAGCGCCGTAGCAACCCTGCACATCGCCGATTGCATATGTAGCCATGGGAGAAGAAGTCCCCTGAATCAGCGAAAGGTACAGCCGGGTTCTCTGAAATACAAGAAATCCACCAACAGTTCGCTGCAAGCTGGCAAGGAGCCACTGAGCGGTTCTTGTCGCGATGTGTTTGTTCTGTGAAGGAAGGCGTGGATTATCTTAGGGGTATTTCGTTTCGATGACGCTGCGAAGGCCTCCACGAGCTGCAAACTCGCCGATGACTTTGGCCCAGACCGGGCGGCAGGCTTTCACGACATCCTGGAGGATTCGATTCACGGCGTTTTCGTAGAAGATGCCGAGATTGCGGTAGGCGTGGATGTACATCTTGAGAGACTTCAACTCAAGACATTCTTTATCCGGCATATAGTGGACGGTGACGGTTCCGAAATCCGGCAGATTCGTTTTCGGGCAGATGGCCGTATACTCCTGAATCTCGATCGTAATTTGGTATCCCTTGTATTGATTTGGAAACGTCTCGATGTCGGGGAGGGGCGCGGTGATGCCGCTCTTGGCATGCCGTTCGTTATAGCCGAGCTTCGTGCTGCGAAAATTTTTCTTTGACGTTTCACGTTTCACGCTTCACGCCTCACGTCTAGTTCTAGACTTGTTTCATCCAATCAGTGTGGCCGATTTTTTCCAGCTCAATGTAGAGGGACACCCATGGGCACTTCATTTCAGGATAGACTTCACAGAGCCCTCCCTTGCGGACACCTCCACAAGGTCCGTGCGCCATGAACTTCGGGCACTCGGCTTTGATCGAGTCGTCCGGGATAGGAGGGCGCTTATGCACGCCTCCGACATGAGCGCCCGCGTCGTCTTCACCGGGTATCAAGACTCGTAGTGGCATCGGGGCAGTGTAAACCGGATTGAGACTGATCGGCAATCAGTCCGGCTACTAACTTGCCGAAATTGTTTGCCCGCCTGTCGCTTGCGGCGAGTTATGTTGGGGCGAATGGCCTATCCCGCCGGCCAGACCTAGGCCTTCTTTCGGATGCGGTGGGCCTTCTGAGAAGTTGCGTTGATTATCAGGAAGTTATAGAATTTTTAAGCGTTGAACAGTGTGAGCACGTTGAGGAATATATAAATTGACAGTCTTTTTTCAGCTTTGCTAGGATGGCCGACGGTGATGAACCGACTCGTTTTGTGCCGTCCATCCTCATCGTCCCACTGGTTTTCTTCGTTTTTTCGCATTGACTAACAGGCAACGGCTTGCCGTTGCAGCGACATAAGGGAGGTGCCTGATGAGTCTCGATTATGTGAAGTTTTCAAACGGCTTTGAAAAATTCATGCCGAAAGAATATCGGGATATGGTCGAACATGGCCCCTTCGGGAAAAAAGTATCCGTATCGCAGATGGGAAGTTTTAAAGAAGTGCTGGAAGAGCATCCCATGTGCGCCGGCTGCGCGATGACGCTGTTTATTCGCCTCGCCATGATTGCCTTCCCGAATCCCGAGGATACGATTACAGTCGGGACTGCAGGCTGCGGCCGCCTCGCCATTTCTCAGGCGGCGATTCCCTTCGTGTACGGAAATTATGGTGACCAGAACGGCGTGGCCAGCGGGCTTTCCCGGGGCTTGCGTCTTCGTTTCGGCGACAAGCCGAAAGATGTGGTCGTGATGGCGGGAGACGGCGGAACAGCCGACATCGGTTTTCAGCAAGTGCTCCATTCCTGGTTCCGGAAAGAGCGGTTTACCACGATCATGCTGGACAACGAAGTGTACGGCAACACCGGCGGACAGGAAAGCGGAATGACCAACCGCGGCGCCGTGTTGAAGATGGCCCCGCTCGGCAAGAAGTTCGAGAAGATGGACATGCTGCAGATGGCGAAGGTGGCCGGCTGCGCCTACGTGGCGACGGTCGTGCCGAATAATCCCCGCCGCGTCGAAAGCGTCATCAAGAAAGCCGTGTTGATCGCCCGTGAAGTGGGCTCCACCTATATCCAAGCCTACACCTCCTGCAACATCGAATACGCGATTCCGACCGACAAGGTGATGGAAGACGCCAAGGCGGTCGAAAACGATCGCTATCAATTCTCCGAATACATCAGCGATGAAGCCAAGCAGTACCTGACCGAGCGATACGGCTACAAAGAGTTTCTCCAGAAGCCGGCCGCTCCTGCTGGCGCAATTCCCAAGGCTTAAGCTCGACCGGTAAGGAGGATCGCCCATGGCTAAGCGTTTTAACATTCGGATGGCAGGAGTCGGCGGGCAGGGCGTCGTGACCGGCTCGCACATCCTCAGCACCGCGGTCATTAATGCCGGCGGCGAAAGCACCATCGTCCCGTTCTACGGGTCGGAAAAGCGCATGGCGCCGGTCGAGAGTTATGTGCGGGTGTCGGATGAAGCCATCTATGAGATCGGCGAGATCACGTTTCCGCACATCATCATTATCTTCCACCCCCAGGTCATTACGCACGGAAAGTCCTACACGATGCCGTTCTACTTCGGCCTGAAGGAAGACGGGATTGCATTGATCAACAACGATGGGCCGATGAACCTTCACAAGGATCAGGCCCGCGAGTTGGCAGAACGCCGCGCGAAACTCTACTATTTTCCGGCGACGAAGATCTCTTTGGAGGTGGCTGGGATGGATCTCGCCACCAACATGGCCTTGATGGGCTGCATCGGCGCGATTACGGGTCTGACCAACATGGCAGGGCTGGAGCAAGCCGTGAAGGACCGGTTCCTCGGGAAAGGGTTCGTGGTCTCCGGCGGTACGGCCGCGCTCGACAGCGTCGTCGAACGGAAGTTCAAGAAGAAACAGGAACTGATCGAAAAGAACGTGGCCGTCATGCGGGCCGGCTGGAACTACGCCGTCGACCATGGTTGGGCGGCGCCGGAAGTGAAACGAGCGGAAGAACCCGTGGCAACGGCCACTGCGTAACCGGGATACATAAGGAGTCCCCATGTACCTCGTAGCTGATATCAACGTTGAAATCTGTGCCGCCAAGAGCTGCAAGCTCTGCACGCAATATTGCCCTGAAGCCAACACCATTCTCTATAGCGACGAAATGGGGAAGGATAAGGGATTCAAGTACGGCTCCGCCTACGTGGCCGTTGATCGTTGCAAAGGCTGCGCGCAGTGCGTGTGGGTCTGCGACAACATGGCGAAGAATCATGCGATCAAGATGATCATGATCGATCAATTGCCGAAGGCTGCCTTGACCGACAACATTACGTATGGCGAGAAGAGCACGACGGCAGTCTTGGCAAGCCCGGTCGTCGGGTAAGTGTAAGAAAGGGGAATGGGCGTGGCGATAACGCAAGATACGAGAGAAAAGATTATCGTTCCTGGGCCGGCAGGCTTTCATCCTCCATCAGCTGCTCAGCTGGGAGTTTCCTTGCCCGATCCAGGCCAGGGTCTGTATTACGGGCTCCTGGAGCCCAATGAGGACAAGGTCATTGAGGAAATGGCCCGTAAGATGCTCACCAGCGCCAACGCCACGATTTTTCCCGGTCCGCTCGTACTGTGGGCATGGAACGAACATGCCGTCGAAAAAGCCAAGGCCCTGCTGGAAATTGCCGCACAGATTCCCGATGTCATGATTATTCCTATGCCGGATTATCGGCCGAAGTATCCGAAGATCGATCCGGAAGAAGTGATTAACCCCAACCATCCGAACCTGACCATTTGGGGAAACAAGATTGAAGCCTGTATCTTTGTGGGGGTCCACTGCCATTATGCGAATCTGACGCTGAAGATGATTCGCGCGGGAACCAACTGCTGCACCATGGCGATTTGTGCCGAGCAGGGCCATGAAGACGCCATGTTGACGATTCGCGATTCGGATACGTTGAAGCTCAAAAAAACTGCGCAAATCTTCAAAAGGGTCCGCGAAGAACTGGGTATTAAACTGCCTGCCAACGGGGAGAACGTGCGGTTTACGGGCACGCAGTCCAAAGTCCACGGCGGCAAGACTCACACGAATCCTCTCGCCTTTGCGCCCGTTGCAGCCGGTCTCGGCAGTGCGGCTGCGTTCGGCCACTCGGCCGAGCAGATGAAACGCGAAGGCTAAGGATCAAGGGCGATAGATCAAGAGGTGAAACGATGAGCGAAACAGAAGTCAAAACCAATCCGCAGGGCGATCCCATCACCAGCGTAGCCGTGCCGAAATCGGACGGGAAAAAAGATCCCCATGCAGAGGCCAAGAAGCAGCGGATCGTCACCCCGGAATATATGTTTCAAGAAGCCCCCCGAACGAAGGAATTCATCACCGGCAGCGAAGCGGCCAAGGAAGCGATCCGCCGATCCAACGCCGATATGGCGATTGCCTATCCCATTACGCCGCAGAGCGAAACGATGCAACTCGTCGGTGTGCTGTACGGCGAAGGGTATGTGAAAGAATATTATCGTGGTGAGGAAGAAGTCGGTGTGATGGCGGCGATCGCGGGTGGTTCCCGATCGGGTGTCCGGTGCTTTACGGCGACGGCCGGTCCAGGGACGTTGCGCGGGTTGGAGGGCATTGCATCCTGGCCGGGACATCGCTTGCCCGCCGTGGCCATGTTCACCTGCCGCGTCGTGAATGCACCGTTGGCCATTCAGCCGGACAATATCGAGATCGCGTATTTGCTCAACTGCGGCATGATTGTGTTCCACGCCGAGAATCAGCAGGACATGTTCGATTTCATCATGGCCGGCTTTATCATCAGCGAGAAGAACGACGTGACATTGCCTGTGGGAGTCTGCTGCGACGGCTTCTTTGTGACGCACGCCCGCGGCTATGTCCGCATGCAAGACCGCGGCATCAAGCTTCCGCCTCGCGACGCGTGGCGCGGTGCGGTGCCGGTGCTCGACGCGGAGAATCCTCCCGCCCGTTTGTCCCGCGATGCCCCGGTCCAGAAGTCGAACTTCATGGCCTACAACATCCATGCAGTCTGGCAGCAGGAAGTCTGGGCGGCGGTGGAACGCTCCCGCAAGTACATCAATCAGTACATGGGCGGTCTGCTGACGGCCGAGAACGTGGACGGTGCCGAGGCGGTCATTATTGCCTCGGGCAGCGCCGCCGCTCAATCGCGTGAAGCCGTCCGCATTTGTGCGGAAAAAGGCATCAAGATCGGCTTGATCAAGATCCGCTCGCTTCGTCCCTTCCCGACACGGGAACTGCGCGCACTCTGCGGCAAGGCCAAGCTGATTGTCGTGCCGGAATTCAACTATGTCGGTTGGCTCGCCAAAGAAGTGGCCACCGCCATCTACGGCTACTCCAAGGCCAAGATCATCGGTGGTCCGCGCGTGTACGGCGGTCAGTCGATGCCGGTGGAATTGATTGTGGACGAAGTCGAATCAGGACTGACCGGCAAGAAGTCCACCAACGTCGCGATGTCTTCAATTATGGGCGGAGCTGTCAATCCGGACGATGTGGCGCACTTCATGCGCAGCATCTGAAAAGAGGCGAGAGTCTTAAAACCAAGAGCCCGTCAGGTGAGAACGCCTGGCGGGCTCTTGGTTTTTTTGGTCTGTCTCGTCTGTCTGTCTATCTCGTTGGACCAATCAGCGGACCGGACCGACAAGAGACGAGATAGACCAAACAGACCATTGTTATCCCTGAATCTCGTCCTGCACCATTTCCTCGCTGGCCGGCATGCCATGGGCCACGTACTTTGCGTACGACAAGTAGATCATGGCGCTGTCTCGCATAGCCTTGTAGCCCTGCGTCATACGCACCAGCTTATCCGATTCCGGCTCCTCGGAACGTTGAAGGACCGTGACCTGCTCCTGGAGCATGAGCGTGAACCGTTCCATCGCCTGCTCGACTTCTCGATAGGATTGAAGTATGGCGTCTGTCATGATTGTCCTCCCTCACGCGATGAGCATACACTAGCATATGGAGGCCTTCAACCAGCGGCAACCGTATCGTTTGTCCCCTTCGGCCCTCCGGTTATTCGGCGAAGTGTATCGCACAACGACCGACGCGGCGGGCCG
Source organism: uncultured Nitrospira sp. (assembly GCA_964398045.1). Classification (GTDB taxonomy): domain Bacteria; phylum Nitrospirota; class Nitrospiria; order Nitrospirales; family Nitrospiraceae; genus Nitrospira_D. The sequence goes on along the minus strand of CAYNLM010000030.1, from coordinate 11,363 downwards.
TGCGCTCATCACATACATCTTGGGCCTGTCGGATCTTTTCACGCGAGCGCGCGGCGAGATCGGCACCAGGTACCTCGATGATCCCGCGTTGCTGGGCGGATACGCCGCGTACTTTCTTCCCGTCAATTTTGCCAAAGTCCAACTCCTCCTCAACGAATTGCCGGAGGACTGGGCGAAGAAGACGACGCTGTCCGTGTTGGATGTCGGCGCCGGGCCCGGAACAGCTTCCCTTGCCGTTCGTGACTGGCTTGCCGGCAAGGCCTGTGCGAACCAGGCGATGCTTCGTGTGACGGCCGTTGATCATTCCACATCAGCTCTCACGGAAGCCGCTCGCCTGTGGACTGTCTACCGGCAAATTACAGGGGTCGAACAGGCCGCGTTGCTGACGTCGGTCGAACGGATTGAAAAGCTGGCCGCATCCGATGGGGGGCGGACGGTGTCGGCGCAGGCGCCTTTCGATCTCATTATTCTTGCCAACTGTCTCAATGAGCTCTTTCACGAGGCCTCTGATGCTGCCGCTCAACGTGCGGCTCTGCTGGAACGCCTGCTTTCTGTATTGAAGCCGGACGGAACGCTGATCATTCTTGAGCCGGCTTTGCGTGTCACGGCCCGCGCCCTCCATCAGACGAGAGACCTCGTCCTCTCGCGAGGGCTGTGTACTGTGTACAGCCCCTGCCTGCACGACCATCCTTGTCCTGCCTTGGTCAAAGCGGACGATTGGTGTCACGAAGAACGATCCTGGGACCCGCCTGCCTGGATCGCCGAGCTGGATCGGGAAGTGGGCTTTATCAAAGACGCGCTGAAGTTCTCTTATCTCCTGCTCAGGAAGGACGGGCGAACGATCGTGTCCAGGAGGCCGGATGTCTATCGAGTCGTGAGCGAGCTGCGCGTCTTCAAAGGGGAAAAGCGGGCATGGCTCTGCAATGAAATGGGACGATCCGAGATGGGACGGCTGGATCGGAAGGCATCGGATTCGAATGCCGACTTCGAGGCATGGCACCGAGGCGCCATTGTGCAGATCGATCGGATCGTGAGGAAAGACCGGGGTGGAAGGCCGTCGGAGCTGGGGCGAATCGCCGAGGATAGCGCCGTGCAGATCGTTCGGGGGGCCTAATCAGTCCGCTTCCGGCTCGGAGCTGCCGTGCCGGTGGCTGACCCGGTCTTCGTCGAAGAGTTCGGCCATCTCTTCGGCTATCATGTCCCGATCGTTCGGCACGGAGACCAACGGAATTTCTTTCCGCTTGGAGGCCGGTACTTCGGGTTTTTTAGGAGTGGGTTCGTTCATAACGTCAGTATACACCATCATCGGACTGCGTGCGCTATTCAAACGCTTCGAGGAGAGATTTCTCACTGAATTGATGGGAACAAGCGGTGCAGGTGACGAAATAATGGGCCTCGCGCACCGACATGACGATTCGGAAGTCCAATGAGACCCCTTGTTTCATGCAGCGCGGACAGGGAATGGTCTTCATCAAGTAGGGAATGTCCGGTTGCGTTCTTCGGTAGAAGTCCATATCGGTATGGATCGGGAATGAGTACCGGCACTGCTTGCACATGCCTTTGCACTCGCCATCGGGCTGCACGGTGCGCCGATCGACCATGAATTGACTGGTTTTGCAGACGGCGCACTTGACGCTGCTCAGGCGCTGTTCGACTTGTTCGAGGCTCGGGCTGCTCATGAGGATAGCCCAGTCAATCTCTCGCGGTGTGAGGGAGAAGTATACGGGGGGACCTTGTCGGTCCGCAACTGACCGCCCACCAAGAAATCCATGAAGTATTTGTTGACCACGGGTCACGCTCATTTATACTAACAACACCATGCACCTTATTACCGATTCCCTCCTTGTCGGCAATCTCGATGATGCCCAAGATCCCTCCCCAGTGGTCGGCGGGCTGTTGTTTGTGGCGGAGGAGTATACCGTTCGCCCGCCCACCTGGGTGGATTATGCCAAATTCCCCTTCAAAGAATTTGCCGAACCCGATCCCACCCTGCTTGCCGAATCGGTTCAGTGGATCGAGGACCATCTTCCCAATAATCGAGTCATGGTGTGCTGTCGCGCTGGCATGGGCCGATCTGTTTCCGTCGTGATCGCCTACCTGTGCTGTGTACAGGGGATGTCGTATGAGGACGCCGTAAAACTGGTCAAGACCAGACGGCCCGGCGCCATACCGTTGCCGCAGCTGCAGGCTGCGATCGACGAGGTTCGTCTAATCCGTGCTGTGGCCGCGAACAAAGAGAAAGCTCCTCTCCTTCTACCCAAACCTCGGTGCGCCTGACGAGTCTCTATCCTTCCTTCTTCCATCCCTTGCCTTTCTGACTGCTCCCGTGGCGTAATCAGCCTTGAATAACTCACAATCGTGTTCTTGGGAGGTCGATTCATGCCGGAATTGCCAGAGGCAGAAGTGGCCGCCCGCCAATTGCGCGAGCGCCTGACCGGACTGTGTGTGGCCGACATATGGGTTGGGCGGAGCGATATTGTTCGTGAAGGCGGCGATTCTGTCGATTGGTATCGGGGAAGCGTCATTCGGTCCGTCGGCCGGCGGGGCAAAAGCCTCATCGTTGAGATGGAACAGGGAACCCAGCGGAGGTATCTCGTCGCCGAACTGGGAATGACCGGACTGTTGCTGTTTCCCTCGGCGATCGTCAAACACCCGCAGCATACCCATGTGGTGATCACGTTTAAGCACCACCCTGACCTCACGCTTCGTTACTGGAATCCCCGCCGCTTCGGCCGTCTTTCACTGTTCGATCGAGAAGGACTGGAAGGGTATGTGGCGCGCCGCTTCGGCTGCGATCCATTGCTCATCAGCCAAGACGATTTTGTGAAGCTTCTGAGCCGGTGCCGCAGGCGTCTCAAACCGCTCCTGATGCATCAGCAGACGATTGCCGGCATCGGGAACATCTATGCAAACGAGATTCTGTTCCGGACGTCGCTGCACCCCAATACCATTGCGAGCAGACTGAACGCGACGACCGCGCAGCGACTGTACCGCACCATGCAATCTGTATTACGCGAAGCGATAGGGTACGGAGGGTCGAGCGTCAAAGACTTCTATGCTCCCGATGGGTCCCAGGGGCGCTATAAAGATCACCATCTCGTGTATGCAAAGGAAGGCCGCCCCTGTCACAATCAGTGCGGGGCGCTGATACGGCGACTTCAGAGCGAGCGGAGTTCGTTTTTCTGTCCTGTCTGCCAGACACGGGCTCACAGCAGCAAACGCTACGTCCAAAAAAGACTGGGAGTTACTGCACTTTCAGAGACTTAGAGAACAAGCCGCCCGTCAGTATAAAAGGACTAGGCCTTTTGTGCCTCATCCGGTTAGTCCCTCTGGTGTATTGTGTCGTCCCGTTAATTTGGCTAGAATCCGCCTTCCTATCGCTCGGTTTACTTGTTGGTTAAGGGAGACCACGTCATGGCCAAGGTGCTCGAGGGTCCTGGGATGGGACTGATGAAGAAATGGGGAATCGCGGTTCCGAATTACGTCGTCGTCACCTCCGCAGAAGAACTCTCCAAGCTCGGTCACGCGAATGAATGGATGAAGCAGACGAAACTCGTGGTCAAGGCTCATGAAGCGCTTGGCTCCCGGTTCAAACTCGGGCTTGTCAAGGTCGGCTTGGATCTCGGCGCAGCAGTCGCCGCCACGAAGGAGATGATCGGCCGCCAGGTCGGCAGTATCACGGTCACCCAGGTCATTGTGTCTGAGATGGTGCCCCATAAGGAAGAATACTACTGCGCCGTGAAATCAACCCGTGAAGGCAGCGAGATTTTGGTCGCCAATTGCGGCGGCATCGAAGTGGAATCCAACTGGGAGAGGGTCAAGCGGCTGACATTGGATGTGGGACAGCAACCGACGCACGAGGCGCTGGAAAAGCTCGCCAAGGATGCCGGATTTTCCGGCCCGCTCATGAAGAAGATGGCCGATTTCTCCGGCAAGATGTTCACCTGCTTCGACAACGAAGACGCCCAATATCTGGAAGTGAATCCCGTCGTGACGCGGGAGAGTGACGGTGAATTCGTCGCGCTGGATGCGGTCACGTTGCTCGACGGCGACGCCAAGTTCCGCCACCCTGATTGGAATTTCCAGTTCGCGGCTGAATTCGGCCGCGCCTATTCCAAAGACGAAATGGAAGTGATGGCCGTCGATTCGAAAATCAAGGGCTCGGTCAAGTTTATCGAAATCCCGGGCGGCGATACGGCGATGCTGCCGGCCGGGGGCGGCGCCAGCGTGTACTACTCGGACGCCGTGGTGGCGCGTGGCGGCAAGCTTGCGAACTATGCCGAATATTCCGGTGATCCGCCGGATTGGGCCGTCGAAGTCCTCACCGAGAAGGTCTGTTCGTTGCCGGGCATCAAGAACATCATCGTCGGCGGCGCGATTGCGAACTTCACGGACGTCAAAAAAACCTTCGGCGGCATCATCAACGGCTTCCGCAAGGCCAAGTCGGAAGGCAAGCTTAAGGATGTAAAGATTTGGGTGCGCCGCGGAGGTCCGCGTGAGAAGGAGGGTCTGGACGCGATGCGCGCGCTGAAAGACGAAGGCTTCGACATCCACGTCTTCGATCGCAATACACCGCTCACCGACATCGTCGATAAGGCGCTTCAAAAACAGTGACGCGCGATATGTGACGCGTGACGAGAGGAAGGCCTCCCGTCACTTGTCACGTGTCACCTGTCGCAGTCTTGTAAGAGGAGATTCCGATGAGTATTCTGGCAAACAAAGACACCCGCGTCGTGATTCAGGGCGGCCAGGCCGGTGTGAACGCCGCGCGCCGCATGGCCGAATTCTGCTACCTGATTAAGCGCCCGCTCAACGTGGAGGCCTTTGTCTATCCCCCCGACGCCGGCAAGACGAACGAGATTCCCTACGGCAGCGGCCTGATCGCCATTCCCGTCTACAAATCGATTGCCGAAGCGACGAAGAATCACCCCACGATCAACACCAGCCTCGTCTACATCGGCGCGGATCGCGCCATGAAAGGCGGGATGGAAGCCTTGGACGATCCGCACATCAAGCTCGTGTCGATGATCACCGAGGGTGTGCCGGAGAAAGATGCCAAGTTGCTCGGCGCCCATGCTCGCAAGCTCGGCAAGGTCTTCAACGGCCCGTCTTCCATCGGGATCATTTCGGCCGGCGCCTGCCGCTTGGGTGTCATCGGCGGGGCGTTCGACAATCTCGTCCTGTCCAAGCTCTATCGTGAAGGGTCGTTCGGCGTCATTACGAAGTCGGGCGGGCTCTCCAACGAAATCATCTGGATTTGCTCCCAGTTTGCCGACGGCATCACGACCGCGATCGGCATCGGCGGCGATGCCTATCCCGGTACCGACTACGTCAGCTACCTCGAGATGTTCGAGAACGATCCACAGACCAAGGCCGTGGTCATCGTCGGTGAAATGGGCGGCGATCTCGAAGAACGTGCCGCCGAGTGGTACGGTGCCAAAAAGCGGCGGATCAAGCTGATCGGCGTCGTGTCCGGTTTCTGCCAGGAAAGTTTGCCGAAGGGGATGAAGTTCGGCCACGCCGGCGCCAAGGAAGGCCTGAAAGGCGAAGGGTCGGCGCGTTCGAAGTCGGATGCGCTCAAAAAGGCCGGCGCCATTGTGCCGCCGACATTCGGGGCACTCGGTCCTGCGATCAAGGAAACCTATCAGGAGTTGCTGAAATCCGGTCAGGTGAAGGAGCCGGTCGAGCCGGCCGCATTGCCACGGTTGCCCAAGTCGGTTGAAGAAGCGATGAAGGCGGACGAAGTCATGGTCGCGCCGCTGATCCGCACGACGATCAGCGACGATCGCGGCGACGAACCCTACTATGACGGCTATCCGGCTTCCGAGCTGATCAATAAGGGTTATGAGATCCCCCACGTCATCGGACTCCTGTGGGACAAACGGCTGATCTCCAAGCAGGAATCCGAAATCATCAAGCGGATCATGATGCTCTCTGCCGATCATGGTCCCTGCGTGAGCGGCGCTTATGCGACAATCTTGGCGGCCTGTGCCGGGATCGGGCTGTCGCAGTCGGTCGCGGCCGGGCTTATCATGATCGGTCCGCGTTTCGGCGGCGCCGTCACGGATGCGGGCCGCTACTTCAAGTACGCCGTCGACAATAAGATGTCCGTCGATGAGTTCCTCGCCTACATGAAGAAGAACGTCGGTCCGGTGCCCGGCATCGGCCACCGCGTCAAGAGTCTGCGCAATCCAGACAAGCGGGTGAAGGAACTGGTCGGCTACGTCAAGAGCTTGAACATCAAGACGCCCTGCCTCGATTTTGCGCTGGAAGTCGAAAGGGTGACGGCAGCGAAGAAGGACAATTTGATTTTGAACGTGGACGGCACGATGGCGGCCGTACTCGTGGATATCGGATTCCCGATCGACAGCTTGAACGGCTTCTTCATTTTGTCACGCACGATCGGATTGATCGGACATTGGGTGGACCAAAAACGCCAGGACAGCCGTTTGATCCGGCTGTTCGATTACCTGGTCAACTACGCCGCGCCGAAGCGGCGCGAAGTGCCGCCGTTGAAATAGGCAAGTGGCGAGAGGCGCGCGGCGAGAGGGAAAAGTCCTCTAGCCCCTTGCCTCGTGCCCCTAGCCCGATAGTAAGGAGAAAAAGATGTCACTCGATCTCGCCAAGACACTCTACGCCAAAATGCCGGACGTATTCGCCAAGGCCAGAAAGAAGTTCGGCCGTGGACTGACGCTGGCAGAGAAAATTCTTATCTCGCATGCCGACAACTTCGACGCTCAACAGTGGGAACGGGGTAAGGCCATGTTGGCCCTCCGTCCGGACCGCGTCGCCATGCAGGATGCGACGGCCCAGATGGCCATGTTGCAGTTCATGCAGGCCAACAAAAAGAAAGCGGCCGTGCCGAGCACGATTCACTGCGACCATCTCATTCGAGCCGAAATGGGGTCCGAGAAGGACCTGCTCCGCGCGATGGACGAAAACAAGGAAGTCTACAATTTCCTGGCATCCGCGGCGAAAAAGTACGGCATTGGATTCTGGAAGCCGGGCGCCGGGATCATTCACCAAGTTGTGTTGGAGAACTACGCGTTCCCCGGCGGCTTGATCATCGGAACCGATTCTCATACACCGAACGGCGGCGGGCTCGGAATGCTGGCGATCGGTGTCGGCGGCGCGGACGCCGGCGAAGTGATGGCCGGCCTCCCTTGGGAAGTGCTTCATCCGAAATTGATCGGCGTGCGTCTGACCGGCAAGTTGAGCGGCTGGGCTTCGGCGAAGGACGTGATTCTCTACCTCTGCGGCCTGCTCACTGTAAAGGGCGGCACCAACAAGATCGTCGAGTATTTTGGTCCAGGCGCGGAAACTATCAGCGCCACCGGAAAGGGCACCATCTGTAATATGGGTGCAGAGCTCGGAGCCACAACTTCCGTGTTTCCCTTCGATCAGAAGATGGTCGCCTATATGAACATCACGGATCGGGCCGATCTGGCGAACCTTGCGCAGTCCCACAAGGACCTCCTGGTCGCTGACCCCGAGGTCTATCAATCGCCGGAGAAGTATTACGATCAGATCGTCGAAGTGGACCTCTCGAAGTTGGAGCCGCACGTGGTGGGCCCGCATACACCGGACTTGGCCAGGCCGATTTCAAAAATGGCGGCTGAAGCCAAGGAAAAAGGCTATCCGGTCGAACTCAAGGCGGCACTCATCGGCAGCTGCACCAATTCGTCGTATGAAGACATCAGCCGCTCCGCCCATATTGCGCAACAAGGGCTGAAGGCGGGCTTGAAGGCGAAGGCCTCGTTCCTCATCTCCCCGGGGTCCGAACGGATCTACCACACGATGAGGCGCGACGGGTTCTTGGATACGTTCGAGAAGTTAGGCGGCACAGTATTGTCGAATTCGTGCGGGCCCTGCATCGGACAGTGGAAGCGGGCTGATGGGGTGAAGGGGAAAGCGGATTCCATCGTCAGCTCGTTCAACCGCAACTTCCCCGGCCGCAACGACGGCATCAATGAAACGCTGTCGTTCCTCGCCAGCCCGGAAGTCGTGACGGCGTACGCCATCACCGGAGATCTTGGCTTTGATCCCGTGCATCAGACGCTCAAGGGAGCGGACGGAAAAGAGTTCAAGTTCCAGCCGCCGGTAGGCGAAGAGCTGCCGGCCAAGGGATTCGCCAAGGGCGAGGAAGGCTATGTGGCGCCGGCTGAGAACGGTGATGCGCTCACCGTCGACATTCCGCCGACGAGCGAGCGGTTGCAGCTGTTGCAGCCCTTCCCCCGGTGGGACGGCAAGGACTTCGAGAAACTGCCGCTCCTGATCAAAACCAAGGGGAAGACGACCACCGACCATATTTCACCGGCAGGTCCCTGGCTCAAGTTCCGCGGTCATCTCGACAAGATCAGCGACAACATGTTCCTGGGGGCGAACAACGCGTTTTCCTCCGAACCCGGCAAGGGTACGGACGTGCTGACCGGTGAATCAGGCCTCACGATTGCGCAGATCGCCAGGCGCTACAAAGCGAAGGGGATCGGCTCGATCGTGGTCGGCGACGAGAACTACGGCGAGGGGAGCAGCCGCGAGCATGCGGCCATGTCGCCTCGGTTCTTGAATGTAAAGGTCGTTCTCACGAAAAGTTTTGCCCGGATTCACGAGACGAATCTGAAGAAACAGGGGATCTTGGCGTTAACCTTTGCTGACCCGAAGGACTACGAGAAGATCGAGCAGCAGGACCGCATCAGCGTGACGGGGCTGAACAGCCTGGCCCCGGCCAAGCCGGTGCAGGTGACGATACACAAGGCGGATGGCAAGGCGCTCACCATCCAGGCGAACCACAGCATGACGGAACAACAAATTGCGTGGTTCAAGGCTGGTTCGGCGTTGAATGCGCTGAACTGATACGATCTGGAGAGGGAAAAACATGACCACCAAAGCTTCCAAGATTATCTATACGAAAACCGACGAAGCGCCCATGCTGGCGACGTACTCGTTTTTGCCGATTATCAATGCCTTCTCGAAGGCTGCGGGCGTGTCCGTCGAATTGCGGGACATTTCGCTGGCGGGGCGCATTCTCGCCGTGTTTCCTGAATACCTGACACCTGAGCAAAAGCAGCCGGACGCATTGAGCGAGCTCGGCGAGCTGGCCAAGACGCCGGAAGCCAATATCATCAAGCTCCCGAACATCAGCGCCTCGCTGCCTCAATTGAACGCGGCCATCAAGGAATTGCAGAGCCAGGGGTACATGGTTCCGGATTATCCTGAAAATCCAAAAGACGACAAAGAAAAGGACGTCAAGGCCCGCTACGACAAAGTCAAAGGCAGTGCCGTCAACCCGGTTCTGCGCGAAGGTAACTCCGATCGCCGCGCGCCGCTGTCGGTGAAACAACACACCAGAAAGCACCCACACAAAATGGGCGCCTGGAGTCCGGACTCCAAGACGCACGTCGCGCATATGAAGGGCGGGGATTTCCGATCTAACGAAAAATCGATGACGACGACCGAGGCGACCGAGGCGCGGATCGAATTCGTCGGCCAGGATGGCAAGACGACAGTGCTGAAGCCGAAAATAGCGCTGCAGGCCGGGGAAGTCATCGATGCCACGTTCATGAGCAAGCGTGCCCTGCGCCGGTTCCTTGAGGAGCAGATTGAAGATGCCAAGCAGCAGGGCGTCTTGTTCTCGCTGCACATGAAAGCCACCATGATGAAGGTCTCGGATCCCAAGATCTTCGGTCATGCGGTAACGGTCTACTACAAAGACGTATTCGAAAAGCACGGTGAAACGCTGGAGAAGCTGGGCGTGGACCCGGATAACGGCATCGGCGACCTGTACGCGAAGATCAAGGCCTTGCCGGATGACCAACGCAAGGCGATCGAAGCCGACATTCAGGAAGTCTACAAGAAACGGCCTCCCATGGCGATGGTGAATTCCGATAAAGGGATCACCAACCTGCATGTCCCCAGTGACATTATTATCGATGCATCCATGCCGCCGGTCATTCGCGACAGCGGCAAGATGTGGGGCCCCGACGGGAAGCCGGCGGATGCCAAGTGCGTTATCCCGGATGCGAGTTATGCGCCGGTCTATAAAGAGGTCATCGACTTCTGCAAAAAGCACGGTGCGCTAGATCCGAAGACGATGGGCAGTGTGCCGAATGTGGGTCTCATGGCGCAGGCCGCCGAAGAATACGGATCTCACGACAAGACCTTCAAGGCCCCAGGCAACGGCACGATCCGCGTGGTGGATGCCGCAGGTAAGACGCTCCTGGAACACCAAGTCGAAGAAGGAGATATTTGGCGCATGTGTCAGGTGAAGGATGCGCCGATCCGCGACTGGGTCAAGCTCGCAGTGACTCGTGCGAAAGCGACCGGAGCTCCGGCGGTTTTCTGGTTGGACAAGGCCAGGGCGCATGATGCGCAATTGATCGCGAAAGTCGAACGTTACCTGAAGGACCACGACACGAAAGGTCTCGATATCCGCATCATGACGCCAGCCGAGGCGACGCGCCTCTCATTGGAGCGGATCAAAGAGGGCAAAGATACGATTTCAGTGACGGGCAACGTGCTGCGCGACTACCTGACTGACCTGTTCCCCATTCTTGAAATCGGGACCAGCGCCAAGATGCTCTCCATCGTTCCGCTGTTGAACGGCGGCGGCCTGTTCGAAACCGGTGCCGGAGGGTCCGCGCCCAAGCACGTGCAACAATTCCAGGAGGAAGGCTATCTACGCTGGGATTCGCTGGGCGAATTTCTGGCGCTGGCGGCTTCATTGGAACATCTGGCAAAAGCCGGGAACAACCAAGTGGCCAAAATTCTGGCCGACACGCTGGATCAGGCGAATGCCAAGTTCCTGGAGAGCAACAAGTCTCCGGCCCGCAAGGTGGGCGAGATCGATAATCGTGGGAGCCATTTTTATCTCGCATTGTACTGGGCACAGGCCCTGGCGCAGCAAACCCAGGACAAGAAGCTCGCGGAGCGCTTTGCAAAAATCGCCAAGGACCTGGCCGACAACGAGTCCAAGATTGTGAGCGAATTGCTCGCAGCTCAAGGGAAACCGGTCGACATCGGCGGGTACTATCATCCCGATGACGCCAAGGCGTCAAAAGCGATGCGTCCAAGTGCCACCTTGAATGCCATCATCGACGCGATTGCCTGATATCGACGGTTCTTTTTTGGTGAGCAGAACGTAGACTGTGTGAGCGCGCCGCGAGGGGTAAGGCATGAGATGCCTACTCTCACCTTTCCCCTCACGGTTCACCGTCACCGGTTCGAGGAACATGGCACAAGAAGATACCAACGTGATCGATCAGCCAGCGGTGCTCAAGCCTCGTCTGGTGACGATTGCGATCTCCGGCAAGAAGTACGAAGTGCCGGAAGGCATCACCGTCACCAAGGCGCTCTGGTATACGGGA
>CAYNLM010000029.1:0-29601 GCA_964398045.1 uncultured Nitrospira sp. | reverse complement strand
GCCTCTTCGAAGGACTGCACGGCGAGCGCTTCCCGCATCTTCCCACTGGGCTCAGTCATCGGCATGGAGAGATAGGCCGTCGCGAGATTGTTGTGCAGGATTGCAAATTCCGTCGCATGGGACTCGCGCGTGAAGGTGCGAAGCGCGCGCAGATACGCGCCGATCGCATCGGCCACACGCGCGCGTCCCATTGTGGCGAGCGTTTGGAGCGCGAGGCCAAGATTCATCTCAGCTTCAGCGACTTCTTCGGTTGATCCTTCCTGCTGCAACCCTCTCAAGGCGGACTCGAACAACTGACGCGCCTGTTCCACGAATTCCGATCCTTCGTGAGGAATGGCATTCAATGCCGTTCCCTTGCGCGCCTGGATACGCGCAGTCAGGACGGCCTCCTCCGCGGGGCAGAGCGTCAACGCCCGGTCGTAAAGCGACACCGCATGGTGCAAATCCTGGATGAAGCGCGGCTTCTGCTGAAGCCCCATGGCGATTTCAATCAGGAGATCAATTTTTTCGTGGATTGATACGTCGAGAGATTCAACGGCGGCAAGAGCGGCTTTGACATGTTCATCAGAAAGGGTACTCATCTCGATCCTCCCGCACGGTGGGATTGCTCGGGGTGAAGGGATGAATGCACTCTACGAAGCACAAAGAGTGATTGTCAACTACTTGTTCTATCTGTAAACATAGTTTGCATAATCAAATTTCGTACCGAGCAGATTCACGAGATGAAGATTGAAGATTTTTGCGGTGTCCTGTTGTGCTATTGGCTTAGGAGAGAGATGAAGAAAGAATCTAGACCGGAAAAGAAAAGGTATCTTGAAAGACAGGAGATTGATTACCGCTGAGTGGGCCAATTGGCGACAAGGGCGGCGGATTGAGCATCCCATTGAACGGGAAGTGTCCATTCCTGGCCTTCGTCAATCCCTTGATTCCGGAGAAATTCATGCGCATGCACGACGCGGTCGCCGTGCGGATTCCTGATTTTCAACAGCAACCCGCCGGCCGCAGCGTGACGCACTGGGAGCAACAGCAATTTCTCATCCTGCCTGAGCAGGATAATGCTCTCGAGTCCTCTGAAGTACGTCGCATACACACCTGCGTCCACGTAAATGCTTCCCCTCCGAATAGCAATGCGAAACAGTCCCTGAGAAACCGTCAACTGCGGATCCTCGGCTTGCGTATGGATTGACTCTGGATGCGATTGGTTTGCTCTCTCACGAATCTGATCTTTGATAGAAGCGACGATCCGATCAGCCGCCTCAGCAACTGCCGGACTGAGCTCGAAGCCCAACGAGACATTGGCAGCTTCCACGAGGTACACCGTTACGTGACGCGGAAAGGCGTCCCCAAAGATTTTCTGACCCGCATAGAGTGCATGGTCCCACCGAAAATCATGCAGGCTGTAGCCAGGCTCCGGTCGCTTGGTGACCTCCTCGCCGGGCAACTTAAAAATCGATCCAGGCTGCGAGCCGCTGACACAAGCATCCACGAGAATTAATGAGGTGGCGCCCCGTGCTTGGAACATGACATCCATGCCTCCTGTTCCGGCGTCGAACACCGCTACGCCCTCACAGGGCATGTCACTCAGCCACTGTTTCAACCGCTGGGCCACAATGACTCCTATTCCATCGTCACTTCGATTGAGATTGCCGCAGCCAATCACGGCGTGAATGCTACCTGACGCCATTAAATCCTCCATAATCGGCACGACCAGTCTTTTTCGACGGGGATGTGAAGTTCAGGCAGGTCGCAGAATTGACGGTGGATGACGAAGTACATGCATGTTTCGCAGGATTGCTTCAGATCATCATCCTGCTCGGGAGGAACATAGGGGGTCAGGGTGACCCCTGCGGCTACAAGTTTACTAGTGCAGTCGTTCTGAAGGAGGGATTGAAGACGGCTGATCAGTTGCTGGACTTCTTCGCTGGAATAGGCCCGAGGCTCCACCTCGGTCTTGAGCCCGTCAGACAATAGCTTCCGTAGTGTTTTTCGGAGGCTGTCGTCGTCCGTTTTCATGGTACAACCCACCGGACAATGAGCACCCCGTTAAATCCTCCAGAGTCGGCACCACCAATCCGGTTCCACTGGAACGGCCAGCTCTGGCAGATCGCACCACTTTCGATGCACAAGATAATACATACATTCCAGACAGCGCATCTGGTCCGGCCCGTATGGCTTGTCGGTAAAGCCTCCGAGAACGAGTTTCCCCTTCAAATCGTCTGGAGGGAGCTTTCGGAGTTCGTCCAAAATCTGGGCAAATTCAACGTGCGTTTCTGGGAACGGCTCTGTCTGAGTCTTAAGTCCACTCGCCAGAAGCTGCGCAATTTTCTCCCGCAGTTTTTCTTCTTCCTCGGGGCGCATTCAATGATCCCCTCTACCACAAGGGGCAAGCGTGCACCCCTCGTTCAGACGATCGACTGGGAATCTAGGACGGAAGCGTTGCAATCTGGACCGAGATCGCAACGCCCCGATCGCGCTATCCGATTTTAAAGCGGGCCAATTCTTTTCCTGTTTTTGCATCGTGCGCGTGGACGGTGCACACCAAGCAAGAGTCAAACGACCTTGCAACATGTCCCACTTCCACCGGATCGGTTGGATCTGCAATCGGCGCGCCGATCAATGCTTCCTCGATCGGGCCTCGACGGCCCTTGCCATCGCGAGGACCAACATTCCAGGTCGTTGGGGCGACGATCTGGTAATTCTTGATCTTTCCACCTTTCACTTCGATCCAGTGACAGAGGGCTCCGCGAATCGCTTCTGTTGCACCCCACCCACGGCCATCCTTCTCCTGGGGCTTGATGTACCAGGGCTCGTTCAAGCGGAATTCACGCAAGGATCGCTCCGCTTGCCGGTAGAGCTTGATGGTCTCGTGCATTCTCGCGAGCTGTCGCAGATGGAGACTCGCACCACCCATCTTCTTATATGCGTCAAGGATAAATCCATCGTAATGTTGCCAGGACTCCCCGTGTTTTCCTCCCGCCACCATTTGGCGAGCAAAGGGTCCGGCCTCCAGGCGGCCAAGCTCCATGTGACTCACGGCGGTGGCCCAGGAGTAGGTGCCATTAAAATCGGTCGCGTTGTTCGACTTGGCCTTCGTAACCCGATCATAGGGATGGGTATCCGCAGAGCCTTCTTCATACCACGAATGCGTGGTATTCTCTCGCGCAAACTCCTGGCTCATCACCTTGTGCGTATCGGTGGCCCCGTCGTAGACACCGCCCTTCATAATCACTGCTGCGTTTCGGCCCTCGATCGTCGGCTTTTGATACTTGTCTTCATGTGGGAGGTATCCCCAGGAGACATACTTGCCAAGCCCGCCGCCGTATTTCTGCAACCCGATATCGATTCCCATGCGCCAATAGAACCCGAGGTCCGAATTGGCATGGGCCGGATTTTCGTCCAACCAGGCATTGAAATCTTCATAGGTCTTGATCTGTTCGTACCGCTCCAGCGAGCAGCCGAGCCAGACCGGTTCGAGCCAGTTGTTCTTGTAATATTCGAGAAGCGAACAGGATCTGGTGATGTCCGCCAGCGTGGGAGCACACATCACACCGCCAGGGACCATGTAGCTCGAGTGGGGCCACTGGCCTCCAAGCAGCGCGTAGATCTCAACTGGCTTCCCCGAAATCGTCACACCGAGTTCATAGGATTTCCCGGTAAACGGCGCAAACCGTTTGCAGGCCTCTTCGTAGTACCGGCTGCTCCGATACTTCTTGTTCGTAAGGTCGATCGCATACAGGCCATAGAAGTAGCGTGGCTGGCTCTGAAGGCTTTCGACGATCTGACCTAGATTCCGAGCGAGGATGGCATTCCTTGGCACCGTGGTCTGCCATGCCGTATCGAGCGCCCACGCCGCGCAGGTCAGGTGAGAGGCGCCACAGATGCCACAGGCTCTTGGGGTTACAACGAGACCGGCTTGCGGATCCTTGTCCCTTAGAATGATCTCAAACCCTCGAAAGAGTTCTGCCTGCGTCCAGGCATTGGTGACCACTCCGTTATCCACTTCCACTCGAACATCCAGGTCTCCTTCAACGCGACCGACTGGAGAAATGTCTAGTGTTTGAACAGCCATGGCCAGTCTCCTTTTAGCGTCTTGCTCTCATTTCTCTGGTTTTAGACGACGAACATATCTTGTTCAGCCCATGCCGGCGCGGCGCTCTTCGCAGCGCTGGTGAGGGCAATGTACCCTTTCTTATCGACCCCCTGTGGGAGGTCTTTGGGCACGCCCATCACCGTCTGCGTCTTGAAGACCGTCCCTGGAGCCAGGTCGAAGAATGGAAATTCCGGCTCGGTGCATCCCAAGCAAGGCATGCCGGCACGTGTCTTCGAAGATTGTCGATTCCAGAGAATGCGATTACACGGCGAGTGGGTCATCGGCCCACGACAGCCGAGATCATAGTAGAGACAGCCTTTGCGTTGACCGAACTCAGTCGCTGAGACTTTGTAGGCGAAGTGCATGTTGCGTGTGCAGCCTGTCTGAGTGAAGCTTTGGAAGAAAGTCTTCGGCCGCTGGAATTCATCGAGCCCGATATCACCACCACGGCCGGTGGCGACTGCGACGACGATCTGCGTGATCCAATCTGGATGGGCCGGGCAGCCAGGAATGTTGATGACCGGAAGGCCTGCTTTTGATCGAAATTCCTTCCCAAGGAACCCCCCGTGACTTCGTTTGAGAAACTGCAGCCCTTGAGATTCGCTCGGATTCGGCGCGGTTGCTGGAATGCCACCCCAGGTGGCACAGTCGCCGATGGCGACAACGAACTTGGCCACGCTACACAGATCTTTCACCCACTGCTTCATCGGACGACCAGCGAAGCGATTCCATTCACCGGTTCCGTTTGGAGCATTCACCACGGTTCCCTCGAACACAAAGATGTCCACCGGAATCTTGCCCGACACGCACTCCCTGAGCATCTTCTGAAGGTTATCTCCCAGTTCAACCCCCAGCGAGGGATGCCAGAGCACATTGATGCCAAAATCTGTGACAAGGTCACAGGCACTAGGTTCTTCAGCATTCAGGAAGGACATCGTGTTGCCCGAACATGCGCCGCCTTGCAACCAGAGTAAGTTCGCCATGATTCAGTCCTCCGTTGACTCGGTCGAATGGAAGAATCGAAGATTCGTTTTCATGTCATGTAGCGTGCAACAATCAGGCTAAGACAGGCCCAACAAAGTCTCTAGGAAGCGCTTAGAAGCTTTTCCGAAGAAATATTAGGAGCTTAGGGAGCTTATGAATGACCACAGAGAGAGAATAACGGTGTGTCGCACAGAATGGACTTGCGAACTATCTTTGCAGGGTCCGATCAAAGTGTAAAAGCACTATGCAATTTCCCATGCCGCTTACCCCTTCCGATTTCCACAAATTGGGCATTGCACTTCCAGCGTGTAGCCGTACCAGATTCCTCGACAGCGACTACACCAATGACCATTCGTTTGTGCATCAGCCAACCCCAGTTGGCACGCGAGCGGAGTCGCACCTAGCTCACGAATTGGAACAGCCGATAGGGAGGGGTCGGACGATGTAGGAGAGTTCTTCCAGAGAGAAGACCAGAAGGTGTCAAATTCATCTGCCGGGTGATCGCGCTCAGGGTCGTCCCGATTGGGCATGGGGCGCTCCTCCAGATGGGGCGGTCGCCAACTTATACCTCCGAATCTTGTTCGCTAGTCCCACACGTGATAATCCAAGTTCCTTAGCCACCTTACTCTGGTTCCACCGCAAGCGCAAAAGCGCCTGCGTCACTACTTGAGCCTCCAACCGCTCCACTTTTTGCTTAAGAGTACCACCACTGTGAATCAAGCGAGCCTCTTTTTGCCGTGGGTCGGTCACGACGACCTTCGCCAAGTCTTCAGACAAATGTTCCGCAGACAAGAATTCGCCGTTACCGACTAGTGAGACCATCCGGCGAACCTCTGTTTCCAGTTCACGCACATTGCCGGGGAAAGGATACGCTTGCAGCTGTCGCATGACCTGTACCGTAATCCCCGCGACACGGCGATTGGTGAGCTCCGCATATTTCCTCGAGAAGTGCTCTGCCAGGACAGCAATATCCTCAACCCGCTCGCGCAGTGGGGGGATGTTCAGTTCAAAACCACGAAGGCGATAGTAGAGGTCTTTCCGAAACTTGCCCGCGTCAACGAGTTCTTTAATCGACTGATTCGATGCAGCGAGAATCCTGACGTTTGCACGACGTGTTTTCTCCGACCCAAGCGGTTTCACCTCGCCCTCCTGCAAGAACCGCAAGAGACTCACTTGAAAGGACGGGGATACTTCAGAGATCTCATCGAGGAACACTGTTCCCCCATCAGCCGCCACAAACAGACCGAGCCGATCACTCACCGCACCGGTAAATGCGCCCCGTTTGTGCCCGAACAACTCTGATTGCAGTAAATCGTCGGGCAAGGCCCCGCAATTCTGCGCGAGAAATGGGAAGTTCTTGCGCTCACTAAGCCCGTGAATCGCGCGCGCCATGAGTTCCTTCCCTGTGCCGGTTTCCCCTTGAATCAATACCGGCAAATCGGTTACCGCCGCTTTTCGCGCCAGATTACACACTTCCAGCATGGCATCACTTGCAAACACGAGCTTATCGAACTCGTAGCTTTCCCGAATGAGTTTCGTGAGATGTTCTTTGTGACTATGAAATGCGCCGTCCGAAAGCTTGAGATCGCGACTCAGAATGCGATGACGCCTTGAGAGCTCTCGGCTCTCAAGGGCACGATCAATGAGGAGCCGGAGATGCCAGGGGGGACAGGGCTTGGGAATCACCTGATAGACCGCGGCCTCTTGAATGATCTTCATGACTTCTGGATAGTCCCGCGATTCTGTGATCAGGATTCTAGTCACATCGGGGTAACGCACACGCGCTTCATGGAAAAAGTCCACCCCATTGATGTCGGGGACGCCTTCATCGAACAAAATCAGATCGACCTTTTCTTTGGCTAAGGTAACCCACGCTTCTGCACCCGACTTTGCGCCGAGCACGCGGTAGTCAGTCTTGAGGAAGTTTGCGAGGGTCCGGCGAACAGTGGGATCTGCTTCGACGATGAGGAGGGTTTCTTCGTCCCGACGTGGCATGCAACAGACCTTTCAGTCTGATAAGATAGTTTGCAGTTTATCAGTTCGCTCGCAGCCAGATCAAGGCGATTATTTTCGCTACCCCACGCGATCAGGCCGTTTGATTTCTCGCAACGGTTTCAGATCATCTCCTAATTCCCTGCACCGAATCTGCGCGAGCCAACCCGTAACTCCTTGGCATACTTCGTGGCCTTACCAGACTACGGATCTGAGAATCGGTCCTTAGTGTCCCACCCACCACGCAAGACCTCTACCCAAGAGAGCTTGATTTGGGAAGGCCTGTCTAGGAAGTCTTTCTTTGCCAGACATTCATCAGGCCATTGATTCTTTGCCAAGAAATTTTTACGTGATCATTTTGGACCCCAAATGAGTGGAGGCCCTTCGAAGTAAATCTCGAAATTGCAAGGCGGGTTGATGGCAAAGGTGGAGAATACGAGCGGTTATGCGCTCGGCAAGAAAACGATCGCCAAAAACGTCATGGAATCAGGTTAATTCTCACGATTGCCCGTGGGTCTGCCACCACCAGGGGGAAAACGTCTCAAGTCCATTCGCACCGCCTGGCAGACAACCTGCGTGAAGCTGGGACTTGGAAAATGGACGAATCCGAAGGCGGGGATCGCTGGCCAACGTGGGTACACCGGAGCGCTGATTCACGACTTCCGTCGAATGGCGGTCAAGAATTTCAGCGACGCGGGCGTTCCAGAAAACGTCGCCATGTCGATTTCTGATCACAAGACCCGCTCGGTATTTGATCGATACAACATTGTGTCCGCCGCCAGATTAGGAGAAGCCGGCGCCCTCGTTGTCGCTCGCCATCAAGCACTCCTGAAGCGTTCAGACGCCGAGACGCAAACACCTGCGTGCCTGTCCACTCGATCCCGGCGGGAATTTGTAGGACGTTCCTCCGTCGTGCTATAGTTTCGTGTCTAATTTCTGACTACGCTCGGACAGTAGGATTGATCGATGCGATGCATCGCGACAGGACGGACAATTGAACGGCTCGATCACGATTCCGTTGTGGGCTTCCGGTGGGCATGTGGTGGACACTGGCCTCAGTCTTCGGCTATCATCAGGAACAAATTCCTCAGCAAATACAACACCGTGGCGGTGTAGCTCAGTTGGCAGAGCAGCGGACTCATAAGCCGCGGGTCACCCGTTCGATCCGGGTCACCGCCACCACACCGCACTTCCGTGTGAACCGCGGGCTCTTCATCGCTTTATCGGTATTAACGCCCGCGGATAAGCGCCTCCAGTGTCCCCTCCATCAAATACCAAGCTCGCTCGTGCCGACGGCTCACTCATCGCCTTGTCGTAATCAACATCGGCGGAGAGACACATTCAGTTCCCCTTCTAACACCGCACTTAGGTATGAGCCGCTGGCTCAGTATCGCAGTATCGTTCTTGCTGCCAGCGGAGAAAAACCTCAGGCAAGCGGATTCCCAGGATTGCCGAAATCGGATTGAGTGATCAGGTTGAACGGATTCAGTGGGTTTAGTCCACTAGCAAAATGCAAGGACAAGCACTGACCCTGACTTTCGAGACCTGAAGATGAGAAGTATCTCCAGGATTCAGTGTAGCAGTCCCTTCAGCTGATCTAATATTACGCGGATCCGCTCAAGCTGTTCACTCGCCTCTTTTGATCGTGCGTCTTTCGCTTCTTTTACGACTGCGTCTAAAGCTCGATCGATCTCTCCTTCAGACTGTTGGTCTTGGAAGGCCTTGAAGAATCGTATCCAATGTTTCGCTTCGATCCCGCAGATCGGTTGCATTGAAACGGTCGCAAGATAGGTATCCATTAAACCGCTTCTCGCGTACCGCCCAAAGTTCCCGCCGGCGTCAGCATTAGGCTTATCGCTAATCTGGTCCGCTTTTTTTGGATACTGTTTCGCCGCCTTTGGGGACAGGATTTCTGCGCTCGACTTAGCCTCTCTGAGGTATTGCCAGTGATAGTTCCGGTACTCTGCCGCGAACCTGGCAGACTCAATATACGGGGAAAACACCCGCGGCGAGCCAGATAAGACGTTTGATAACGCCCAAGGAACCACTACGAGCAAGTCTTGTGGGGCGCAAGCCGCCGGTGTAACCATGTAACGGAAGCTTGGTTCCCCTTCTTTGGCAAGAAGATACCAGCCTTTAAGCTCGATGCCTAAAAGTATGTTTTCAGATTCCTTTTCTCCAAACTTCATTAGTCGCACGTCAGGGAAGGTTTGAGATTGCCTGACGAAAGAGAAGAGTTTGTATTGACCTTCGAGGTCCCAGACGGATCGCATCGAGTTTAAGGTGTCGACGACCTGCTCCTCGATGGTGGCCCCAAGAACAGCGTTCAGCGTAAAAAGATCAGTCGCTCGTACCCCTGCTATCACCGTTTCTGTTTTGAATGCCAAGGGAAGTGCGAGGAGAGCTTCTCTCACAGCCTCATGGAGCCGCTTATGTTTCCAGGATGCGGGAGGATCGATGCGTAGTGGTGGGTTTGGTTTTTCACTCACCTTTGAGTCTCTGTACAGCCACTCGGAAAAACTCCGGGACAATCTCCGCACTGGCGCAGCGCCGCCCAAGCCGATACGCCGCTATTGCACCAGAACAAAGTCCACCGAAGGGTTCCCAAATTAAGTCACCCTTATCTGAGCTGATGTCGATAATCCGTTCAGTAAGTCGCAGCGGTTTCTGATTGGTATGAATGCACTTGTATTCAATTTTGAGACGTTCCGATCCACGAACAGCTGGTTCATCCCAGACATTCGTTACGCCAGGCACGCAGTAGAATTTGGCCCGCATACGGTCCCACTCCTCACCTGTAAGCGGCTTTCTACCGTCAATGGAGAAATATGGTCGTCCATTTGGGTCTCCGTATTGATTCGCGTAGTCGCACAATCGGACAAATGCGTCAACTGGAGGATAGTACCAAAGATGATCCTCGGTGAAGTATTTCCGTGTAGCGGCGTTTCTCACGCCGCAGGCTTTGTTCGTCACGTTTAGCGGAAGCTCAGTCCTTAACCACTCGGACCTAAGCCACTCTTTCATGGGGAGCATGCGACCATCCTGCCATGGAAACACTGCCTCCTTGATGTATTGGACACAAACCTCTGTGACTACAGGCAATTTTCTCAGCTTTTGGGTATTCGAGTTTCCCGCAACGTGGGCTATCCCTTTGTTCCAGATATGGCAACAGCGATAACGCCAACCATATCGCTCAAGGACAGGATGACTGAGAGCCCAGCCTAACTCAGTGTTCCAGAACCAGAGGGTTGTCTGAGGAGTAGAGTACTTGGACCACTGTCGAACATGAGGTTCATACCACTCTGGCAAACCTTCCGCTGTGGGAGGATCACCCGGGAATCCCTTTACCCCATACGGTCCATCAGACACGATAACTGTTGGAGCGTCCCACGAGCTGTAGAGTTCAGAAACATCGCCCAGGTAAAGAGTCACTCCATTCTTGGTAAACTTTTGTGAGACTAATCTATCGGGCATGATGGCGCGGGACCTATATCAAGATATAGTGGCATTGTCAATAAGCACTCACAGTATATAGTTGAAGCAGCTTCCTTCATCGTCTTATCAATCACCGTCGGCGGATAGACAACTTCCGTATCCCCCGTCTAATACCGCACATCATGCAGGCAACTGGCCCTTCAACAGGTTTACGTGATGACTGCCGTTGATATATCCGTCGGGCTTGCCGACTGCTCCGCCCCCAGTCTTTCTTCCTCCAGAAGCACATTCCCTTGCACTTCCTGCACCCGGATCACGCGATCGGCCAGGTTTCGCAATCCGGTGAACAAGTGATGGCCTGGTGCTGTCGCCATCGGAATAGCAGGACAGGGGCAGAGCAAGGAAAACCCTTGCTGGGTCAAGTGGCGAATCGACTCCAGCATACGATCCGATAGGCGCGAGATCTCGCGATCGGACGCGGTGTCATCGGAGAGCGCCTCAAACAGGCCGGAGATCACCGCTGTGCGCGCCTGATACCGATCCAGGGCGCCTGCCAGACAATTCGACATCAACCGTTCCATCTGATGGCCGCTGAAGGCGCGCGCGACGTGAATCATGGCCAACACTTTCCGCGGCTGTTGCCGACGTGCTCTGGCCAAGCGCCCCATAACGAAGGGATCAAAGGTATGGGCTCCGTCGAGATAAACCACCGGTTCACCGGCCAAGGCGCGATCCGTCGCGGCGTACAAACTTAACCGCGATACCAGAGGATGACCATACAGAATCGTCAGCCGGTCGTTCGGATTCAGTGAAATCTGAGCATGGCGCAGCCTCGGATCCCCCGCCTTTTCTTTCGCACTGTCCGGGTTCGGGTACAGCCTGCGCCTGCGGTTCGCCAACCCCGTCAACGGCAATTGCGTCGTTTCCACTCTTGCTTCCATGCTCGCCACGCTGCCTCTGCTCATCCGCAGCATCCGCCGGCAAACATTTGTCGCTGCCGGAAGACATTCCAACAGACCTCGCACAACCCCATTCTGGAATGCGTGATCTCATCGATACATTCGATGCGCTGGGGAACCAACATCCCGCAATCAGCGCAGGGTCCGGCACAGATACGCTTACTGTCGAGCGCTTGCAGCAGCATCATCCACCACCTTTGTGTTCGGACGAATTCGTCGATTGCAGACCGCCGACATAAAGACCTCCCCTTGCCGTGGACTCACCAAGTTCTTCCAAAGCCGCTCCGTCATCGACGGCCCTTTGGCCCGCTGCAGCTCCCACTGCATGTCCCGCAACTGTCCATTCAAGGCGCCCACGGTCCGCTCCAAGTACCTCAATCGTTCTTTTGTCAGATTGCGTCCTGTCATCATCCACACCTCCTGGTTAGGGAGCACAATGTCGAATGACCCCGATCACAATTCCTTCAATGTGAAATTCATCGCTCGGACGCACGATGATCGGCTCCATCGCCGCATTGGCGGGGTGCAGCTCAATATGCGAGTCCTTCTTGAAGTAGGTCTTGACGGTCGCTTCACGGTTCACCAAGGCCACGACCGTTTGCCCGTTTCTCGCCGTCGCCTGCTTCCGCACCACCACCAGATCGCCGGGGAGAATCCCCTCGTCTTTCATCGACTCTCCCTTCACCCGCAAGGCAAAGATGTCTCCTCCGCGCAGCATGCTCGCCGGGACATCGACGAGTTCCGATTGCGGCACCGTCTCGATCGGCGAACCGGCGGCGACCAAGCCGGCCATGGGAATTTCCGTCTTCCGCTGCAGCTGCTCCAACGCCACGCGCACCATGCCGGGAATCCGTCGCATCCCCGCCTCGTAACGGGCCACTGAGACGCGCGTCGTGTGCAACGCATCGGCCAGTTGCTGCTGCGTGAGGCCCAATTCTTCTCGAATCCGCTTCAGATCGTTCGATTTCATCATGTAGCCAATGGTTACATATCTATTTCGCCTCTGTCAAGAGGGATTTTCTTGGCGTTCTTCACATAAATTCTTTCCACCTGTGCACAACCTTTCTCACTGACGCATGGTTTCAACTTGTTTCGCTGACCGAATAATTCCAGCACCGCTCTAATCCTGCCTTGAATGTTTTCCTTTCGATTTCTCCAAACACTACTAGATATAGCGGTACCATTTGAAAACCGGTCAATGATGAAAAAGTAGGCAAGGAGGTACCCCTGTGCTGATTTCAGCCACCGGCGCGACGAACCATACCTTTGCTCACAGAGTTATCCACAGAAACTGGGGAGAGAAAAAACCATGCCTCCCGATGTTGGAGGAGAACCGGCTAGTGGCGTGAAATGAGATGCACGGAACCGGCCTTAAATGCGGCTCTCACCGACGTGCCGACGGCCAGTTGAAGATCGGTCAATGCCGACCGGGTAATCAGCGCGGTCAGGATAAACCCGCAGTCGATGGTCACCCGGGCAAGGGCTCCAAGAAAATTGATGGCACGCACTGTTCCATTGAGATGGTTCCTCGCGCTGGTCTCGCCGGCCCCCACTCGTTCCACGGTGACATCCTCGGCTCTGATACAGACAAACACCTCCGGGCCCATCTCCGATGTTCCCACCGCCGTGAGAGAAACCGATCCGACCTCCACGGTAGCCAACCCATCGGCCGCTTTGGTCATCCGTCCCTGCACCACCGTCTCGATACCCACCACGCGGGCCACATCTGCGTTGGCGGGACGCGAAAAGACATCCTGCGGCAGACCGGTTTGGAGCACGTCCCCATCGACAATCACCGCGATGCGATCACCCAATGTCAGCGCTTCCGCCCAATCATGGGTCACGATAATGGAGGGGAGCGCCAGTTGTCTGAGCAGACTGCGCAACTCCCCGCGAAGTTGGAGACGCGTCGGCGCATCCAACGCTGAAAGGGGCTCATCCAGGAGCAACAATTGCGGTCGGGGCGCCACGGCTCGAGCCAGAGCCACCCGCTGTTGTTGCCCACCGGACAATTCACGTGGCTTCGCCTTCTCAAATCCACGCAGCTGAAACAACTCGACCATTTCTTCGACGCGCTTTTTCCTGTCGCCAGGCGCCATCTCGCCAAGTCCATAAGCAATGTTCCCGGTTACCGTGTAATTGGGAAAAAGCGCATAGTCCTGCGCCATATATCCGATCTGTCGATCCTGCGGCGGGATCCTGATATCGGACGCCGTATCAAGCCAAGTTCTCGATACAAACCGGATGCGACCCTCCTCCGGCCATTCCAGTCCTGCAATCGAACGAAGGATGGTGGTTTTTCCAGACCCCGAAGGGCCAAACAAGATCAAGACGGTCGCGGCCTCAACGGGATAGGCAATCCTGGCTCGAATGGGCGCACGGCCCGGATACGTTTTCGTGATATCGATGCTTATTTCTGCGGCCATACCGCCCAGACTTTCCGGTTCATCGCATACACCGCAAGCAGCACGAGATAGGAAATCACCAAGAGAAAAGCCGCCGTCTTCGCCGCACCGGCATAATTGAGCGCCTGCACGTCGTCATAGATATCGATGGAAACCGTCCGCGTGACCCCTTCGATATTTCCACCGACCATCAGCACTACCCCGAATTCGCCGAGGGTATGCGCAAAGCTCAGCACAAAACCCGTGATGATGCCGGCAGCCGACAGGGGCACGATCAGCTTGAGAAAGGTCTTGAATTTCGAGGCGCCCAACGTCCAGGAGGCCTCGATCAGCCGCCGATCCACTTGATCAAACGCGGCCGCAAAAGGCTGCACGGCGAAGGGAAGGCTATAGAGGATGGACGCGAAGAGCAGGCCTTCGAACGTGAAGGGAAGCGGATGGCCGACGAGATCCGTATACCATTGTCCAACCGGACTGTGCGGACCGATGGCGACCAGGATGTAGAAACCCAGCACGGTCGGCGGCAAGACCAAGGGCAGCGCGACAATCGACTCGATGATAAACTTCCACCGCCGCCTGGAAAAGCTCACCCAATAGGCGATCGGCAATCCGATGATGACCAAGGCCGCCGCGGTCAGACTCGCCAGCTTGAACGTCACCCAGATCGCCGTCCAATTCACAATTCCGCCCTTGTGCCGCCGTCCAGATCACAACCGGCGCCATGGTACAAAGTCGTGACCTCGAAAGTCACTACTTGCCGATCATGACTTCCGTGGCCTTCACCGCGACCATCACGGAATCGTTCACCTTCAGGCCCATGTTCTTGACCGATCCTTCCGTGATGGCGGCCACAAATTCTAGCGATCCGACTTTCACGATCACCTCTGCCATGGCCTGGCCCTCGGTAATGCGTGTCACGGTTCCCTGAAACTGATTGCGCGCGCTGAGCTTCATGACGGCCTCCTTATGCTGTGAGAATGGCGTGTCGTTGATTCAACCGAATCATAAAACCTTTTGCACTCGCATGTTCTCTAGTCCGGGAATACGGGCGGCAGATCACGTATATGAGAGCCTCTCCGACTTACTTGCAGCGAAACTGCAAGCGTCCACTGGTTAATTCGGCAGCGTGAACCCATAGCGCGTCATGACCTCCTGTCCCACCTCGCTCTTCATAAAATCGAGAAACTGCCTCGCCGCGCCCTGGTGCTTCGAGGATTGTAGAATCACTGCGCCCTGCTCAATCGGCGCATGAGCCGATGCGGGAATTTCCCAGTATGCTCCCGCTGTCTTCATGGTCGGTGCCAACGCCAAGGACAGCGCAATCACTCCGATGTCACAGGCGCCGGATTCCACAAACTGCGCCGCTTGCGAAATATTCTCTCCCAAGATCAGTTTATCCTTCGCCACATTGTACACATTGTAGTGCTCCATCGCGGCCACTGCGGCACGGCCATACGGCGCATGCTTGGGATTCGCGATGGCGATTTTTTTGATCGTCGGTTCACGCAACACATCGATCCCTCTGGCAACGTCTAACTTCGACTTGCTTCCTGTCCTCAAGACAATGCGCCCGACGGCATATCGATAGAGCGAGCCCGGCACCGTCAAACCCGCCTCCTCCAACTTTCTGGGATAACCGATGTCGGCAGAAAAATACAGATCGAAGGGCGCGCCGTTCTGAATCTGTGAATAAAAGTTCCCCGAAGATCCTAACGACAGTTTCACATGATGCCCGGAGACCTTTTCATATTCAGCGACAAGATCCTTCATGGCAAAGTTCAAGTCCGAGGCGGCGGCAATGGTGATCTCCTCGCCGAACGCGTCAAGTGACCCACCCACGCCGAATACACAGAAGACGGACAATGCCACCCAGCCTGCGAAATAGAACCCCCGCATATGCTGCTTCAGCCTGGTCATGTGCGCATCCTTCCTTTATGCTTTATGAACCCGGCACACGATCCGCTTCGTGATACCAGGGTCTCATTTCCACGATCGTCAGATCAATCCTCTGTGGGTCCACGACGACATTGACGTCGTCCCAGGTTTTGCCGGGCCTTCGGGCCCCGACCACCGGACCGTAACTTTTCAATGTCCAGTTTTCCCCATGGATCTTCACAGTGTAAAGAATCCCCGCTTCATTTGACTCCACCAAGACAATGCGTCCGATCCAGCGATTCCACCGCTGTGTGCTCCGGCGAAACATTCCGGCCTCCAACCGCACGGCCTCGGCAGGAATCGTCGCAGCGACCTGCTGTCCGACGACAACACGTCGCTCTTCACCGATCAGCCACCTGACACGTAGATTTTCTCTCCTCCCGATTTTGATTCGAACACCCGTCCGAACAAGCCCCACATGCTGAGACTGGACCCTACCCACAACCCAATTGACCACCGAACCTACTGCGGAGATACTCCCTCCCTCGAACAGGGGATGAATCCTCCCATGCTTGCTGAAGGTCGCAAGCCACCGGACCTTACTTTCCATCATGGGCCTGCCTCCTTGCCTCAGAAAAAGATGGAGTACTGAATACGGATGGCATTTTCGATCAGGTTTTTTTGCACGGCGTCCAACGGCACGTTTCCAAATGAATTCAGGGCCACAGGGTAGTTGGGCAACGGCGCACTTCTGGCGAGCGCGTACCCGCCGGTTCCCATGAATATATTGGAATATTGAATCGTAATCTGATGGTCGTACGTCCCGCTGAAGTAATAGGTCAAGGCCCCGTCCACTTGCTTGATCAGATCGCCGGCCGCCCTGGTATCAGGATCCCACCAGGCATAGCGGGCAGCTACCTGCAGCTTGCGTGGAATCACAAAATAGCCCGACTGCACATACCAGCCGGTCGCATTCCCGAGGAGGCCCGGAGCGACGCCACCGACACCTGTGAGATTGCCGAATTGAGTTGCCGGTGTCGTCGGGCCGAGGAACGGCGCCCCTTTTTCGTGACGAGTGATGTTTTTCCAATACCATTCGGCTTGTAGTGAGAACCCGCGATATTTGTAGACGAGATCGAAGGCATAGGTGGAATAGTCCAGGATCCCCCATCCCAATTGACGGCCGTTTCCAAAGGTGGCGAGCTGACGCCTGACATTGAGATTTGCCAAGTCGGTGCCGATAAACCCATTGTCCGTCGATGTATTGATGGAAGGATTGTAGGCATAGGCGCCCCCGACCGCGAGTTGAGGCGTTTCCGAGTAGGCCATATCACCTTCACCGTACCCTGGCCTTCCGAGGATATTCCAGTTGAGCCGTGCCACATACATGAGCTGGCTGAGGTCTGTGCGCAAATTGGCATTCAGATTGCGCTGGGCTGATGGACAGCCGGGAGGATTTCCGCTCACCTGGCCGCCAGGACAGTTGTCAGTCGGTGCCTCACTTGAGAAAGAACCGAATCGATTGAACCCGGGGCCCAAGCCGTTGAAGACGCCGAAATAATAATTCACCGCGTACAGCTCTTCGTCGTTCATGATCGTGATGCCGATATCGCGCCGATTCAAGCCGCTCCCGGTAAAGGCATCCATCACCATTGCCCGTTCGGCAAATTGCATCGAAGTGGCGTTATTGATTTGCGCGCGGTTGAAGAACACCTTGTACTGTCCCGCCTGCACATTGAACCAAGGGACGTGCGTGCTCATCACCGCCGCATCCAATACTTGAACCGAGCCGGGATTCTGCGCGTTCTCCGCCGTCTCGCCGGCCAGCTGAATGAAGTATTTCAAGTCCGGGGTGAAGAGATGCCCCATGAACATGAGACGGGCTCGTCTGATGTTGAACTGACTTGAGTCGCTGTCCGACCGTTGCGCGCGATAATCACCAAACACGCCCAATAATTCGGGAAAATTCTTCGCGTCGCCGGGATTCCGCCAACCGTCGTTGCGGAATCGGGACGTGAACCGCATTTGGACGAAGCCGCGAATCTTCAACAAGAAGGCATTGTCATTCATCGAAAGGTTGAACCCACGGTCATACCAAGCCCGGAAACTAGGCTGGAGCAACTGCGTACGTCGCTCAGATTCCTGAATAACTTTCGTGAACTCTTCCTCGGTGATCGTGCCCTGTTTGACCGCACGTTCCAACAGCAGACGAGTAGCCGGGTCCATGTGCTCGACAAAGACATATTGCCCGTCTTTTTCCACGAGTTTTCCTGCCTCCGCGGCCTGAGCTGAGCGTGAAGCGGAAAGC
Source organism: uncultured Nitrospira sp. (assembly GCA_964398045.1). Taxonomy (GTDB): domain Bacteria; phylum Nitrospirota; class Nitrospiria; order Nitrospirales; family Nitrospiraceae; genus Nitrospira_D. Next base: position 11,553 of record CAYNLM010000029.1, on the reverse strand, counting down.
CCTATGACACAGATCACTACCGTGAGGCACAGCACCCAACGGCAGCTGATGCATCGTTCTACAGACATCCGCATTCGTGTTTTCCCCGTCGAACTCTTCATAAGACCAGTCTCCTTGATCGGTTCAGCAAGAAGCTCAATGACGATGATTTGAATGATGACGACGCAGCAGTGAGTTACGGCAGACTCGTGCCCGGAGTTCCGGTAGTGGGAACAGCTTTGAGGAACTGCCGGTATTCCAAACCACGAATCCCTGCTTGATCCGTGACCCAGAAGCGCCCGGGTTCGAAGAACAGCAAATACGTTTTGGGTTCAGGCGGGAGCAACGGGTAGTTTTGATAGTAGTTATCGATGTGCCTAATCGGGATCTCTGTATGGAAATATTCAATGCCGAGATAAAGATATGGGTCTCTGATTGCAATCCATCCGGCCGTCACGTTGCGCGACTCGGCCGGGTTCATGCCCGGCGCGAACAACGCGAAGTGCACCCGCTCGTCCGGTCCTGCCGCTCGTAACCCATTGACCAGGTAGGAGGACAAATGCGCGATCTCATCTTCCCGAAATAACTGCTTCGGCGGCACTTCCTCTGCAAACCACCGCAGCGGCAACTGCTGCTCTTCCCGAAGCGAGAACCCACGCAAAATCGCCGTCACTTCTTGCGCAGTCAGTTGGGCCGGATGGGAATATCCCGCAGGCTTCACTTCATGCTGCAAGGCCACCTTGATCTGCGGCCCCTCATGCACCACCTTGGTCGTGTACGGGAGTCGCGCACAGCCCTCAAGCGCGATGCCGACTATGCACAACATCGTCAGGGCACACGCCGTTAACTGCCGCATCCATCCGCCTTTACCCATCGAAAACCCTCCTTATGCAAGACGATTCAATGAATCCATTATGAATGACATATGCAATGCATACTTGCCTCTCAAGGCAAAAAAATTTCCCTACTTCACGTTCTCATAATGTAATCCTCGTACCTGACCGCCCTCATTGTTCTTGTTTACCTACGTTCAGCGTGCAGGAGATCTTCGTTGACTCTTTTTATTCCGTTGGCCGGCACTCCATACCCCAGTTGCTTGATGATCGCTTCCGCATCAGCACCTCGGACAAAGCTCAGAAATTCTTCGCAGAGAGAACGATTGGGACAGAATCGTTCCATCGCCATCGAATACGTGACCGGTCGGTCCAGTTTTCCTGATGCGACGGCGGCCACGCGAACGCGGTTCGCTTCTCGAACTGCGTCAGGTCCAAAGACGATGGCGACATCGGCTTTCCCGTTCATCAGATGATCGAGGACCCCTCTTGCATCGGCCGCCACATCCAGTCGCCCCTTCCACGTCTCAGCTCCTCCGATTGCGCGAAGAAGCTCGTCCGTCTTTTGTCCAAGGGCGGTGAGCTTCGGATCAGCCACCGCGATTCGGATACGAACATCCTGCGTGAGCGCCTCAAACGAGGATGGAGCGTCCACCAATGATTCAGGCACGACCAGGACCAGCGAGGTCATGGCATATGGCGTGTGCGATTCAGGCAGGACGTAGTACATCTTCGCCAACCGTCCGACAAGTTCGTCGCCGCCGGGGGCAATGACATGAATGGGACCGGAGCCGATAAAATATTTGTTTCCGTCCCTGTTCTGCATGGTGGCGATCATCTGTCGCAACTCTAAACCGGACCCGTAATGGATTTTGACTTTCACCCCGGAATGAATGTCTTCGAACGCGCGTCCGAGCGCCTCCAACGGCGCAGCAAGGCTTGGCGACCCGGCGATGACCAGTGTTTCGTTCGCAAAAGCGGCGTCCATCTGTCCGAACATCACGCTGATAACCGCGAAGAGCGCTCTCATCACGACATGATTCGTCCCTTGCCTCATGGTTTGCCCTCCGTCGATGAATGTGCGGCGCACTAGAGCGAGTGCATCTTGCCGGTGTCTTTCGTGTCGTACCCGCCGATCGCCTCAATCTCATTGCGAAACGGCCGGCTGACAATCGTCTCGAAGAGATTGGCGAGCGTGGGATGCGTTTTCAGATACGCTTTCGGAACGACGAGGTCGTACCGAGCGGATTGAAGCGGCACAAAGTCGAGTCCGAATAACTGCGCGGCAGACCGGATCCCGATGCCGACATCCGCGTGATGTCCGGCAATGGCGCGAGCCACTTCAAAATGAGATCGGACTGATGTTCCGTAGCCCTTGATCTGAGCGGACTCAATCCCCGCTGCGCGCAATCGCTGATCGAGCAACAGGCGGGCCCCCGCCCCTTCTTCGCGATTCACGAGACCGACCGTGGGATCTGCAAGGTCGGCAACAGACCGAATCGACTTGGGATTTCCTGGCCGGACGAGAAATCCCTCTTCCCACGTCGCGAATGTGACGACTTCGTAACCAGATCCTTTGAGCGCCCGTCTTAAAAACGGCAAGTTCGATTCGCCCGTTGAGGGATCGAGGAGATGCAGTCCTGCCACATGCACCTCCCTTTGCTGCAAGGCATGGAGTGCGGCCATGCTCCCCATCGACCACCCCACCACGGACGTCAGATCTTTTTGGCGCCGCAAATGTTCGCCGGCGAGAAAGATCGCCGGGTCGCAGCCGGCAACAGAAATTTCCTGCTCGATCGCTCGACGCTCGCGTGAGAGCCGGACTCGAACCGCTCCGCCAGACCGCTGCCCCCCGTCGACAAGAAAACCATCCGCCGAGACTGTGAAGGACAACATTTCGCCCAGTCCGGAGACCGGACGTACCACCGTCTTCTTTCCGACCGTAGAGACCTTCACGCGGATAGGAGCGGCCATTTCCGAAGACCGAACGGCACCGACGAGAGTCCCTTCAATGATGTCCTCACCATGGCTCAACCTGAACAAATCCTCGACACGACAGGCAAGCACGGAAGCGAGACGCAACGCGACAGCGGTGGTCGGCAAATAGAGATTCGATTCAATTGACGAGATGGCCTGTCGCGTGATGCCGGCACGAGAGGCCAGTTCCCCCTGTGACCAGCCTTTCAAGGTACGAACTGACTTGAGGTCATTGGAGAATTCAGGTGTAGTTTGACCAGCCTGCCGGCGAAATTTCATGGCAAGTATGTAGCAAGTATTATTGCCTCATGTCAAGCATTATATCTAAAAGCGAAGCATAAATAACAATATTGACAAAGTAACTGTACTTTTTGTATAAATATCAAAATCATGATCGGAAATGTAATAAATAAATAAGAAATGACGATTAGTACAACACCTGCGTTACGCTTCGTGTTCATCTTCATCCTGTTCCTGCTTGCAGGTAGTGTCGCTGCAGTCTCCTCTCTTGCCTTTGATTGGGTACCCACGGATGAAGAGATCAAGAAGTACCGCCAAAGCTGGAATCCCTTTTCGGAGGGTCCCCTCTTAATTCAATCCGTAGACATTCACCCGCAAGGACAACTCTCCGTACGCCCGTTCTTCTTCTCCTCGATTTCGGAAAAGAGTTACGGCAATGGCTTATCCCTTCCCGGTGACGCGAAGAATGGTCCGAATCACACCTATGCGGTCTCCCCGCTCGTGACGCTCGCCTATGGACTCACGAACCATGTCGAGCTTGGGTTTGCAACCTCCATGATTGGGTATTGGTCGAAGAACAGCACGTCAACCGGCGCCCGAAGTGACAGTCCATGGACCTCCGATACCGGGATGGGTGATACGTCGATCATCATGAAGTACCGCCCCATGGTGCAGGACCCGGATAGTGCACGACCATCGATTACCTTGTATCAACAACTCGTGCTGCCCACGAGCCGCTGGACCGGAACCGAGCGCCCCCCAGGTGGATTTGCCCCGCTTGGCCGTCTTCCGGCGACGAGGTTCGGAGAACTCGGCTACACGGAAGGCGTGACCTTCCGAAAAAACCTCCAACCGTTCCGCTTCAGTGCCGGTGTCTATTACACCTATTCGGCACCCGGCAGTGATAACGGCACCACGACCTACGTCGGCGACGTCATTAACACTCGATTCATCTTCGAGCACTTCCTGGACGATAAAAAGGGGTTCGCCTACAATCTGGAATTGGTGACCGTTCATGCCGCCACCTGGCGCGCCGATGGCCATGCCATCAATCGCGGAGCCCTGAACGGTTCGACCGTCGTCGGCATTGAACCGGCCATTCAATTCCGCTTCACTGACTCGCTGGTCGGGGCCGTGGGCGTGCTGTTCACCGTCGCAGGGCAGAACGCCCAGGACGCGATCTATCCCAATTTCTCGATCCAGTGGTATTGGAACAAAAGCGGCAAAGTCATCATGCGCTAACTCCCTCCGCTGGAGCCTTCACCTGCGCGGAGCCATGCGCCATCCTCTTTGCAAACTCCTATCTTTACTTCTTTTCACGCAAGGGATACCCTTCATCCCCAGCGTTTCGGCTTTCCGTGGTTCCGCTTAACTATCGCCATGGAATCAAGTACCGACAACACCGGGGTCACCCTCGCACACATCGGAAGGAGTCTGCCATGCCACAACGTCTTGTTCTGATGATCGCTCTCACAAGCGTATTGAGTGCGCTGCCTGTAGGGGCTGCCCAATTGAGCCGTCCTCAAGTGGAGTACTCAGCCGATGCGACGATTCAAACCGACGAAAGCACCATGCAACAACGCGTCTATGTCACGCCCACCAAGGAGCGCAAGGAAATGCTGACCGGGGCCGGCGACGGGGCGGTCCAGATCTTCCGGTACGACAGCAAAGTCATGTGGCAAGTCATGCCGTCCGAGAAAATGTACATGGAACATCAGATAGGCATGGGCAAGAGCAAGGGCAACGATCCCTCGCAGTGGGATTTCGAGGAAACGGTCATGGGCGAGGAAACGCTGGACGGGATGAAAGTCACGAAGTATAAGACCATCGCGACCAGCACGGACGGAAAGAAATACGGCGGCTTCTCCTGGCGGACGAAGGAAGGCATCAACATCAAACAAGATCTGCTCTACAAAGAAGGCAATGAGAAGAAGCGGATGTTCACGGAACTCAAGAATGTGAAGATCGGCCAACAGGATCCGCAGCTCTTCGAGATTCCAAAAGATTTCAATAAATTCGACATGGGCGGGATGATGGGCGGCATGATGGGCCGCCAGGGCATGGGGCAGCCGATGGGCCGTCCAGACATGACCGGGACACCTCCTCCCAGCACCCGGAGACCTGGTACGAGGCCTGAGGTTGTGACGCCACAAGAGACTCAGCCGACTCCGGAATCACAGCCGCCTGCCGACGACCGGTCCGACATGCAGAAGGCTGGCGATTTCATGAAGGGCTTGTTCGGTCGATAGACGCTCCATGACCGATCTTCTGCGAGGCAGCTTGCTGCTCGTCGCTTTATTGGCAATGGCGTTGATCGCTGTGCCCCGCGCCGTGCTTGCCGGTGATGGGCCGAATCGACCGACGATCAAGGCGTCGGCACTGTATCTGGTTGAACTGAAGTCCGGCCGCGTCCTGCTGGAAAAGGATGCGACGCGACGACTCCCGCCAGCCAGCCTGACGAAAGTGATGACGGCCCTGGTGGCGTTAGAAGGTGCACCTCTTCAACAAGTGGTGAAGATCGACAACCGCGCGATCGTTCATCACTCGTCCTACCATTTCAAGGCCGGCGAAGAATTTCTCCTGCGCGATCTGGTGACGGCCATGTTGGTGGCCAGCGCGAACGATGCCTGCGAAGCCATTGCGTGGCACGTAGGTGGGGATGCCGACCGGTTCGTTGGGATGATGAACGAGCGGGCGCGGGCGTTGGGGTTGAAGAATACTCACTTCGCCAACGCCTGTGGATTTGATGCGCCGGGTCAATATTCGACCGCTGCGGACCTCGCGAAGCTCACTCAGAAGGCGCTGGAAATTCCCGCCATTTCCATGATGGTTCGGACGGTCATGAGGGACATCGCCAGCGTGGACGGGAAGCGACACATTGCACTGTATACCACCAATGACCTCCTCCTTGATCGGGAGGTCACCGGCGTGAAAACCGGATACACCAGCAAGGCTGGCCGCTGTCTCATCGCCAGCATGTTCAAAGACGACCACCACTTGTTGCTGGTCGGACTTAACCTCGTGAATCAGTGGGAACAAGCCGCGCAGTTGCTGCGGTATGGACAAGCGGTGATGCGCGCTGGAGGCGAGTAAGATCGGCCTCAGCGTCGTCCGACGTGGTGGAGGTATGCGTCGCGAAGATTGTCCTGAGCGACGACATAATCGGGGTCAAGCCTGGCGGCGATCCGGAATTCGTCGATGGCGCGGTCCCAGTCGCCTCGTTGCTCGTAGAAATGACCGAGATTGTTATGAGGCCTGGCTTTCTGAGGGGATTTCATCACCGTGTCGGACCAGAGTAGAAGCGGGTCACGATAGAGCGCGTTTCTCTGAACGGTCGCAAGGCAGAGTGCCAAGACCAACGTGACGCTGAGGCTTCCGGAGGCGACGCGAATCAGCTTGGAATATTGCGGCGCAGCCATGAGCCGGTGTATCAGGCAGGTGCCAAGGACGACGAGGGCAAGCAGAAACCCTATCGAGGCCAAGTAGAGATTGCGCTCACTTAGCAAATCATTGCGCGGAATGAGACTGGTGGGGAGGAGTTGCAGGAAGAACCACCCGATGCCGAATGAAAACAGAGGGAGACGTCGAACAGCCGCGAGTGCAGCTGCGGCGACTCCGCCAAGCACCAAGAGATCGAGCGGCATCGGCCACTCGAACAACGAATGAAGTATGGGCAGATCGTGATCGAAGTTCTGTTTCCACGGACAGAAAAACAGTAATAGCGCATAGGCGGCAGCGTGGATCTCGCTCAAGAAATTGTCCCAGAGGGGGCGCAGGGTAAAGCTGAACTGCGCGAGTGTGGAGTAGCGAGGGTGCCACCAGGCCCACGCGGCCGCGGCGAAGAGGACCAGCCAGAACGGGAGATGGGATGAGAGGAGTATCTTGCGGAGTTCGGCATGGTCGAACCGATGTATCAGTGTGTCCCAGAGGAGGAGCGCGAACGGAAAGGTCATGGCTGTTTCTTTGGAGCCGAGTGCCAGCGCGAACGACATGAGCGCTCCGAACAGATAGATTCGGTAAGGGATGCCGACTCGTTGACACACAGCCGCTTCGATATAGAGGGCGAGGGCAAGAAGATAGAAAAATCCCATTAGACCGGAGGCGCGGCCGGAGATGTATGTGACGACTTCGGTCTGGATGGGGTGGATCAGAAAGAGCAATGCAGTCCAGAACGGGACCTGTTGTGTTTCCTTCGTCACGGCATGAGTGAGAATCCGATAAATGAGAAGCCCGGATCCGAGGTGGAGCAAGAGATTCAGGAAATGATACCCGGCTGCGCTGGTGCCATACAGTAACCGATCGACAAGAAATGTGGCGCAGAGCACGGGGCGGACCATGTGATCGAGATGGCCCACGAAGGTTTGCCAGCGCTCCAGATGCGGATTCTCGAGAATCGTGGAGACATCGTCGAATTGGAAGTCACCGTAGACCACACCGGCATAGGTGGCCAGGGTGACCGAGGTGACAAGGGCACAGAGGAGCAAGTGGCGAATGGTGAGACGATCCATGGCGTGGTTATACCGCATCGGGCTTTGATGGTATAGGAGGGAGCTATGAAGATCTTTACCATAATTTCCGGTTTCCTTGTAATCTTGATGACGCTGCTTTGGATTCCGCCCAACAGTGAGGCGTTTCGCGAGTGCAACGATCAAGATGAAAAGCGGTGGATAAAAATAAGAGATGAGCTTCCGAAGGCTGATTACATTTCGATTAAGATTCTCATAGACGATCTGAAGAAGCTCAAAGATCAATGTGATCCGAAGACGCGATTCCACACGAGCATCGTCCGGCTTTTTATCAATGCTACCTTTAGGCAGGATGAGCTAGACGGCAACCTGGGACGCATTCGGAGATACAGCATAGGGCTCCTCAGCTCTCCCAATCTTCGACGATAGGAACGACGAGCATTCAGCACAGTTGGATCCGGGAGGACATTCTATGAGGCAAGATCAGAATCTTAGCTTTTTGATGATGACATGTGTGTTCGCACTGTGGCTTCTTGCTCTTTCTGGTTCCGGAGTAGCGGGATCACCTCCAGACGGCACACCATCGGCAAAGCCGCCGTCTCCAAAAGACGAAATTCTAGACAAGTATCTTCGCGACTGTTTCGATAAACCCGCGAAAGACGCCAATTGCGACAAGCTCAGGAACAATGTTGTCGAGATCTTGAAGGAGGATTTGCATTCGCTAGGCTCGACCGCCAGTCGAACCTATCTGTCGGACATTTTGAAGATGTTCGACAGCGACGAACCAGAGTTGCGGATCGCCGCCTCGGATGCGATCGGCATGATCGGCCCACAAGACAGCGATGTGGAGTTGCTGGCCCCGTTGACCAACGATCCGGTACCGGATGTCAGGCATGCTGTCTCAAGCATGCTCACCCAAGGGAAGGGTCCTGCCATCAGCTTATTGAAACAGCGGGCCGTGCCGATGCGCACAGGCCGCGCAATTGAAAAGCCGGCCGATCCCGCAAAATTCTCGATGCCCGTCGCCCCGGACAGTGCCTATCTCTTCGACTTTAGCGATGCGACGAAGGGGCGTCTCTCCTATGTCGCCAAAGGCAAGAGCGACCCCGCTCAATTTTTTAAAGCCAAGGCGAAAAAGGGTCCGTATAAATGGGAGCAATTCCAAGAGCAGTATCGCTATCAGTTACAAGATGAAGAAGAAGCGCTCAATCAAGCCCAGCAGGCCGCGGGGACGCAGTTGGAGAACGAGAAGCCTCCGGATCCGACCAACATGGAAGCGTACCTCGCATACATGCAGAAATTGCAATCGGTGTCGCTGCAAGGAAGCACGGGCCGGATAGGCTTCGATACCTATCAGCCAAATCTGTACGGCGCCCCGACCGTCTATATTTTAGAGGAGCGTCAGATCGGGCAGCGCAGCTATCCCACCCGCTACGTCGTCGTCTATCAAGAGTTGGCGTTCAGGAGGCCGGGCTACCGGTTGTCGTGGATGACGGTGCCTGACGAGGGCATCAAGACCGCGCAAGCCGCCAGCCTCGCCGAAGAAAAAGAAGATCTGGCCCGGCAGAAGGAGAACGAAGCCCACAAGAAGCGCGCGGAAGAGCTTGACGCGCTGACGAAGAAGAAGGAGACAGCAGAGAAAAAGCAGTTCAAGAAGGGACAGGCGGATCTCGAAAAAGAGCTCGGCTTCTAAATCGGCCGCGTGGCCCAACCGAAACAATTTTCCCTTCGCCGCGAAAGAGTGCCGGCCGCGGTACCATGATCATGGTGCGATGGTGACGATAGTAGGTCGTCCGTCCGCCTCACGCACACCATAATGAGGAGCGGCTTGCCCCTGCTCCAATGCCCCGAGATCGGGCGCTTGTCCGGTGAAATCGTCGTTGACATTGGGCAAGCGCACACCGGAATCCACGCCATTGCATTTCGGGTCGAGGCGGACCGACTCCGGCGGCGGCATGAACGAGGCAAATTCTTTCGGTATCTGAACGGGCTTCTCGAAGATGGGTTGCCGCAGCAGCACGCCATGCCGTTCGTAGGGTGAGTCGTCGCGCAGTTCGGCAAACCCCTCCCATGTATCCCGAAACGTGAATTCGCCATCCGGTGCCCAACCGTTGTAATCGATGTGGGCGAAACGAATGGCCGGTTGCATATACACAGCGTTCTCCGTGCCGACCGTCAGATTATTGAGGAAGGAAAAATTCGACACGTAATGGCCGTATTGGGTCCAGGCCCATCCCGGGCGGATCGCCGTGTTGTGAAAAATATGGAAGCCGCTGGGATCTTGGTTGAGCTTGTACGGCGCATTGGCCGTATTGTAATCCAATTCGATGCCGTCGTCGCCGCCCCACAGCACATCGTTCCCATAGAAATCGATCGCCCGATTGGGAATCGCGGTGCGCGGCGAGAGGCCGAGGGCGTCGCCGAACCCGGACAACGTGTTGTGACAAATCACATGCCCGGTTCCCGTGATGACGATCCCTTCAAAATCCCACGTGCGCGAGCTGTAATCGGGCCAGGTCACGCCCGTTCCGGTTAAGACATTGTCGCAAATGTAGAACTGTCTGTTCGCGCCGCCGGTCGCATTGATCCCGTACTTCACGTCCGTCATGCGCGTCCAGCGGACGATCACATCGCTCGCGTTCGTGATGCGCATGCCCCAGGCGCTGCGCCTGAGCGTGAGCCGCTCGACGATGATATGCGAGCCCGTGATGGTCAGCGCATAGTCTGACCCGGGCGCCTCAAGAATCGTCCGATCACGGTCCAGCCCTCGGAGCACGATGGGATCAGTCGCCGTCCCGCTTCGCTCCATCTTGAGCGGTCCCGCGTAGGTGCCGGCGGCCAGCTCGATCACGTCACCGGGTCCGGCGGAGGACAAGGCCTCGGCGAGCGCGCGAGCCGACTGCACCGGGACGGGATGCGGCGATGCAGGACGTTCCGGCGGGAAAGGCCTCGTGCGAACGGTTCCCTCCTTCGTTGTCTGTGCTCCATCGGGATCCAGGATATCCAGCTTGATCTCATACGCCCGGTCGGCCTCCAAGCCGAAGATGCTGCCGGCGAATTGCTCCGCGATCGGAAAAGGCGTCGGATCCGGCCGCGACAGTGTGTCCGTTCGCACCCGCTGGAGCGGGAGAGCTTCCTTCCATGCTGAGGTTCCGGCGGGGCGATAGGACACCGACACAGAGGCGTCGAAATCTTCATCGCCGGCGAGGACCGGCAAACTGAGCCCGATCGCGTGAATGGTCGGGGGATCGAACTCGATGTCACCGACTTCGAGCGGGTGGACCGGCGGTTTCGCAAGCGCAATACAGCCGCTCAGCAACACAATCAAGACAGGCCATAGGAATGGCATAGGCGCAGCATGCGATGAGCGTGCACAACAGCCCACTAGGGGAACCCCTGGTTCCGCAAAGGGAGCATCCAATGACGGCATCTCGTGAAAAACGTTGGTAAGACTTTTCTCAGGTTTCCTCTATATCGCATTCGACAAAAGAAACTTGCTTGGTAGACAATACCCTCCTCACGGAAGACCAGTGCGTCACAAGGAGACGTATGAAACGGACGGCGTTATCCGGAGAGCAGCGGGCGCAAGCCCGCTTCGGCACCACCAGACGGGCGGCGGCCTTTTACACGAACCAACAGCTGGATCATCTGAATGCGGCCATGCAGGAGTTCATTGCACGGCAAGACATGGTATCGATTGCCACGGCTGACGCCGAGGGTCGATGCGATTGCTCGTTTCGCGCCGGCGAGCCTGGATTTGTGCATGTCCTGGATTCAAAGACTTTGGCCTATCCTGAATATCGCGGCAACGGCGTGCTGGCCAGTGTGGGCAATCTGCTGGAGAATCCGCACATCGGCATGATCTTTCTCGACTACTGTCAGACGACGATCGGCCTGCACGTCAACGGCCGTGCGCGCGTCGTCGAGTCGAGCGAACTCTTGGCGCTCCCGCACCTCCCGGCGAGCCTCATCCGGGCGGCTCAAAGCAAGGGAGGTCGCCGCCCTGAAATGTGGATTGTCATCGACGTGGAAGAAGCCTACATCCACTGTTCCAAGCA